>JAYSTS010000125.1:0-51993 GCA_043719475.1 Gammaproteobacteria bacterium | reverse complement strand
TTGTGACCTTACGGTTTGATTTCCGCTGCAATCCCGACCTTCTCTCCAGTCAATCGTTCCGAAGCTCTTAAATACCCCTGCGCAGCATTTTCTGTTGCTTAATTTATGTCCAATTGAGGTTAATCTGGATGCTTCTGCTTCTGCTTCTGCTTCTGCTTCTGCTTCTGCTTCTGCTTCTGCTTCTGCTTCTGCTTCCGCCTGGCCTTCCCCTTCCCACCGACGGGAAGTCCCAAAAACAGGCGTCTAAACACGATTGTGCCGTCATTTAATTGACTCCTGCCAAAGTCGTACTTTACTTCCCTTGAGACGTCGATCACCTGCATGACGACATGGGTTTGTCGTGGGTGTGTCGACCTTGGTGAGAACGGGGTACGGATACACATGGAAGCAGCAGCTTTGAGGATTGGCGTCATCGGTGACGATGACATGGCGCAGTACGCACTGGGGCGGATCGTCGAATTCATGGGCCACGAATTGTCACCCATCGGTGAGTGCCATCTGGTGATGGCCAGTGGCAGAGAGTGTGTCCGGCGCGTTCCGGCCTCGACACCCTTGTTGTACGTCGGCAAGGACACGCCAACCGCGCGGAACATCATTGCCAGTATCGATCTCCTGCGTTTGAACCAGATGCAGAGCGCGATTCACGAAGTGCGGACCATTCTCCACGAGCAGCTCATGCAGCAGGGACCACAGCGCCATCTGTTGGCACGACTGCTGGGTCACTCATCGCCGATGACCGAGGCGCGTTCACTGCTCGCCAAGGTTGTTGATCGCGATGTGCCAGTACGGTTAATTGGTGAGTCCGGAACTGGTAAGGAATTTGTAGCGCGGACTCTGCATGCCGCTTCCGCGCGCTGCAATCGGCCGTTTGTGCCGGTAAATTGTTCCGCAATCCAGCCGGAGTTGCTCGAAGGAGAGCTATTTGGACATGAGCGTGGCGCGTTTGTCGGTGCTTTGACCAGCAAGGCAGGTAGGCTGGAGCTGGCGGACGGTGGCACGTTGTTTCTGGAAGAGCCGGCAGCACTGGGCTATGCCATGCAGCTTAAGTTGCTGCGGGTCCTGCAAAAGCGGGAAATCACGCGCCTAGGCGCTGATCATGCGCGGTCCCTTGACATCCGGGTCATTGTTGCGGATCAGGGAAACCTTGAGGGCTTGGTCGAGCGGGGCGAGTTCCGCGAGGATCTTTACTACGCGCTGAACATCTATCCCATTCCTCTGGTACCCCTGCGTGAGCGGTCTGAAGACATTCCCCTGCTCATCGATGCGTTGTGCGCCCAGATCGAGCGTGAACAACGGTTGGTAATGACGCTGTCGGTGGACGTCGTGGCAACACTTGGACGACATGGGTGGCCAGGCAATATACGTGAGTTGCGCGCCCTCATGCAGCGGTTGGCCATACAGTGCCGTGACGAAGTGATCACGACCCGCGACCTGCCGAGCCGATTTCGCGAAGCTCAAATCGAGCCCGTGTTACGACCTGGTGTTCAAGAAGTGGTGCTGAGCGATGATCCGGAAGCTGTTCGTTTGCCTGTCAACGGCATGGACCTGAAAGACTATTTGTCTCGACTGGAGAGAAGTTTGATCGAACAGGCACTCGATGACGCCGATGCAGTGGTGGCAAGAGCGGCGGACAGATTGCACATTCGCCGCACGACGCTGGTGGAAAAAATGCGCAAGTACGGGATTTCCCGATAACATCATGATCGGACTATGCCTTGCCAGTCTGCAGCGCAGTGAATCATTGGCTCGCAAGCTCAGTAACATGGGCTGTGACGTATCGATCATCACGCCAGACTCGTCGCTCAGTGCGGATCTGGTGGTGTTTGACAGTTTGTCGTTCGGCAAGCTCGATGCCACGTTATCTCGCACGTTACCGCCTTGCATTGTTATTGATGGTCAGAATGAGGCAGCTGCGGGTATCGCAGCGGTCAGAAAAGGCGCCCTGGACTATCTCATCAGCCAGACCAGTGATGTCGATCTGATAGGCGGAGTGTTCGAGTGGCACACACGTTGTTCGGGCCGCGGCGTGAAAACCCTTTCACCTGTTTCTGAACGCCTGTTCGAACAAGCTCGGCGGGTGGCGGCAACAGACGTTGCAGTACTCCTCAGTGGTGAAAGCGGAACTGGCAAAGAAGTTCTGGCGCGATTCATTCATGGCAGCAGCGATCGTCGGACTGCAGCCTTTGTAACCGTTAATTGTGCCGCCATCCCGGACAACATGCTGGAGGCCATGCTGTTTGGCCATGAAAAAGGTGCATTTACTGGAGCGAGTGAGAGTCGGCCTGGCAAATTTGAACTGGCTGAACGTGGCACGCTGTTACTCGACGAAATTACTGAAATGCCGCTGGGGCTGCAGGCAAAGCTGCTGCGTGCACTGCAGGAGCGTGAAGTCGAGCGGATAGGTGCGCGTGCGCCACGCAGTGTTGATGTGCGTGTCATCGCCACGACCAATCGTGATCTCCAGGCGGCATTGAAAAGCGGACAGCTGCGTGAAGATCTCTACTTTCGTTTGAGTGTATTTCCTCTGACTTTGCCACCACTGCGAAATCGACCCGAAGAAATTCCTGGACTGGTCACCCATTTCCTGCACAAACATCGTCGCCTGATCGCCCCACGACAGATACGAGGCGTGTCATCTGCCGTGCTTGAGTCTATGGCGCGATATGACTGGCCCGGCAACGTGCGTGAACTGGAGAACGTCATTCAACGGGCTTTGGTACTGTGCGATGGCGACCAGATTGATCCCGCCCATATCGATCTGGGTATGGCGAAGCTCGATAGCCATACGGGTGAGTTGGCGCAGAGCCTGTTGTTGGCAGAGGGCGAAACCATTATCGCCGCGTTACGAGTGCACGACGGACATCGGGTACAGACAGCGCAGACCCTCGGCATCTCTGAGCGGACGCTGCGCTACAAACTTCGGCGATTGAAAGATCTCGGGGTGGACCTCACATGAGCATCAACGCCATCTCCGGCAGCATCCCGATGCCTATGCAATCTACGCTAGCATCATCACGTACCGACATTGATGGTGTCCTGGCGCAGATTCGAGCGATGCGCTCCCAGACTCCACTCGAAGGCGCGCAAGCGGCTCGTCTAGCCGATGTTGCAGGTGCAACTGACAAGATTACACCGAGCAGTGGATTCGGTGCCCAGTTGAAGGTCGCACTTGATAGCGTCGATGCGCTACAGAAAGAGGCCGGTGCAAAAACCGAAGCATTTGCAGCCGGTCGCAGTGATGACCTGGTCGGTACGATGCTTGCCATGCAGAAATCCAATGTCGCGTTTCAGGCCACGGTGCAGGTGCGTAACCGGCTCGTCAGTGCCTACCAAGACATCATGAACATGCCCATCTGAGCATAATCAGGGGAATCACGAATAATGTCCGAAACCTCAATTGCCGCTTTGCCCTCACCGGTGGCACGTTTGAAAATTCCTGGCGGAGATTTCATCCGCGGCGCCGTCAACATGCCTGTTGTTCGGCAAGTGACGCTGTTGATCGCACTCGCCGGAACCGTTGCACTGGGATTGTTCGCCGCTTTGTGGATGCGTGATGATGACATGAAGCCGGTGGCCGGCATCAGTTCACCCACTCAGGCCGCAGAGCTTGGACAGCTTCTCGAGGCCGCGCGAATTCCTTATCAGCTTGACCACAAAACCAGCACACTGCTGGTGCCAGCTGAGTACTTCTATGAAGCTCGAATGCAGGTAGCAGGTTCCACGCAGACCAGAGAAGGTCAGAGCGGTTACGAATTGCTGGATGAGGAGCAAGGCTTTGGTGTCAGTCAGTTCATGGAAAACACTCGGCATCGACGCAGCATCGAAGGAGAACTGTCCAGGAGCATTCTCACCATTACCGGCGTGCAACAGGCGCGCGTTTTGCTGGCCTTGCCAAAAAGCACGACTTTCCTGCGTGATCGACGCAAACCTTCGGCGTCGGTGTCGATAACGTTGTTGGCAGGCAAGACGCTGAATAGCGAACAGATTCGGGGCATCACCAATCTGGTTGCTGCTGCCGTGCCGGAGCTGGAGGTTTCTGCGGTTGCCGTAGTGGACCAGAGCGGCAAGCTGTTGTCCCGTCAGAACGAAGACCCTGCGCTTGAAGCAACTGAACGACAGCTGAGTCATGTCGCTCGAATTGAAGCGGGTCTGCAAGGCAAGATTGATCAGATCCTCGAACAGTTGGTGGGCGCAGGTGCCTACACGGCTCAGGTGACGGCTGACGTGGACTTCACCCGCCAGGAACAAGCGAGTGAACAATATCGACCGCAGGAGTCTGCAGCAGTTCGTAGCGAGTCTACGTCGGTCGAAGAGCGTGTCGGTAGTCTGCCTATCATCGGTGTACCTGGCACGCTGTCGAATCAACCTCCGCCAGATCCAGTTGGCAATCTAGCCGCAGCACAAGCGACCACCGCCGAGGCAGGCCCCAGCCCGCGTACTACTCGCAATGAAGCGACTCGTAATTATGAAATGGATCGCACAGTCCGCTACGAGCAACAGAGCGTTGGACGATTGTCACGACTGGGGGTGTCAGTGGTGGTTGATCATCACCGGATCACGAACGCCGAAACCGGTGTTACAGAAACCAAGCCCTGGAGTGCAGAAGAACTGCAGCAGCTGCAGGCTACCATCACCAGTGCAGTGGGCCTCATGACCGAACGGGGAGATACCCTATCAGTGACATCGAGTCCGTTTTACCGGACCGAAGTCGCCGTTGACGAAGTGGCGCCATTCTGGACGGAAACCTGGTTCACTGACGTGCTCAAGCAGGCGTTGGGCGGAATCGTGCTGTTGCTGCTGGCGTTTGGTTTGCTGCGACCGTTGTACAAAACCCTGACGCGGGCAGGAGAAATGGTGCACGAGCGACAGGCCATGGAAATGGCTGATATCAATCAGTCGCGTGAAGAGATTTCAATGCATACCGCGCTTGGTTTGCCACCGCCAGAGCCGGGCCAGGCTATCCCGCATCAGGCCCTTGCCAAGCTGGATGCCGTCAAAGGGCTGGTTGCGAACGATCCCCACCGGGTGGCGGAAGTGGTCAAACAGTGGGTGACACGAGATGAGTGAAATGGCAACGGATTCGGTCATCGGTTCGGTTCAGCAGGCAGCCATCCTGCTCCTGTCATTGGGTGAAGAAGAAGCAGCCAAAGTGCTGCGTTACCTTGATCCACGCGAGGTTCAGCGGGTTGGCGAAGCGATGGCGTCGCTGGGTTCCATTCCCCGTCGCGACATTGAAATGGTTATCGGCTCGTTTCTGGACGAGGTTACTGAACAAAGTGGACTGTCGCTGGGTGTACCAGACTATCTCAAACGAATGCTGGTTGGCGCGCTTGGCGAACACAAGGCAACCACACTGCTCGAACGCATCAGCGGCGGCAGTACCGGTGGGCTGGAAAAGCTGCGCTGGATGGACTCGCGCGCCATAGCCGACTTCATGAAGGAAGAGCATCCGCAGGTACAAGCCATTGTGCTGTCGTATCTGGAGGCAGAACAGGCAGGTGAGGTGCTGGGCTATCTCAATGATCCAGCACACTGTGCTGAAATCGTCATGCGGGTCGCAAAGCTGGATTCGGTTTCTCCGACTGCATTGACCGAACTGGCTGCGGTTCTTGAGCAACATGCTGGACGCCAGACGGCCAATCGTTTTGCGCAGCTTGGTGGGCGACGTAGCGCTGCAGAGATCATGAACAAGATGGCACGAGGTACGGATCAAGCGGTGCTTGAGAAGATCCGTGAAAGTGATGAAAGCCTGTGTGAATCGATTCAGGAGATGATGTTCATTTTCGATAACCTGATGCAGATCGATGATCGTGGCATTCAGACACTACTGCGCGAAGTCACAACGGAAATGCTGGTGTTAGCGCTCAAGGGTGCAGATCCTGAGTTGTCCGAAAAAATCTTCAACAATATGTCAAAACGAGCCGCCGAACTTCTGAAAGATGATATGGAAGCCAAGGGACCGGTTCGCCTGTCCGAGGTTGAAGCGGCGCAGAAAGAAATTCTGACCGTTGCGCGCAAGCTTGCCGAAGACGGTGAGCTGGTCATCACCGGCAACGGTGAGGAGATGGTTTGACCAATCAACTCTTTACGTGGCCAAGTGTTCGACCAGACGCGCGCCCGGTACTGGCGCCGTCGTTCGAGGAGCTGGAAAGGTCTGCACGGGAGTCGGCTCGGGTCGAAGGGCTCGCGGAAGGCCGTCGTCAGGCTGAACTTGAATTAGCACCGAAGATCAAAGCGGTTCAGCTGCTGCATCAGTCTCTGGAACAGCATCGTCTACAGCTTGCCGAACAGCAGGTTGTGGGGCTGGTCGAGTTTGTTCGCGGGGCGTTTGAAGCTTTGTTGGGATCAACACTCCGGGGTGATCCCGAGGTGTTCAAGACCATGCTGCAGCAGGCCATCGATGTGTTGCCCGCCGGTGGCACACTTTCGATTCGCGCTCATCCGGACCTGGCGCGCTCGCTGGCGACACTGATGGACCAAGAAGTCGGTGAGGACGCTTCGTTACCGCCGTACGCCGTCCAGGTGAATTCTGATTGTGCCAGTTGGTCCGCTGATCTGATTTCTGAATTCAATTGTCTGCTTGAACAGAGCCTCTCCTTTGAACGCTGAAGCGCTGCGCTTCGAGCTTGCGACTGCGACCGTGCGGCAGATTGTCAGGGCGCGTCGATGTGGGTGTGTCACGTCGAGTATAGGATTGCTTGTTGAGGCTTCCGGACTGAGTGCAGAACTCGGTGAACGCGTAGAGATTCTGACTGCTCATGGTCCGAAAGGCGCAGAGGTTGTTGGCTTCAAGGGAGATACGATCTACCTCATGCCGCTGGATCAAATGAGTGGACTGCAGGTGGGCGCACCTGTGCGACTGGCGATGATGCTGCCAGTACCGGACGCGATGGCGGCTTTGGGACGTATCATCGATGCTTCCGGCGCGCCTATCGATGGTCGAGGCCCATTGGGCCAACAGAAGGCGGTGGCTTCGCGTCTGGAGCGGATCAATCCCCTCGTTCGACCACCGATTGACGAAGTCCTGGATGTTGGCGTCACCAGCATCAATGCGCTCATTACTGTTGGCAAGGGACAACGGGTCGGGCTTTTTGCGGGCAGCGGGGTGGGGAAAAGTGTCACGCTGGGCATGCTTGCACGTAACACCAAAGCCGACGTTGTCATCCTGGCGATGATTGGTGAACGGGGTCGAGAGGTTCGTGAGTTCATCGAGGACAATCTTGGCGGGGGACTGCCGCATGCGACCGTGGTGGTCTCTCCGGCTGATGATTCTCCTGCGCTGCGTCTACGTGGTGCTTGGTTGGCCACTGAATTGGCAGAGTATCATCGCCATCAAGGAAAAAGTGTGCTGCTGTTGATGGATTCCTTGACCCGGTGTGCACAGGCGCAACGAGAAATTGGTCTGGCGTTGGGTGAACCCCCGGCAACCAAAGGTTATACACCTTCCGTTTTTGCGCTGCTGCCCAAGCTGGTGGAACGTACCGGGCGAACCGAGTCTGGCAGCATCACCGCGTTTTACACCGTACTGATGGAAGAAGACGATCTGCAGGATCCAATTGTTGATGCAGCACGTGCAATTCTTGATGGCCACATCGTCCTCAGCCGGCGATTGGCCGACGCAGGCATTTACCCTGCGGTCGACGTGGGCGCCTCTGTTAGTCGATTGCAGACCAGAATCGTTCCAGAGGCCGAACGAATGTTATCCGTGCGATTCAAGGCGTTGTGGTCGCGGTACTCGGAACAGGAAGACCTGATCAACATGGGTGCTTATCAACGAGGCGCAGACCCATTGACGGATGAAGCCATCGCTCGCCGCGCGAGGCTTGTGGAATTTCTCAAGCAGCCAGACAGTCTGCAAGTCACTTATGTCGAATCCATGGCTCGGCTACGGGTGCTGTTTGGTGACGGCCAGGCGCTGATTCCATGATCCGTATCGAAATAGCCTTAACGGCGGAGTGCTGTATCAGTGGTTAGGCACTCACAAAACGCTCTGGATGCACTGCTTAAACTCCGCAGGGCGCGAATGTTGCAGGCGCGATCCAGGCTGGCCCAGGTCAAAATTCCAGCACAGACAGCGTTACGCGAAGTGGCAGATACGGAAGCCCTGGAACGGGAATACGCACTGCAAAGGCTGGGTGAAGCGCCCGCGCTGATTGTCCGGCGACATCAGCTGTTTGCCGGTAAAGTTCATGATCTGGTGTTAAGCCGCAGACAACAGGCCAGCCGTCTGGACGAAGAGGTCAAACGCCGGGATCTCGTGTGGCGTCAGGCGCTCACCAGCCTGCGTAGCGCAGAAAAGGTTGTCGCTCACATTCGGGAACGGGAACGGGTAGAGGAGGACAGGAAATTGAGACGCCGGTCAATACACCGTTCGCCTGCAACTGGAAGATGGACAGGTCTCAAGGATCCAGAATAAGGACACTGCCAAGATGGCTATTGTGCAAGAACTCAATGCTGAAGGGACACGCTTGACGATCAGCGTGACCGGGCGATTCGACTTCAGCTCGCACCGGGACTTTCGTGAAAGTTACGAGGCGCTGGAGTCCAGCCCCGATCTCTTCACCGTCAACCTGAAGGATGCCAACTATCTGGATAGCTCAGCACTCGGCATGTTGTTGCTGTTGCGCGACCACGCAAACGCGTCGAGTGCCAAGGTTGAAATCGTGAACTGCTCACCCGACGTGCGCAAGATTCTCGCGATCTCCAATTTTGAGCAGTTGTTCGCCATTCACTGATTTTCGCTCTTGAACTTCGAGCTTGAACTTCCGGTTAGTAATGACGGCATCGGAGTCGGGCATCGATAGGTGGATCTGCCCATGACGCGTGTTCTGGTTGCTGAAGACAATGCCTCGGACCGCCTGTTGCTGGCACGTATCGTCGAGCGCGAGGGTTTTGAGGTCATCACTGCAGTGGATGGTCATGAGGCACTTGCGAAATTTTCTGAGCATGCCCCAGATGTTGTGCTGCTCGATGCGATGATGCCAGGGCTCGATGGATTCGAAGTGGCGCGCATCGTTCGTGCGACGTCAGCCGAAAATTACGTACCGATCGTTTTTCTGTCTTCGCTAACCGGAAATGATTGGTTGCACCGCTGTCTGGAGGCCGGTGGTGACGACTTTCTCTCCAAACCCTATAACCCGATAGTTCTGAAGGCAAAGTTGCAGGCGTTGACTCGCTTACGCACGCAACAGCAGCAGTTGACAGTGCAGCGCGAGGAACTTGTCCGCTTGCAATCGCACTTGTTGCAGGAGCAGATGGCGGCAAAGTCCATCTTTGACAACATTGCACACACGGGAAAACTGAAAGGGCCGTTTCTCAAACACCTGCTGTCACCGATGTCGGTTTTTAATGGCGATGTCCTTCTGGCAGCGCATGATCCTGCCGGTGACCTCTTGGTCCTGTTGGGAGACTTCACCGGCCATGGACTGACAGCGGCCATTGGAGCATTGCCACTCGCCGATACGTTTTACGGCATGACGGCGAAGGGTTTCAGCGTCGCCGATATCCTGCGCGAATCGAACCGCAAGCTCCGGTTGGTTTTGCCACCAGGGTACTTTTGCTGCGTGACCATGCTCAGGCTGTCACTGCGCAAAAACACTCTGGAGTATTGGAATGGTGGTCTGCCGTCAGCCCTTCTCGTTCGTCACTCGAAACAGGATGTATTCGAGATCGTCTCTCGGCACCTGCCACTTGGCATATTGGACGATCACAATTTTGTCGCAAGTACCGGGATGGTCGAAGTAGAACCTGGCGATAGCATCATCCTGTGTACGGATGGTCTGGTCGAAGCAGAAAACGCCGTGGGTGGGGCGTTTGGACATGAGCATCTGGTCGATGTTGTGCGGTGTGCGCCTTCAACGATGGTGTTTGAAACTGTACTCGCCAGAGTTCAGGCACACATGGCAAATCAGGCGCGCACTGATGATCTGACATTGGTCGAAGTTTCGGTTCTGAATGCTGTTGATCTGGACAGGTCCAGTGGCGAAACGGCTGGATTTGTGGGTTCGCCACAAGATTGGAAGCTCACTTACGAACTCGGGTCACGCTCCTTGCGTGGATTCAATCCGTTGCCAATGCTTCAGCACATCTTGATGGAATCCCCCCAGCTTCGTCGTCGGGCGAGCGAAATCTATACAATTCTCGCTGAAACCTATTCCAACGCTCTTGAACATGGTGTGATGGGGCTTGATTCTTCACTCAAGGATTCCGCCGACGGGTTCTCAACTTACTACGCCCGTCGCGCCCAGGCCCTGGAGAAACTGGAAGGTTTCATTCGTTTTGAACTGACTAACGAAATCGATGACGCTGGCGGTGTGTTGACTCTACGCGTGACGGACAGTGGCTGCGGATTCGATTTCAAAAAAACTGCGATTCGATCGCAAAGAAAAAGTGCTGGTTATTACGGCCGCGGTTTGCTGCTGTTGCACGAATTGTGTGATGAAGTGACCTACGAAGAACCAGGCAACTCCGTGGTGGTCCGTTTCAACTGGAGCGCCGACCATGTCTGACTATGTCGATGCCGAGATACTGGAGGGATTGCGTGAAATCATGGAAGAGGGATTCACCGAGTTGCTTGAAGTTTTTCTGCGGGAATCTTCAATCCAACACGCTCAGTTACAGCTGATGTGGAAATCCGGAGAGCGTCAGGCCATTCTAAGATTGGCGCATTCTCTCAAGGGGAGTTGCGCGAACATCGGCGCGAAAACCTGTGCTGAACTGGCTTCTGAGGTGGAAAAACACGCCCAGTACGATCATTGGGACGACGTGCCGTCATTGTTGACAGCTTTGGAACGAGAGATGACGTTCGCTCATGAAGAGCTGTCCAGGCTCTGTTAGGCTGGGTTAACGCCTCACCGTTTCAAGTGTCCAACGATCAGGCGACGACAGTCATGCTTTCCCGGTCACAGACCGACAACATGCGATCCTTGGCGGCATTCCACTCCGCCGCATAATCACATTCAGCATACGATTCGAAGTAGGGGCCCCCTTCGGTAAAGTGGACCAGTTGGGCATCAGTTTGATGACGGTCGTAACCGACGAGATGATTCCAGCCCTGTGGCAACGATCCGATCTGTTCATCATCCTCGATCCACTTGAACTGGTGTAACTCCAGGCCAGTCGCGGTGTTGACGTACTCCGGTGAGAGCGATCTACACCTGGAACAGTTCATCAGCATCACACTGGACCAGTTCTTGCGGTGGTAGCGGGTTTGTATATTGTTGTTGAACTTGATTGATCGATCAGGTTGATAGTCGTGTTTCACGACCTGGATCGTCCTCGAGGGGCTGCGATATGTCCAAAGTTCTGCGATGTCTGCACGACACAGCATGTCGCAGTCCATGAAGATTGCATAACCATCAAAATTGCACAGCCAGGGCACCAGGAAGCGGGAGAACGAAAATTCAGTTGAAGCGAGTGCATGCGGTGGGCGACTGTAAACCCCAGACAGTTGCGACAGCATGACAGGTGTAATGGAAACCGGCAGGCTGGCCTGTTCCAGAATGCTGTGCGCCAGAACATTGAACGCGGCAACTTCACTTCGATCGTAACCAATGAAAACGCGAATAGTATTGGCGTTCATCATCGCCTCCTGAGATTTGCAGCGATATCGGCTATGGGTTCATCCCAACTGTCGAGGTAGATCTGGCGATACAACGTCACGTCGGGATACCAGCGAGATTGAGCGCCTTGTAGAAACCAGTGCCATACCGGGCGTCGTCCAATGAGTGCATGTGTTTTCACACCGAGAGCCCCAGCCAGATGCACACTGGCATTGGAAACGGATACAAACTCATCCATCGCCGCTAGTTGAGCGGCGGCGATTTCAAGATCAGACAAGGCGTTGCATGTCGGGTCAACGTGGACCAGAATTCCGCGTTGACGTGCATGTTCAGCAAGTTTGACCACCCCATCACCATACTGGGCGCAGACGAATACCGTATCCGGTGTTTGCAGAATGGGGTCAAGAAGAGCCAGCGGAATCGACTTGCTGGCACCGTTGTAGGAGCTATGGCTAAGCCACGACAAACCAACGTATCGCCGACCAGGATAGAGCTGCTCCCACTGCGCTCGAAAGCGATTGCGTGTTTCGAGATCCGGTTGGAACAGTTGTTTTGGCGGCGGTAGTTCGGCGAGGGTAGGTCGCAGCCAGACATGCAGCTCGCCCAGGCCGACAAAGGCGTCGTGATCGTTGAACTCTTCCTGAGTTAATCCAGCGGAAACGTTCAGACGTGGTTCGCTGCGACGGAACAGTGGAACCAGACGAGGGTCGCAAGGAAACGTCACGTGCACTCCGGCATCCAGCAAGTCTGTCAGCATGTGTGCGTACAGGATCTCATCACCCACACCCTGCTCACGCAGGACGACCAGGCGCAGACCGGGACGTATCCTGCCTTGCCAGCGCGGTATGGTGGCGATGTCCGGAGTATTCGAAACCCGCTCGCGGCTCATGCTCAGTCGCCAGCCGCCTTCGATATCGCCCATGGTCATCAACATGACGGCGAGCAGCTTCAGGCAGTTTTCGTTGCTCGAATCGAGCGCGTGCGCACGCTGCAGAGGTGGTATGCCACCTGCAAAATCGCCCAGCTGGCTGTACACCATGCCAAGATTGGTCAACGCTTCGGCATTGTCTGGCGTTAGTTGCGCTGCGTGTACGGCAAGCGTTTCGATTTCCAGTGCCTGAGCGTCACTGATGAACATCGATTCCGCGAGAATTCTGGATTCCAGAGCAACCAGGTAGTCAAGATCAGCGGGTTTGGCACCTTCCAGTTCCACGCATCGGTAAGCGTAGTCACGGGCCAGCGTCAGTTCTTTTCGTTCCTTGTACAAGCGGGACAACAAACGGCAACCGTCAGCGCGTGGTCGCAAGGCGGTGTCCTGCAGTAGAGCGTCTATGGCTTTGTCAGCGTTGCCCAACTTGCGCCACGAAAGCCCTGTGTTGTACCAGGCCAAGGCGTGTGCCGGTGACAATCGAAGCGCGATTGAGTAGGCGTCGATTGCGGCGCGATACTCTCCGGACTCCGCCAGCGCCAACCCGAGATTGTATTGCAGATCGGCGTCTGCGGGCCGCGCAACGGTGAGCCGGCGCAGAAAGGGCAGGGCGTTGACGGCCTCGCCGTCATCGAGCAGTAGGGCAGCCATGAGTGACTGGACATCGCTGTTGGCGGGGTATTTTCGCAGCAGCCTGTTATAGACAGGCTTGGCATCAGCCCGTCGACCCTCAATATGCCAGCGTCTGGCTTCATCGAGTTTGCTGCTGTCTTTCGCGTTCATTGATCTGTTCATGCAGAAAGGCTAGCAAAGTCCAGAAACTTTGCAGGGAGGCAGACTAACCTTGATTCGACAATAATCGGTAAATCTGCAGACGCACAACGCGGCGAGGCGTCAGGCGGTCCTCCCCGTTGCAGAAGCGGTCTCGGACGGCGATGGCATCCGCGATCAGGAGATCGCTCCCCCAAAGTCAGGGAACCAATGGTTCGCGATCGGGAAATTCCTCACACAGGGCGCATTTACTCGACGTCTCATGACTGGATCTGCCAACTTCATGGGTTGTGACCTTACGGTTTGATTTCCGCTGCAATACCGACCTTCTCTCCAGTCAATCGTTCCGCAGCTCTTAAACACCCTGCGCAGCATCTTCGGTTGCGTAATTTTTGTCCAGTTAGCTTCGCCAGTGGTGTGTGCGTCTTGATGATGATTCGTCCCAATCCTGCGCAGTCCACGATTGATTTCTGTCATTGGCACGTCTACGTACGCGCACTGTCATAAAACCTTCACACTGCAACGGGCCAATGTCCATGTTTGACGCCTTTGACGTACAGACGGTTACCGAGATCGCGAGCCCTACCGTTCCGCTGTACGCCTTACTGCTTGCCTTTGTATTGTCCACGGGCTTGGCGTTTGTTTATCAAAGAACTTTCCGTGGCCTGTCGTATTCGCGCAATTATGTTCAGGCCATCGTCCTGATCTCGATCGTTTCGGCGATGGTCATTCAGGCTGTCGGCGACAGCCTGGCGCGCGGCCTGGGTATCATGGCAGCGATGGCGGTGATCCGCTTTCGCACCAATCTCAAAGACCCTCGCGACTTGTTGTTCCTGTTCGCCGGCATGTCTGCGGGCATCGCCTGCGGTGCCTATGCGTTTTCAGTTGCGTTGATCGGCACCACAGTATTCTGTGGCGCCGCTTTTCTCTTGTACTTGTCGCCCTTTGGGCCCGACAGTTTTTATGACGGGATGCTTCGGTTCAATTTGCCGAACCAGAGCGTGTCACGCGCCAGTCTCGAAGAGAAGATGCAGGCTAATTGCAAAACGTTTTCGCTGGTCACCTTGCGCGAAATCGAGCAGGGCAATCGGCTCGACTACGCCTATCACGTCAAATTGCGCAATGGTCGTAGACACGAAGACCTGCTCGCGACACTCAGCGAACTCAACGATATCCGTGGCGTCAGCCTGATGATGCAGGAAGCCACGGTCGACATTTGACGGGTGCCTGTCCGGACTATTCATGAACATTCTGGACTGGGGAGGCCAATGAATCCGAACCGACACGACAGCAAAAAACTCCTGCCTCTGGCCTGGATCGGCACAATACTGATGTTGGTCTTGCTCGGCACGCAGCTGCAAGGCGAATCCACGCATTTTTTCGGCATCGCCGATCAAAGTGAACAGAACATCCGCTTCAGCTACCCGGTCGAGATCGTTGAGGTGCTTGTTTCGGAAGCTGCCGCAGTCGAGCCCGGTGCGGTGTTACTACGCATTCACCGTCCATCACTCAATGCGGATTTGAAGCAGATCGACGACCAGATTCGCACCGCGCTAGCCGTTCATCGTGGTGGTGTCGGGAATCTTGGCGCCAAGCTCAGCGAAAAAATTGCTGAGCGCGCAGCCAAGCTTGCCGAGCTTGATGTGCAGATCCAATCGATAGGTTCGCGGCGCGCCTTGAACCAGCGACTACTGCAGGACATTTCCGGCGGTCCAGCTGGTTCAAGCAACGGCAGCCCGCTCAGTGCCGAGCTTGACGCCTTGCTGGAACAACGACGATATGTCGACAGTTCGCTCAACCAGGAAATTCTAAGTCTGCGCAGTCAAATCGCTGGTAACGCCGACCCATTCGAGGCGGAGCTGGCCGAATTGCAGGATCGCAAAGCCGAACTTGAACGTCAGCGCGACGATCTTAGCGTGCGTGCCAGCGTCGCTGGTCGTGTTGGCAGCATCAACGTGCGGCCTGGCGAACAAGTGGCGCCGTTCAAGTCGATCCTGACCGTGCATGGTGAGTCACCACGTTTTGTCAAAGGCTATATCCACGAAAACGTCTACAACAAAATAGCTGTCAGTGAAATCGTTTGGGTTCAGCCGATTCGTCCGAGCCAGTTGGAGCAACGGATCGAGGGCAAAGTAGAGAGTATTGGCAGTCGGATCGTTGAGTATCCGGAGCGGCTCAACCGGAATCCGCGTTTTCCGGCATGGGGTCGTGAAGCTGTTATCTCCTTACCTGAAGGCAGTCCACTGCTGATGGGAGAGAAGGTCATGATCAGCATGCAGTCTCGGCCCTGGTCGGAGCGAGTCGCGGCGATTTTCAGTTTTGGAATGACCAGCGTCTTCGCCTCGAAACGTGATGGTGATCGTTACCTGGTGATCGATGACAAACGATCGGAACATCTCCCCATCGCCGCTGCCAAGTAGCAGCATGGAGTGGTCTATGAAGTCTCTCGCTTGCTTTCTCATACTGATCGTTGGCTCATTGCCGGTATGGGCGCAGCTGAGCGTCGACCAGTTTCTGCGCGAAGCGGTCATCGATTCGAGTGCGAATGCACACGCTACGCCACCGGGCGGTATGCGCGGTCTCAACCGCTGGATCAATGATGCGCAGTTGCGCGCCGCCGACGATCCGGACCAACATGCTTTCGCGCTGCGCATCTCGCCCAAGTTCCCTCGTCAGATAGCAGCGGAAGACGCAGTGCTCGATCTGCGACAACGGCAGCTCGATCTGCAGTCTCAGACAGCTCTCAACAACCGGCTTAAGTCGCGCTATTTGCAATGGCTGGATCTGCTCGAACAACAAAACCGAGTTGAAGCCTTTGACCAGGCTCGCGCACTTGCCGACATCGAAGTTCAGTACCAGCGAAGCCTGGCGCAGACGAATGACTTTCGACCGAGCGGACTGTTGGCAGCAGAACTGAACCTGTCCCGTTTGATCGAACAAGATCGTGTGCAACGTGATCGTTTTGCATCCTTGCAGACCGCAATCGGCATTGAACCCCGGGCAGACGATGTGATCGCGATCGAGCAGATGCTGCGCATCATCACCACCACACCAGTCAACGAAACCATGGTCGGTGAACGCGAAGAGGCCTTGGTGCTGGAACTTGCCAAACAGCAGGCGCGGATAGACAAGGCGCGGCAGGGCTGGGCAATTGATCTTCTGCAAGTTGAAAGGACCACCGACCGTCGAACGCGGACCGACTCGGTCGGATTTCTGGTCGGTGTGCGTTTGCCCTTGGGTGGCAGGAGCTTCGATAGTGCTCGGCGTGAATACGATGTTGCCTCGGCGGCGGAAGAGCTGCGCAACCGCACTCAGGTTGATCGACTTGAGGCAGCGAACAAGCGAGCACAGCTCCAGTGGCGTCAATCCGAAGTGAACGCGATTGGTGGAACCCTCGCCACAATCGATCTACGGTTGCAACGCGCCCGCCAGCAAGGAGACGAGGCCATAGTTCTCGCAGCGCTCGACGAGCAACTGAAAACGCGCGAACGCCTGACGGAACTGCGCCAGCGTGCCTGCCGCGACTACCTCGACTATCTGCATCTCAACGGGCAGCTCGCGCAGTTGCCGCTGCGCAATTGGTTAACAACGGGTCAACCGCCGCTTTGAGGAGCTGAAAAAATGAGTACGCAGGCGCAGCAACCGATGACACTGGAACGTTACGAGTTCAAGTACTTGATACCTTGGTCGTATGTCGAACCGATTTCGCTCTTTGTCGAACCCTACTGCGAACTCGATCACCACAGCTCCCACACCGACGATCATTTTTATGCCGTCAACTCGCTGTATTTCGACACACCGGGCTGCGAGTTTCTGAAGCAGCGGCTGTGGGGCCGCATCCATCGTTTCAACATGCGAGTGCGCACCTACGGTGATGGTACACAGCCACCGTACTACCTCGAGATCAAGCACAAAAAAAATCTGTGCATCAGGAAGTATCGAGCAGCGGCGCGCGCGGAGGAGTGGCCGCGGATCCTGATGGACCCCGGTTATCGAGTCGGCAATGACCATTCCCCTGCCGAACGTGCCAACAAGGAAAGGTTTCTGAATCTCGCTACGAGTTATGGCATCGAGCCGAAGATACTGACGAGTTATCGCCGCCGCGCTTTTTTTTCGACTGTCGACGACTATGCTCGCCTGACGATGGACATCGCACTGCGCTACCGCAACGAGAGCAGCCTGTGCACAGCGCTGGACGACAACATGAGTCACTACGACCACGAAAACACGTTTGTCGCGAATTTCACGAGCGATACCGCGTCTGTGGTACTGGAGCTTAAATGTGTCGTCGGTCAGGTACCGATCTGGATGCTCGATCTGGTGCGGCACTTCCAGCTTAAACAACAGGGCTTCTCGAAATACATGCAGAGCATGCTAACCGCCAACGGCGGTGATGCCACGCGGTTCATGGACTGCGATCGGCGGCCGATTGAGGTCGCGTACTCGTGATCAAGATCCGTCAGTTTTATCCTGAGCACGCGCCTCGTCGAGCCGCAGTCCAGACCAGAGCAGCATTGTGAGCTGCTCAGTCACCTGCTCGACGTCGACAGACTGATCCCGAAGCCACCACAGGGTCACGAAGTGGAGGGCGCCAACCAGCCCGTACGCCCAGGCGGTGGCTACAGTGGGATCAGCGCCATGCGCAGTCCGGTACGCAGCAATACCCTGAGCGAACTGAGCCGCCGTTCCGTCTGCCAGTAACAGTGACTTGCGTACACGATCGTCACCGGTGCCGTTGAACGTGACGTACAGATATAGATGTCGGTCGGCTTCGGCGTGCCTGAGATAACCGCCAACAAGGCATCGCACGGCATCGCGCGTATCTGCGGCGTCGCTAACCAGCTTAGCGACCTCGTCTGTCATGCGCGCGGTCAGGCGCTGTGCGAGTGCATCGACTAACGCATCCCGATCACCGACGCCGCGGTAGAGGATGGGTTTCGTGACACCGGCTTCGGCCGCGATGGCGTCGAGCGAAACGCTCGGACCCTGGGCGCGAATCAGCCGTTCAGCAGCGGCCAACAGTGACTCTCGATCGGCGATGACCCCATGCACCGCAGTTCGCCCTGCCGGTCGGCCGGGTCGACGCGGCGCCTGAACCCCATGTCGGGGTGATGTCCTGGAACGATCCATCCTTTTAAATTACCACGAGTAGAATTATGGTGCGGGTGAAACTACGATAGCAGTTCATAACCAACCAGACGGAGCGTCTGCCATGTCAGCAGTGTCAATTGTCGAAGAAAACACGCCGGTACACCTGCGAGGCAACGGACGGCCGATTACCGAAGAACGCACGATGACCGAGTTGAAGGTCACCGGTGCCATCCCGCGCGAACTGGACGGTCGCTATGTCCGTAATGGCGCCAATCCATTCACCGGTACCAGTATTCACCCGTTTTTCGGTGATGGCATGATCCACGGCATGCGCCTGCGAGATGGCAAGGCGGAGTGGTATCGCAATCGTTATGTGCAGACTCCGTTCATCTGCAATCCTCCGGTCAATGAGCTCAATGTTCTCGATCCTTCGGTGGTGATGGACATGAAGTCGTCCAAGGCCAACACCCATGTAGTCGGCCACGCCGGCAAGATTCTGGCACTGGAAGAAGGTCATTTCCCGTACGTTCTGAACGGTGACCTGGATACGGTCGGCGCTCTGGACTTCGACGGTGGGTTGAAGGGCTCCTTCACAGCACACCCGAAGATCTGTCCGGTAACCGGCGAAATGCTGGCCTTTGGCTACGCGCCGTTTGCGCCATACCTGCGCTATCTGCGTGTATCGGCTGACGGCAAGCTGGTACAGACCGAAGACATCACGGTGGGTGGACCAACGATGATGCATGACTTCAACATCACGCAGAATCACGTCATCTTCATGGACCTGCCTGCAGTGTTCGACATGAAACTGGCGATGAGTGGCGGGATGCCGATCCGCTGGGACGACAACTATCCGGCGCGTCTCGGCGTGATGCCACGTAATGGCACTGACGCTCAAGTGCGCTGGTACGACATCAACCCTTGTTACGTCTTCCACCCGATGAACTCGTACGAAGAAGGCGACAAGATCGTGCTTGATGTCGCGCGATTCAGTCATATCTGGCGTGACTCGATGATGGATTTCCCGATGCCACAACTCTGGCGTTGGACGATCGATACGAAGACGGGGAAGGTGCATGAAGAACAGGTCGATGACCGTCCCGGTGAATTCCCACGTGTTGCCGACAGCGTCATCGGGCTCAAGCATCGTTACGGTTATGTGATGGGCATGTCCGACAGTGCTGGCGCGGACCCCATGACTGCGTCGGGTGTCATACGCAAGTACGATCGCCAGACTGGTGAGCGCAGCGAAATCTCGCTCGGTCGTGGCCGCTCACCCGGTGAGCCGGTATTCGTGCCAGCAGCAGGTGGCAAGAACGAGGACGATGGTTATCTCATGACGTACGTGCACGATGCCGCGACCAACATGAGCCGCTTTGTGGTGATGGACGCCCGGACGATGGACAGCGAGCCTGTGGCATCGATCGAACTGCCGCGCATTCCGTCGGGTTTCCATGGCAGCTGGATTCCAGCATCAGTCGCGAATTGATGACGCACGGTCTAACGGAGAAACAAGCTTGAAATTCGGATTGGCGTTTGCGAGCAGCATCGGCATCGATGGGCCTGCTGCACTGGATGTTTGCAAAGCGGCAGAGGCCGCAGGGTTCGAGTCGCTGTGGGGTGGTGAGCATGTGATCCTGCCATCCACGATTGAGTCGAAGTACCCCTACAGCGCTGATGGGAAGATCCCGGCAGCCCCAGACACGCCAGTGCCTGATCCACTGATCTGGCTTGCGTTCGCAGCGGCAGCCGTACCCTCGATGCGGCTTGGCACGTGCATTCTGATTGTCCCGCAGCGCAATCCGCTGGTGCTGGCCAAGGAGCTGGCAACACTTGATCGCCTGTCCGGCGGTCGTGTGGAGCTCGGGCTCGGCGTCGGCTGGATGAAAGAGGAGTTCGACGCACTCGGCGTGCCGTGGGAACGACGCGGGGCACGCAATGATGAGTACGTTGCTGCGATGAAGGCACTATGGGCGGGTCCTGCTGCATCGTTCAGTGGTGAGTTCGTCAACTTCGAGTCGGTGACCTGCAGCCCGCGGCCAGTGCAGGGGTCGATACCGATTATCGTCGGTGGTGACTCCGAAGCGGCGATCCAGCGTGTGGCCCGGATCGCCGATGGTTACTTCCCGGGCGAAGGTGACGTGCATCGATTGGGTCAATTGATTCGCAGGGTTCGTGAAGCGACCGAACGTGCTGGACGTGACCCTGCGAGTATCGAGATCAACGCCATGTTCGGACAGCAGATGGCAGACCCGGTTGCCGGTGCCGAGCAGCTTGCTGAACTGGGTGTCAGCCGAGCCATGTTGCCGGCCTTCTTCTTCGGTGGGCCGGGTGGGCTCGATCGGTTGGGTGAGTTTGGTGAGCGAGTTGTTCGCCGCGTTGTTTGATCGCCGATAGAAACAAGGGGTCTATCGGACTTGAGCGCTCGTCGTCACGCTGGTTCGAGCTGAAGTAGACTGAACGTTCTTTCGTGGGGGCGATTCATCATGCAGCTGGTGAAGTTCATCGTGTGCTGGTTCAGCGTGCCATTAGTGTTCGTGGTGGTGGTCGCAGCAGGCGGCTTTGCAGGTGAAGGCGTGGTCCGCCTGCTGGATGGCCGCTGCGCGCCGGATGCCCTGGTCGGTGGTGCCTGTGTTGCGCCATGGCATACCACGGGTATTGAATGGGTCGTCTACGTGGGCCTGTTTGTTACGGTGCTGGCCGCCGTGATCCTGCCGGCACAGATCGCGCCTGCCGGGCGGATTGTCACTGCGGTGCTCTGTGCCATGGTGGTGGCAGCGATACCGCTGTCGATCTGGATTGGTGCGGGCTGGAACGATTTCCGGCTGGTCAGCGTGGAAGCGATCCTGGCCGCGGCTGCTGGTGTATGGCTGGTTCGTCGAACCGTGCTCGGGAAAAGGAGCAGACCATGAAGCGCACTGATCGAATACTCGTTTGCATGGCCGTGCTGACCCTCTCGTTTGTGACGCCCGGATTGAGGGCAACGGAGACCGTGGCTGTCGACGTGCCGGTTGATGTTTCTCCCAATGCTTCTCCCAATGTTTCTTTCAATATTCCTCTTGATATTCCTCTCAATGTTCCTCGGCGCGCCGATGGCAAACCGGACTTCAACGGCGTCTGGCAAGTTCTGAACACCGCCAACTACGATCTTCTGGCGCACCCTGCACGCATCGCGATGGCCACCCGACCAGGACCTTTCGGTGCAGTGCCGGCCACCGAGGTGCTTGCACTGGGTGCTGTCGGTGCAGTACCGGCGGGGCTCGGTGTCGTGATCGGCAATGAAATTCCATACCACGCCGATGCACGCAAGAAACAACAGGATAACCAGGCGAACTGGTTGACAGCCGATCCCGAGATCAAGTGTTATCTCCCGGGTGTGCCACGGACTACCTATCTGCCATTCCCGTTCCAGATATTCCACAGCGATGCCGCGATCTTCATCGCCTACGAATATGCCGGTGCGACGCGAAATCTGGAGTTGCAGGATCCAGGCGAAGCGCCGGTAGATTCGTGGATGGGGCAGTCCTATGCGACCTGGGATGGCGATACGCTGGTGGTCAAGGTGACCGGCCAGAATGACCAAACCTGGTTCGACCGTTCTGGTAATCACCACAGCGAGGCGCTGGTTGTGACCGAGCGCTATACGCTGCAAAACGCCCATGTCATGGACTATGAGGCGATTATCGACGACCCGAAAACCTTTACCCGACCGTGGACCATTCGTATGCCGGTGTACCGGCGGGTGGGTGTAGACGCGCAACTGTCGCAGTTCAAATGTATCGAATTCGTTGAGGAACTGATGTACGGAAAGCTGCGCAAGGAACCGCTGCAGCCGGAACCGGCACCGTGACCCGTGTGCGCTGCTTTGTCTTGATCCTGCTACTTGCCGGTTACGCGTTCGCGGAGCCCTGGGTTGCACCAGTAACACCAGAAGGATGGCCGGATCTGCAGGGCACCTGGACCAGTGCGACCATCACGACGCTGGAGCGTCCGCGCGGATTCAAGCAGCTCGCCATCTCTGACGAGGAGGCTCAGGCGTGGGAAACCCGCAATGCCGAAGGTTATGCCGCCATCGACGACGTGCCGGAGACGGGTGTCGAGTCTGGCGGTGACGTTGGCGGCTATAACAGCTTCTGGATGGACCCGGGTACCCGGGTCATGCGTGTCAATGGTCAGGCACGCAGTTCGCAGATCGTGATTCCCGAAGATGGGCGTCTACCGTGGCGGTTGGGCGCACGTCTGAAACTCGGCGGGTTTCTGTTCAGGCTGACACGGAGTTTTGATGGTCCGGAACAGCGGCCATTGGGCGAACGTTGCCTGGTTGGCTTTGGGTCCACCGGTGGTCCGCCGATGCTGCCGGTGCTGTACAACAACAACTACCAGATCGTGCAGTCCCCGGGGCACGTCATGATTCTGGTCGAGATGAATCATGATGCTCGCGTCATCAGGTTGGGCGGCACGCATCCACCGGACAACGTACGGCCGTGGTTCGGTGACTCCATCGGCCGTTGGGAGGATGGAACACTGGTGGTGGAGACCAGTAACTTCCATCCTGGTCAAAGTTTTCGTGAAGCTATTACGCATCAGTTCTACATGACCAAAGATGCGAAGGTCACGGAGCGATTTACCCGAGTGGGCATCGATGAAATCGTGTACCGGTTTGAAGTGGATGATCCGGGGGCCTACACGCAGACCTGGGTTGGTGAACTTTCGCTCCGGCGCACCCAGGATCGCATCTACGAATACGCCTGTCATGAAGCCAATTATTCACTGCCAGGTATTCTCGCTGGCGCCCGTCGGGAGGAGAAAGAAGGGGCGGGGGAGTGAGCATCAGGTCAGTGGTGTTCCAGTCGCGGACTTGTTGACGATGGGTCCGCTCGATCGCCGGTAGCGCAAACGATGTTCAAATCACCCTGCTTCAGGCTGTGACTTCATTGCCTCAGCAGCATCGGAAAGGGGAATGAGCAATGACCAGAATTGAAGTCACACGAATCTCTGCCTACGGCCTTCTGTGCGACGCCGATCGGATTCTGCTCTGCCGACTGTCCCAAGGGGTGGCTGGCGCTGGCATGTGGACGTTGCCGGGCGGTGGAATTGAATTTGGTGAACATCCTGAAGCGGCGATCTTCGTCATGAAGTCGAAGGCAGCACGGATAGATGTGAGTGGCATCGACTCGACTCGCTTCATCACATTGCGATCGTGGAATTGGTTCAAGCTGCGCTGCCGATGCTGCGTCGGTGATGGTTGTACCGGTAGGAGCGATCTCCTGATCGCGATCTGAGTTCCTACGTACGAAGACACACCTCGCGGAAACCAGGGCGCATACTTCGGAGAGCAGAGACCACATTTGTGCTTCTGCCCAAAGTCATGACTGAGTTGGGTCCACGCGTCGTTATCGACGAACTGTCGGGAAGTTCGCCGGCGCCGCTGTGCGCTCTGGACTACAAACCCCGATGTGTGTCCTCGTGGTCTCCACCCCGGTGTGTGTCCTCGTGGTTTCCCAAGGATCGTCGAGGACGTGCTCGCTGCCAAGGGAATCGAGCGAGACGGGCACATAGACGCCACGCCTTACACGACGCAACCACCATTGACTCGCCCATCGTGCCAAGGTCTTTTCATGCGGTATTCTGCCAAGGCGGAGAGCAGGTGGCGTGCGAATTCAATGGCTTCTGGATCGAAGCTCATGAAAGCAGGTCGGCTGTCGATATCAGGCTGCCTTCACTTCGATCTTGAGTCCGAGCTGCGCAAGTACAGCAACAACAGTGCTGATGCGTGGGTCGCGTTCACCGGACAGCGCTTGATATAACGTCGTGCGGCTCATTCCGATAGCAGTGGCGATATCGCTCATGCCGGTGGCTTTGGCGACATCACCGAGCGCAACCAGCAGGTGATCGACATCACCGTCCTCCAAAGCGGCGTTGAGATAGGTCGCTCGCGCTTCCGGACTGTCCAGGTAGTCCTGGATGTCGAAGGGGACCGTCTTGATTTTTGCCATATGTCACCGCCGTTTCGGTCAGAGGTCGTTGATCATCTGTCTTGCCCGTTCGATGTCCCTCTGCTGCGTTGACTTGTCGCCACCAACCAGCGCGATGAACACAACCGATCCGCGTATCGTGAAGTACACGCGATAGCCTGGACCAGCATTAACCCGCAACTCTCCAAGATCGCCCGGGAGAAACTTGTGGTCACCAAAGTTGCCGGCTTCCACCCGGCGAATCCGGTCAGCGACTCGGGTTCGGGCGTTCAGGTCTCGCAGTCTTTTCAACCATGTTCGGAATGCCATGGTGGTTCTGACTTCGTACCTCATGGGGAATTGTCTTCTAATAAAGACACATGATCAACCAAGGAGGCGAAACGTTTCCGGGAAGTTTCTCGCTGGTTGTGTGCGCTGAAAGTCGAGTTGTCGGGTTGGCGGCCAGCCCGACTCTGCTGGCGTGTGATGTGGTGAGCATACGTGGGTCGGTAACCTTGAGTGCACGGCAGTGCCGATAGGTTCGAGAAGCGGCTTCTGGCCCCGTTGGGTCCTTGCTTTTTAGCGCCTCTGGCCCCGACCGGGATATCGGTGATTGACCAGGCAAACTGCCAGTCATTTGCCCTGTTAGCTGGGCTGTGGCCTCTGCCTTGTGATACAGGCGTAGCGACTTGGCGGGGGAATTATTGAAAATTACGTATCCGCGTGACATCAAAAAAGCTCAGCCTGTTTCCAGAATGCAGCGATCGAAGTGTCACGTTTTTGCGTACCGCACGACTCATCTCCGAAGACACTTCTCCGAAGACACACCTCGTGAAAGTTTCGAATCACGCTCCGTTCGAGCGGCCATACCCTCAGGTCGTCACCTCGAAATCGCGAGGTGTGTCCTCGTGATGGCCGCCTCGTGATGGTTTTGGTGGGCAGAGGCCACGTTTGTCTTTCTGCCCAATTTCATGACTGAGTTGGTCCACGCGCTGTTATCGACGAATAGTCGGGAAGTTCGCTTGCGCCGCTGTGCGCTTTGGACTACAAACCCCGGTGTGTGTCCTCGTGGTTAACTGACCTACCCGAGTGCGTCCATGCGATGATGGCCCCTTCAATCATCGAGGAGGAGGTTTCGCCATGCGTTTTTCCCTGTGCCGCGCCGGTTTGGCCGGCGTTTTGTGTGCGTTGCTCACCCATGTTCCCCATGCAGCGGCCGATGCGGGCCTGGACGCGGCCCTCGCTGGCACCCAGCGCAGTGAGGCCAATCGCGCGCGGGACGTTTATCGGCACCCCGCACAAACCCTCGCGTTTTTCGGCGTGCAGCCGACCATGACGGTGGTCGAGATCATGCCCGGCGGCGGTTGGTACACCGAGATCCTGGCGCCTTGGCTGCGTGATAACGGTAAACTCTACGCGGCCCATTTCCCAGCCGACTCCACTGCCGACTATCCCAAAAAAGCCATCGCTGCCTTCACGCAAAAGCTGGCCGCCGCACCCGCAATCTATGATCGCGTGGTGGTGACACCCTTCATGCCGCCCAACGTGGTGGACATCGCGCCGGCTGCATCGGCGGATGTGGTGATGACATTTCGCAACGTGCACAACTGGCTGAAAGACGACGGCGAAGTGGCCGTGTTCAAGGCCGTTTTTGCCGCACTTAAGCCGGGTGGTGTATTCGGTGTGGTCGAACATCGCGCCAAGCCAGGCACGACTCGCGAACAATCCTTGAAGTCCGGCTATACCACCGAACAGCTCGTCATAGATGGCGCAACGTCGGCCGGCTTCGTGCTCGAAGAGAAGAGCGAGATCAACGCCAATCCAAGCGACACCAAGGATTACGCCAAGGGTGTGTGGACCTTGCCGCCGAGCTACGCAGCGGGCGAGCAAGACAAGGCCAGGTATCAGACGATTGGCGAAAGTGATCGCATGACCTTACGTTTTCGCAAACCGGTCAATTAGGGAAGGTCTGATTAATCAGACCTTCTTTAGTGGTGCACGGATGCACCACCATTTTTCACGCGTGAAATGCGGGGCCTCTCTTCCAGAAAAAAAGAATTACCTTAGATCTCCCGACCAGGGTGAGGCGCATGCGATGACCGCACCCACAACAGATGTTGCGAGTCGCCATCAACCGGGGCCGACCTCATGACCGGTAGATCCCCTGATCGCGATCTTCTACGGCCCAGACAATCGCTGTCGGAGACTGCGAACAAGCAGGCTCAGCAACCCGAGCACAACACAGGCAAGAGACCACCTGGCCGCATGCGCAATGAGAAATAGCGTACGAGTACCCGCCCCGCTTGATCACCAGGTCTGCGACCTGCATTCTCGCACCCGCATGTTGTGACAATTCAGGGGTACATCCATTGAGAACCCTAAGGATTTCGCGCCGCATGACCGGCATTCGGCTGCCTAAAATGCTACGAGGACACACATCGCGATTCGAAGTCAGAGCTCGCTGTGACACCAGCGATTTTCCCATCAGTTCACCTCCGTATGTGTCGGCAACGATCCGTGCCGCGAGGTGTGTCTTCGCGGTTTTGTCTTCGCGGTTTTCAGGTGTGACCTTGTGGCGACTCCCTCGTGGCGACTCTGTCGTCTACACCCCGACGAACCAACCTGACTAGTGGACCGTAGCGGATCAACAATCGGGTTGGGCGCGAAGTCTAACCCAGTCGAAGGCAGCTTCCAGGAGGCGATCATTTGTGGTTACCGGGCGGCCGATGACACTTTGGACCAGGTGAGATTGAGGCGTGGCCGCAGGATGAGAACGGCAAGTCCCTTCATAAGGGCTTCTGGAGCCTATGGACAGTGGGGGTGGCTGCGCCGATCCACATCCTTGAGTCGGATGGTGCCAACCCAAGGCAAAGGAAACATGTCGATGTGTGTTGAGTCCGAGATTTCCATCGGAGCCCTGAGGTGAGCCTGGATGCAGGTCCTGCAGACACACGCAAGACTCTGCGGGATATTGTTGACCTCCTTGCTGACCGCGCACCGGATGCACCCTTTCTCATCGATCCGGAATCTGGACGTGTGGTCAATTTCAGATGCTTCCAAGATGCGGTGCGCGGTGTTGCCACGGATCTCTGCCGATCAGGCCTCGGGAAAGGTGACAAGGTTGCGATCCTGCTCGACAACGGGGTGTTCACGGTCGAGTTGATTCTTGGTGCCATGTATGGCGGTTTTGTGCCCGTTCCACTCAGCGTGGTCGCCGGACCTGGCCAGCTGACGCATACCCTTGATCACTGCGATGCTCGCCTGATTTTTTGCGCATCGGATTACCGATCGCTTCTGGATAGCTGTATCGCGCACATCACGCGTCCTATCCAGATCGTCCATGCAGAACCCGATTTCGACCCGGGGCAGAAACAGAACCGCGACGGTGCCTTGCAACTGCCGGCGATTGGTCCGCTGGACGACGCACTGGTCATGTACACATCCGGCAGTACCGGCAAGGCCCGAGGTGTCGTCTTCAGTCACCAGAACCTGCTGTCAGGCATCGACCACACGATTTCGGTTTATGGTTTTAGCGCACAGGACCGGGCGTTGAGTCTGCTGCCGCTGTATCACTTGAATGCGCTGGTAACGACGTACCTGCCAATGTTGCTCTGTGGCGGTTCCATTGTGGTTGCGCGCCGTTTCAGCGTCACGCGTGTCTGGCCGAGTGTGGCACAGTATCGATGCACATGGTTCGCGGCTGTACCGAGCATCGTCGCTCAACTGGTAGACCGCGAGGCATCGCTTTCCCTGGAGGTCCGCAAACAGATCGCAAACATACGTTTCGTCCGCTGCTCTTCTGCGCCGCTCGCGCCATTCCTGCACCATGAATTTGAAACGCGATTTCAAGTACTGCTGGTCGAAGGTATGGGCATGACGGAAGCCGGTGAGGTTTTGCAAACACCGCCGCGACGTGAACTGCGGAAAGTTGGCTCACCAGGTTTGCCTGTCCACGAACTGCAAATCGTCGATGCGGAGGGTTATCCCGTCAGTCGTGGTCAAACAGGCGAGATGCATATCCGCAGTCCGCGTGTCATGCAGGGCTATTACAAGGACCCCGACGCGACTGCAGAGGTGCTTGGCTCCGACGGTTGGCTGCGTACGGGGGATCTTGCTCGCCAGGATGGCGACGGTTATGTAACCATCGTCGGGCGCGTCAAGGAGGTGATCATCAAGGGTGGCGTAAACATCGCGCCGCGCGAGATTGACGATGCACTGATCCAGCATCCCGATATACAGGAGGTCGCCGTGATCGGTATTCCCGATCACCATTTTGGTGAAGATCTCGCTGCGCATGTCGTGTTGAAACCCGGTATCCAGCCGTCAGCCGCACTTGAGCAGTCACTGCTTGCGCACTGTGCCCGGCTGCTCGGCGCATACAAGACACCGGCCCTAATCCTGTTCGAGGAAGATCTGCCTCGTGGACCATCCGGCAAGGTACAGCGACTACGGCTGAGTGAGCGGCATACCGACACAGCGCGGACTAAGTTGCCGAACGGCCCTCTCGCGACTCCTGGTTCGGTGACTACCGAAGAACCGATAGCAGCTGCACTCAGGCATATCTGGCAGGATGTACTTGCTCTGCGTGACGTCGAGTCAGACAGCAGCTTTTTCGAACTTGGGGGTGACTCGCTCCTCGCCACGCGGGTCATCAACCGGGTAAGGTCTTACTTTGCAGTGGAACTCCCTCTGCGTGCCCTGTTTGAGCATCCAACGGTTGCAGGGTGCGCTGTCATAGTCGAAGAATTGCTGCACGCATTGCCTTTGGACACTGGAGACTAGTTCGATGTCGCGTCGGCTGGTTTGTCAGCAAGGCCGGATTCATCACCTTGAACGGCCAGGACTGTCTGCATAGGCGCGGGATCCTGTGCTGGTGTTCACAAGCCTGTTCGCGAGACGCTTGTCGGGAAGGTGACGAGTCATTCATGGCGAATTTACGGAAGGCCTGGCGAGGCACCTTGAGTGCGCTGGCGGAGCGGTCACGGGAAGCGGTGGAATGCCTGCGTCTGGATAGAGTGGCTGAAGTGACGTGAACACAGTCTTTTTTCGTAGGCAGCTTACCGACGACGGGAACTCCATGGGAGGGCGGGCTAGCATTCTGGCATTATGGCTGGCAACGATAGCGGCGACGCTGCGGGCCCGGCTCAGCGAGGAAGTAGACGCCGACAACGTGCAAGTGTCACAAGATCAGACATGACGGCGATGGCAGGTGCCATCGACGGGGAAGAGCTTGCAACTTTGTCATTCCAGGGGGCCGACGATGGATAGACACGCGAATCACGAACTCAGCGCCATGCGCTGTCCACATGCGCGCCCATTGAGAACCATCCGGATTTCGCGCCGCATGACCGCGGCATTTGGCTGCCTGTGTACTGCGCTGATGCTGGGTTGCGTGGCAATTAAAGAGGCCTCACACACAACCACCCCGACAGAGGACGGCTGGACAACACTCTTCGATGGCAGCTCTCTGGCGCAATGGCGAGGGTACGGCCGCGCCGACATTCCCGTCCCCTGGATCATCAAGGATGGTCAAATCGTGCTCACAGGGCAGGGCGGAGGTGACCTGATCACCCGTGAAACCTACTCAGACTTCGAGCTGGAACTGGAGTGGCAGATCGCTTCGGGTGGCAACAGCGGCATCTTTTTTCTCGCCGACGAATCCGACCGACCCATCTATGTTCACGCCCCGGAAATCCAGATCCTCGATGACGCACGTCATCCGGAAAACAAACAGGCCAACCGACGCTCCGGGTCGCTCTACGACATGATTGCCGCACCTGCCACGTCGCAGCGTCCGGCTGGCGAGTGGAATCACCTTCGCATCCGCCACCAGGCGGGTCACCTGCAATCCTTTCAGAACGGCGAGGCGACGGTTGACGTGGTGATCGGTAGCCCGTCATGGAATGAACTTGTTGCCGGCAGCAAGTTCGCCACCTGGGAAGGATTTGGAACGATGCGCGAAGGTCACATCGGGCTGCAGGATCATGGCGACCGGGTCGCGTTCCGCAACATCCGCATACGGCGGCTGCCGTGAGTCACGTCTATCAGGGTTTCCATTACGACGCGGTGGTGGTGGGTTCCGGTGCTGGTGGCGCCATGGCCGCGTACATGCTCACACGAAGTGGCTTGCGGGTGCTGATGCTGGAAGCCGGACGTGATTACGATCCCGTACGCGAAACGCCGATGTTCCACACCAATGCACAGGCACCGCTGCGCGGCATGTCCACACCTGACAAGCCATTCGGCTTTTATGACGCCACTGTGGATGGTGGTTGGCAAGTGCCGGGTGAACCCTACACGGTAGCCGAAGGCAGCGAGTTCCTGTGGTGGCGAGCGCGCATGCTCGGCGGGCGCACCAATCACTGGGGACGTTTTTCATTGCGGTTCAGTCACCATGACTTCAAGGGGTTTAGCCGCGATGGCCACGGTGCCGACTGGCCCTTCGAATATGCGGACATCGCACCCTGGTACGACGAAGCGGAAAGACTGATCGGCGTGTGTGGCGACAACCCGGGCATCGAAGACATGCCCGACTCTTCACCGGGCGTATTGCATAAGCCGCCGAAGCCGCGAGTACCAGAGCTGCTGATGGCCGCGGCTGCGAAGAAGCTTGGGATTCCGATGGTGCCGATGCGTCGTGCCATCCTGACGCGGCCCCTGGATAACCGCCAACCCTGTTTCTGGGCTACCAACTGCGGTAAGGGGTGCTCGATAGGCGCCGCATTCCAGACCACCACATCATTGCTGCCCATGGCGAAGGCCACGGGATTACTGCACATCGTCACCGACGCCATGGTCCGTTCTATAAACGTCAACCCCGATGGCAGGGCCACCGGTGTCAGTTTCATCAACCGCAGAACCCGGCAGTCAGAGACACTGCCGGCACGCGTGGTTGTCCTGGCCGCGAGCGCCTGCGAATCTGCCCGCATCCTGCTGAACTCCCGCACGGATGCGCTGCCCGATGGTATCGCCAACTCCAGCGGCCAGGTCGGTCGTAACCTGATGGATTCCACTGGCGCCTCGGTTTCGGGTTACGTTCCGGCACTCGAAAACCGACCGCGTTACAACGAGGATGGCCACACGGCCAATCATCTGTTCATTCCCTGGTGGGGTTATGACGCAGCGGCGCGTGGTGAGCTGAACTTTCCGCGTGGTTACCACTTCGAAGTGGGTGGTGCGTTTCCACAACCGGGAATGGGAGTCGGTCTTTCCGCTGCGGGATATGGTGCGGCGCTGAAGGCACGTGTCAGGCAACGCTACGGCGCGTCCGTCAATCTGTCATTACGTGGCGAGATGTTGCCGAACGCGCGCTGCTTCATGGAGATTGATCCGGTAGTGAAAGATCAGTGGGGCATTCCTGTGCCGAGGTTCCACTGGCGCTGGTCCGAGCATGAACTCAACCAGGTCGCGCACGGTATGGCCACCGCGCGGCAGATCATTGAAACCATGGGTGGCCATGCCGATGAGCCTGACAGGCGTCCGGAAGAGGCGATCAAAAAAGGCGGCGAGATCATTCATGAGGTGGGTACAACGCGCATGGGTACCGATCGCCGCACGTCGGTGACCAACGAATGGGGGCAGACGTGGGACGTGTCCAATCTTTTCATTCTGGATGGTGGAGTGTTTGTGTCCAATCCTCACAAGAATTGCACGCTGACACTCATGACCCTCGCCATGCGTAACGCAGACTGGCTGGCTCGGGCCATGCAGCGAGGTGTTGTATGAGTCACCCCACGGTAGGTAGAGAAGGTAAAAGCGGACTGACACGACGTGAATCGCTGCGACGGGCAGCCCTGTTCGCCGCGAGCAGCACACTGCCATACGGTTGTGTGATCGCGACGGGTGCAGATGGCACGGCGCTTTGGTCATGGCCACGGCTTCCACCCGTTAGCGCTGCGGGTTATGGCACGGACCCGGATCTCATTCACCCGGCGATACCCTGGCCTGACACCTTCGACCCGAAAACCCGGACGCTCGTCGCAGTATTGGCCGACATTCTGATTCCAGCGGAGGGCGATACTCCAGGCGCCAGCCAGGTCGGCGTCGTCGACGTGCTCGACGAGTGGATCAGTGCGCCTTACCCGGAGCAACACAAGGACCGTCAACTGCTGCTGGCCGGCTTCGACTGGCTGGACCGCGAAGCGCAGCGTCGGCACGCGGCACCTTTCATCGCGCTCGAAAACAACGATCAGCTCGCGCTGGTTGATGCCATTGCCTTTCCGGAGCGAGCTTATCCGCCGGATTTGACCGGTGCGGTACAGTTCATGACACGCTTCCGGTTTCTGGTCTCCGGCATGTTCTATTCGAGTCCGCAGGGCATAACCGAACTCGGCTACGTCGGCAACCAGCCGATCGTCGGGGATTATCCAGGTCCCAACGAGGAAGCGCTTGCACACCTGCAACAACAACTTGATCGCCTGGGATTACAACCTTAAGGAGAGCAGGCAGTGTCCAAGACAGACATTGAATTCGACGCCATCGTCGTCGGCTCAGGCATTGCGGGTGGCTGGGCTGCCAAGGAACTCACCGAACGTGGTCTCAACGTGCTGTTGCTCGAGCGGGGCAAGAATGTCGAGCACGTGAAGGATTATGTGAACGCGACCAAGGCGCCCTGGGAATATCCACACCGCGGACAGCGCACCCACGCCATGGAACTGGCGTACCCGGTACTGCGACGTGACTATCCATTGAATGAAAAAAACCTGGACTGGTGGGTGTCAGATCAGGATGCACCGTATACCGAGATCAAACGGTTCGACTGGTACCGTGGTTACCAGGTGGGTGGCCGGTCGCTCACCTGGGGACGGCAAAGTTATCGATTGAGCGACTATGACTTCGAAGCCAATGCCAGGGAAGGAATCGCGGTGGATTGGCCGATTCGTTACAACGATCTCGCGCCGTGGTACGACCACGTCGAGCTATTCGCGGGAATTTCCGGCTCCATCGAAGGGCTGTCCCAGTTGCCTGATGGACAGTTCCAACCACCCATGGCGCTGAATTGTGGCGAATCACGCTCTGCTGAGCGTCTACTCAAGTCATTTGGCGGTCGTCGTCGCATTATCCCGGGACGTGTCGCCAACCTGACAGAGCCGCTGCCCGGACGTGCCCCGTGTCAGCACCGTAGCGCGTGTTCGCTCGGTTGTCCGTTCGGCGCCTATTTCTCCACCCAGTCATCGACCCTGCCTGCGGCCATGGCCACGGGCAAGCTTGTGCTCAGGCCGTTTGCCATCGTCACCGAACTCAACTATGACAAAGACACGAAACGCGTGGTCGGGGTGCGTGTGCAGGACGCAGTAACAGGCAACACGACGGAGTATCCATCGCGAATCGTCTTTCTCTGTGCGTCGACGTTGAACTCGGCGTGGCTCCTGATGCGTTCCGCAACCGACGTGTGGCCTGGTGGTCTTGGCAGCCGCAGCGGCGAACTTGGGCACAACCTGATGGACCATCACTTTCGCTTGGGTGCGCGTGGTCGGCTGGACGGTTTGAACGACAAGTACTATTTCGGCGCCAGGCCCACGGGCTTCTACATTCCCCGCTACCGAAACCTCGGTGACGACCAGCGCGAGTACCTGCGCGGCTTCGGCTATCAGGGTAGCGCCGGTCGTGAGGACTGGACTCGCGCAGTGCGGGAGCTCGGCGTCGGCGCGGCGTTCAAGGACGCTTTGGCAACACCTGGTGAATGGACCCTGGGTGCGACCGCATTTGGCGAGATGCTGCCGAACCACGATAACCATGTCCGCATCGATCAGAGCCGCACCGACAAGTGGGGTCTGCCGGTCCTCGCCATCGACTGTGAAATCGGCGCGAATGAGAACGCGATGCGCAAGGACATGATGAACGACATGGCAGAGATGCTCGATGCGGTTGGTGCCCGGGACATTGCGACCTACGATGCGGGTTATGCACCCGGTATGGGAATCCACGAGATGGGTACCGCGCGCATGGGCCGCGACTCTGAAACATCGGTTCTCAACGGCTGGAACCAGGTGTGGGATGCACCCAATGTGTTTGTCACCGACGGCGCGTGCATGACCTCGTCAGCCAACCAGAACCCGTCGCTCACCTATATGGCGCTGACAGCCCGCGCGGCAGCTCATGCCGTAGACGAGCTGAATCGCCGGAATCTTTGATCAGGAAATGTCTGGTTAATCCAGGGATGTTGTCATGACTGCAAGTTACTCCCGCCGCGAGATCATTCAACGGGCGCTGACCGCCGCAGGTTTCACCGCACTTGCAGGCACCGGCACCCTGCTGAGCGCCTGCACGATTGGAACGGATCGCCGACTTGTCGTGGTTGGCAGCCTGTTCAGCGACACACAAATTGAATGGCTCGACGAAGTGGCCGAGACCATTCTGCCCGCAACCACTACGCCCGGTGCAAAGGCTGCTGGAGTGGGCGCATTCATAACAGTGATGGTGACTGATGCCTACTCACCCGATGAACGCCGCATCTTCATGGACGGGATGTTGATGCTGGAAGCGGAGTGCATGCGCAGCTTTCAGCGAGGCTATCTGGAAGTTGATGCAACACAGCGCCACGCGCTGCTGGTCCGTCTTGACAAGGAGGCACACGAGTACGGCCTCACCCTCGGCGCGGAGGAACCACCCCACTATTTCCGCATGATCAAGGAGCTGACGGTACTTGGGTACTTCACCTCCGAGATCGGCTATACCCAGGCGATGCGTTACGTGGAATCACCCGGGCGGTGGGATCCGTGTGTGGAGTACACGGAAGGCGAGCGTGCGTGGGCTCGTCACGCCTGATCCCGGGCGCTCGCATGTTATCGAGAGGTGCCGAGATCCAGTACCGATAGATTGCGAAATTGAATGGGATGCCCTTCGCTCTGCAACGCGATATAGCCGCTCTTGAGTGGCGCGCCTTCCGGTTTCTGCTCCGGTTGATGCCCGGACACGACGCCACCGCCAGTAGTCAATCCGCCGTAAGACATCACCGATTCGCCGTTGACAAAGTGCTCAATCACCCGGTCTTCTTCCACCAGAACCTCCACGTGCACCCATTCTTCACCGTGAAAGGTTGGCGCAGCGGATGGTAGGCAGTGGGTATCCGTGAACTTCCCCTGGTAGACGATGTGGGTACCGGGAGAACACATGTTCGCGGTCGGTCGTGAGACGCCATCACCACGGCCGCCGAGAAACTGAACCTCGATGGAGATCGGGAAGTCCTGTGCTGCAGGCATGGTGTAAGGCGACTGGCTCTGCACCATGACGCCGCTGTTTTTGAAAGCCCAATCCGGCGCACCGGGTGCTTGATCACCCACAAAACGGTATTCGAGTCGCAGGCGATAGTGCGAAAACGGTTGCTTGAAAAAGAGATGTCCGAAGCGGTCATCAAACGAAACATAATCTGCGTAAGAGACCACGAGGTTCCCGTCTTCGACCCGGAAGGTACCTGCCGGATCGTGGCCTGCTTCCTGACCGCGAATCTTAGGACTCCATCCGTCGAGGTCACGGCCGTTGAATAGTTCGTCCCACTGATCCGCCCCGAGGACAAACGTTGGGCAAACACAGGTCAGTAGCAGTGCAAGGATATGTCGCATCAGAATCGAATCCGTTTAAGTGCCTGAATGCTTGAAATGATGCTGGCGAGTGCATCCGCAGGCTTGTCGTGTTCAACGAAGTAGTGCCGCAGACCAGAGCCGGCAGCAAACATCGAGGCAAAATCGATTACGCCCTCGCCAACATCCACCATCTCACCTGCAGCGTTTCGGTCTTTCACATGACACAGCGGAAAACGCTGCGGGTCCGCACGCAGGTAGGCGGCGCCATCGGCACCTGCGTGAGTCACCCAATAGAGATCCAGCTCAAACTTCACCCGATCCCGATCACATTCCCTGAGCAGGCGATCAAAAACAACCTCACCATCGATGCGTTGAAATTCGAAATCATGGTTGTGATAACAGAGCTGCACACCGGACTTCTGACACTGATCGCCGAAGCGATTGAGCAGGTCAATGGCGGCTGAATAACCTTTGTAATTGCGCAGGTCCGGCGACAACCACGGCAGCACCAGGTACTTGCAGCCAATGGTCTGTGACATCGCCAACAATTCGTCGGGCTGGTCCCTGATCAGGTCATAGGGAACGTGGGCTGCAGGTGCGGTGAGCGCTGTGTTACGAAGCGCCTGTGCAAACTGATCGGCGCTCAGGTTTCCGGTGCCTGCGAGTTCCACTTCGCGGTAACCCGCAGCGGCCACGGAAGCCAGGGTCGCGGCAGCATCCTTCGCCATGGCCTCGCGCAAGGTGTAGAGCTGCACGCCTGCGTGTTCGATACGGCGCTGCGCCGCGCGAACGGGTAGGGCGGTCGCACCTGCGAGCAGTCCGAAAAAAGCCAGGGACATGCGGCGTGTGATCATGGTGCGTTTGCACCCGATTGCAGATTACCGGTGGGTTCCACCAAGCGCCGAACAGGCTCACGAAACACCAGCGCAAAGAGCCCCGCGATCAGTGCTGCGAAAGCGCACGGCAGCAGCCAGATGGACTGCCAGTGATGCCCACCTTCGATCACATGAGCATCAACCACCATGCCGGCGATGTAGGTACCGATCGCCATGCCCACCCCGTAGGTGATCAGCGCGAGAAAACCCTGAGCACTCGCGCGTATTTCAGGTGCAGCCTGTTGATTCACGTAGATCTGGCCGGTGACGAAGAAGAAGTCGTAACACACGCCGTGCAGCAGGATGCCGAGATAGAGGAAGCCGACCAGATCCATGGATCCATACGCAAACAGTCCATAACGAAGTACCCATGCGATCATGCCGATCAGCAACATCCACTTCACGCCAAGCCGGCGGAAACACAATGGCATGGCCAGCATGAACAGTGCCTCCGACATCTGTCCCAGGCTCATTTTGGCGGCAGCACCCTGCATCCCCAGTTCGTTCAGAAAGAGGTTTGCGAAGCTGTAATAGAACGCAAGCGGTATGCAGATCAGCAGTGAGCTCAAGGCGAACAGCGCGAATGACTTGTTCTTCAACAAGGCCAGCGCGTCAACACCAAGCACGTCACCGATTCTCACCCGCTTGCCTTTGGCTGCAGGGGGTGTGTGCGGCAGCGTGAAGCAGTACAAGCCCAGGACCAATGAACAACCTGCGGCCATGGTCATCGGCAGTCGGGTTGCTTCGACGTCGTCCACGAATCCAGCCAGCATGAAGGTGATGGCCAGACCGGCAACGATCCAGCCGATCGTGCCCCAGACTCGTACCTTCGGAAACTGGGCATCGGCGTTTTCCATGTGCGCGAAGCCGATGCTGTTGGCGAGTGCCAGGCTCGACATGTAACAGGCGTTGTAGACCAGCAACCACACGATGATCTCGCGCGCATCGCTGAGCGTACTCACGTAATACAGGATCACTCCACCGGCCAGGTGGAGCAGACCACTGATGCGCTCTGATGCAAAAAACCGGTCGGCGATCATGCCGACAAAAAACGGTGCAATGATTGCGCCGATGTTGTTGGTGAGATAAGCCGTGCCGATATCCGTGCCGGAGAAACCCAGACCATTGAGGTAGGTGCCGAGGGTAACGAACCAGGCGCCCCAGACGAAAAACTGGAGGAACATGAGTACGCTGAGGCGTGAGTACAGGGATGCAGTCATTTGATGGCTGTTCGTGATGGGCGCGACCGCCATAGGGTAACTCCGATCAATCAGACTTGCCCTGGTGTTCGATTGTTTGGCTCAAGCCGGTTCTCTCAGCGCACAATTACCACTTGAGCTAACGAGGTGCGAGGTCGCGGATGCGCGTCAGAGCACGCAGCAGACTGTTTGAACGGACTGCTGCTCTGTGAGGATCCCATTCGTTCTCGACGAATGCACTCAGCCGAGTGTTGTAGCCCAAGCCCTGATTTGCAATCGCGCCTTCTGACGCCAGAAGGTCAGCGCGAACAGCACGTTTCGCGTGCTTGGCTAAATCCAGGAGGTATCGCTTCGGATCGGGTACCGCGTCGGGATCCCTCGGGAGCCGGGCAGTGCGCCCCAGAAGGGCTTGCATCGCTTCGTGATCTGCCAAGAGCCATGCTTCGACCTCTCGTACAGCGATCCGAAAAATCAGGCGAGGTGGTTGAGGACGGCGTCCCAACCACTCTCGAATGAGCGATGGCGCGCAACGCGATTGATCGAGATCGGCCAACAACACCAATGGTTGATGCTCTGCAATTTCGCACCAGTTGCTGATGCGTGAACGCAGATAACCAGATCCACTCCTGCGGATTAGCGGATCCACCACGATATCTGGGTATGAGTCGAGCAACAAACGCTGACCGACTGCTTCACTTAACTCATCCTCCGTAGCGAGGGCAACGGACAGCATCTACCAAAATCCGAGCTGGTTGACCGTCAACGGTCGGGTCTTGGGAAGCACGACCTCGGATACCGACAAGCCGCCTTTAATCAATCGTGCCTCGTCAGTGTCTATCGTACGAGCCGTGGATCCTTCAGGTCCGGACTGCAGGAGAACGATCCCACGACCGTCGATCCCCTGGTTGCTTAGAAGCGCTTCGCTGTGAGTGGAGATTAGAACTTGTCGTCGCGTTCGGCCTTGCTGGACGCGGTGAAGCATCAACGGGATCTGCCTGACGATCGCATCGTTGAGAGAGATTTCTGGCTCCTCGAGAAGCAGGAGTGAATCACCGCCAAGCAGTACCCAGAGAAGGCCGAGTAAACGAAGTGTTCCGTCGGAGAAGTACTCCTCAGATTGCCAACCGGCGTTCGGGCGGTGGTGCGCGTAGAGCGCTTCGAGGTGTGGGTGACCGAGCTCATCCTGGACATACTTGAGCTCTTGGAACTGCGGCACTGCGAGCGACAGTGCTTTGCCAATTTTGGTGAGGCGTGCATTTCGGGTCCTCGCTGGAGTTTTGGCGATGCGCTCCAGAAGTCCCTGACCGAACGGATCATCCTCGATTCGGTGGCCGCCTAACTTATCGGCGAATTTCAACAACTGGGGGACCAGGTGCTGGTAGGTAGTGTCGCCAAAGAATGTAATCAGATCACGAAACTTGGTGTTCGTCTGAATCTGCTCCAGATGGGTCTGGCTCAACAGTTGGAGATCGTTCTTGTCTGATTGTCCCGGTCGGTTCAACAGGGACTTGCCATCCATCCACACCTGCTCCTGAGAAACCGAGACTTCTTGGTTCCTGCGGTTCCTGGGGTCAAGCGCCGCCTTGAAACCGAGCACGTAGCGCCACTTCGGTTCGTCATCGGCAGACTCTGCAAGGTGAACTTCGATCAATACTTCGGGATCACGTCGAGCGTGCAGGCATCGCAGTTTGCTGATTCCACCGCGATCCGCGACGGCGGTTTGGAGTCCGCCTCCGCGGGGTTTGCTTACGTCACGCAGGAATCGAAAGACATCAAGTAGATTCGACTTACCGGAGGCATTGGGGCCTAGAACGTAGGTGACTTCGCGCAGTTGAACATCGAGCTTTCGAAAGTTACGCCAGTTTGTCAGCTTGAGTCGGGTCACGATCATCCATGGTCTCCTCATCGTAACCAAAGTGCGACCAAGGATACGCGAGATAGCGGGGAAGCAGCCATGGGACTTCCCGGGAACTCACGCGGCCACACCTTGTTGAACGAGCGATCGGGGTCGGGAGACCCCTCCTACAGGGGCTCACGAGGCCACACCTCGTTGAGCCTACGTTGACACACCCAGCGGTGCGACGCGTCGTCAGCACAGAGACGACTCTTGTTAACGAGGTGTTAGCCCCCACGCGGATAAGTAACTTCATCGCCTTCGATGCGCTCACCGACGATCACGTACTCAAAGTCTGTGTTCCCGGTGTTGGACAGGTAGTGTGCTGCGGGTTGACCGGCTGGAAAACAAACGTAACTTCCGGGACAAAGATGGAAGTTCTGTCGATCAAGATAGAGAGTCGCGGTTCCCGACACGGCGAACAGGTGCTCTTCTTCCATCGAATGCCAATGCCCGGGCTTCGTGTTCGAACCGGGCGGCAAACACATCAAGCCAACGCCAATTTTTGCCTTGCCTCCGAAGTCACTGAGTGCTCTGCCACGAATCTCGCGGTCGGTGCCCGCATACCAGGTTTGAGCTGGCACTTCTGATGAGTGGATTGGTAGCTTCATGGGTGGGTCTCCATGGAACAGAATTTCGAAAAATCAACGGCACACACGTCAAGCGGAAGACCGTTTGCTTTCTCCGGTAAACCGGTAATTCGCAGGGTCAGGTGTCGCTACGCAATTCAATCTCGATGTAGCTGCCCGGCCTCTTTCGCAGGCGGTCTCGAGTTGATGGGAAGGGAGATGCCGTCGCAAGGGAGCAGGTGCTCCCTGATCAAGCAGGATCTTCACTCACGCAACGTCAAGGGACCGCACGGCGTGATCAAGTACCCGTCGCGCCTGCTCCAGAGTAACGCCTGGGAACCATTCCAGAAATTCCGAAATTTGCGCGCCGTCTTCAAGATTCTCGAATAGAGCTGACACAGGCACGCGAGTGTCACGGAATACCCACGCACCGCTGACCCTCTGGGGGTCGCGTTGGACAGCTGAGCATGAGGACCAATCAATCATGACCCGATGCTATGCCCGCGCAGTATGGGGTTCAATGCGACGGCCCGCGCTGGCGAGTCCGCTGCGCGTCGGAACTCACGAGGCCACTCCTGGAACTCACGAGGCCACACGTTGTTGAACAAGAGATCGGGGTCGGGAGACCCCTCCTACAAGCCGGGAATCAGCGTTGCCACACCTGGCGGTATCACGCGTCGTCAGCCCAGACACCACTCGTGTTAACGAGGAGTTAGCCCACGTGTGGCCGCGGTGTCTTTGTTTCGATTCCCGAGGTGTGGCCTCGTGGGTTCGGGCTTGTGGTTTATAGAGCGCGCCTGATGTCAACCGAATATCGCTCTGGAAAAAACGTGTGGCTTCGGAGACAGTTGTGCAAGTGGGGGGGAACCAGATAAGAGGGGCTGCGTTGAAAGTTCTCGAATACGAAGGCCTGGATGTCAGGCGCGTGAAATCAGCGTATGCACGCGTGAAAGCACAGATCGAACGGGATGACCTTCGATCGGCGGATCTGAAAAAGCTGACCGGATCCGATTTCTATCGTGCCCGGCTCGACGACGCCAGCAGGCTGCTGGTACAGATCATGCGGTATCGGGGCGATCGGTATGCGGTGGCGCTCGAAGTCATCGAGAACCATGCTTACGACCGTTCCCGGTTTCTGAACGGCGCGCAGGTCGATGAGTCAAAAATTGAAGAGATCCCGCAGTCTGACGAATCATTGACTGAACTGGTTTACCTGAACCCGGCTTTAACCCGCGTCCACATGCTGGACAAGGTGCTCAGCTTCGACGACGTGCAAGGCGCGGTGTACACCACCAAGCCGCCGCTCATCCTGATTGGTTCGGCGGGTAGTGGAAAAACCGCGCTGACACTCGAAAAGATGAAAACGCTGGAAGGCGATGTGTTGTACGTCACGCGCTCGGCGTTTCTCGCCCGTCACGCACGCACGTTGTACTTCTCGTCCGGCTTCCGCAGCGATGCACAGGAGGTCAGCTTTCTCAACCTCGCCGAACTGGTCGCCATGCTGCGCATTCCGGACGGCCGCGAAGTCCGTTACGCCGACTTTCGCGACTGGACTGCGCGACATCGGCAGGCGGCACGTCACATCGGTGATGCCCATGCGCTGTTCGAGGAGTTTCGTGGTGTCATCACCGGCTCGTCGCTTGCGTCGCCCTGGCTGACACGTGACCAGTACGAGGCTTTGGGTGTGCGCCGCTCGATTTTTGTCGACGATGTCCGCAGCGAAGTTTATGACCTGTTCGAGAAGTACCTGGCGTGGATGCAAGGCGCGAATCTCTTTGATGCGAATGTGGTTGCCCAGCAGCGTCTGGCTGAAGTCGTTGGTCGCTACGACTTCATTGTTGTGGACGAGGCGCAGGACGTCACCTCGGTGGAGCTCGCGCTCGTACTGAAACACCTGCGACTTCCGGGGCAGTTCATCCTGTGCGGGGATTCGAACCAGATCGTCCACCCCAACTTCTTCTCCTGGGCCAGCGTCAAGTCTCTGTTCTTCGAAAACCAGTCACTCGCAGCCGGACGTGAGATGACGATCCTGCGCGCGAACTACCGCAACGCGGTTGAGATCACGACGATCGCGAATCAGTTGCTGCGGATGAAGACAGCGCGATTTGGTTCTGTCGATCGGGAGAGCCAGTATGAGGTGGTTGCACAACCAACCTTGCGTGGCGGCGTCGACTTGATGAAAGACAACGTGACCGCTGTTGCCGATCTGGACACCAGAACCCGGCGATCCCGACGGTTCGCTGTGATCGTGCTGCGTGACGAGGACAAAGCCGATGCAGCGAAGCTGTTTCATACACCGCTGCTTTTTTCCATTCACGAGGCCAAAGGTCTGGAGTACGACAACGTCATCCTGTTCAACGTGGTGTCCAGCTCACGTACCCGGTTCGATGAAATCACTGCAGGCGTCAAACGGGAGGACCTGGCATCCGAACAGGCCTACGCACGGGCAGGAGACAAGCGTGACAAATCTCTTGAGCTTCTGAAGTTCTATATCAATGCACTCTATGTGGCGCTGACCCGCGCCGTGAAACGTGTGATCTGGGTGGAGGCGGATGTCGGTCATCCGGTGTTTTCCCTGCTCGGTCTTGCTATCGCTGCGCGCGCGGTCGAGGTCAACAAGGAGGTATCGAACCCGGAGGAGTGGCAGCAGGAAGCTCGACGTCTCGAACTTCAGGGAAAACAGGAACAGGCGGATGCCATTCGAAAACAAATCCTGGCGAATACGCCGGTTCCCTGGGCCGTCATGGATCGCGCAACACTTGCGGACGTGATGGTAAAAGCTCTTGATCCCAAATCCGTGTCGAGCAAGATTCGCCGGGAACTCACGGAATACATGGTGTTTCATGAAGACATGGATGTCGTTAACAAGCTGGTTGAACTCAAGGTCCTCCCGGTTCAAGGACTCATGCCGCAACGGGCTGCTCTGGTTCGCAAACACCTTGCACCGTACGCCGAGAAAAAACCCTTCGATGTGCTGGCGTGGGTCACCCGGCACGGCATTGAATACCGCAGTCCACTGAACTTCACGCCGCTCATGCTGGCGGGGATCGCCGGCAATCTGCCACTCGTCTCGACGCTGATCGAGCGTGGCGCGGATCTGGGCGCGGTAGACAATGTCGGACGAACAGCGTTTCTGCACGCATTGCAGCGCGCCCATGACGAGCCGGCATTTGCGCGCAGCGTGTTTCCGTCCTTATGGCACCTGCTTGCGCCGTCAACGATTACCCTTTCCGAAGGGGGGCGATTGTTACAACTGGACGCGAGCCAGTTCGAGTACCTGCTGTTCAACCTGATGTTCATCAAACTGAGGCATCGGTTATGCCCGGCTTACCAGACTTTTTTTCCGATGTCGCTGAAAGCCGGCGAATTGCTTGATGCGGTGCAGTGTGTTCCGCCCCACATCATCAGTGAAAAACGCCGCCGGCGAGAGTACATCAGCGGTGTGCTGGCACGTCACGAAGTGGCGGGTAGTTACGCCTGGAACCGTCGTCTGTTCGTTCGCGTACGCCTCGGATCGTATCTGCTCAATCCGGAACTTCGCATACGACAGGGCGATGCGTGGATTCCGGTGTATGAGCAGATGGATGCAGGTGGTACAGATAGTCCCGACTTCCCGTTACGTCAGTGGGCAAAGAGGTCCATCGAGTCAGCAAAGACGTACGTGGAGACTATGCGGACTTCCAGGGACATGGAATCGGCCTCGCCATCGACCCCGGAGTCCTTTTAGTTGTCGCCAACATGTCTTCGATGAGTCCAATCGCGGTCAGGAGACCGCTCCCACAAAGTCGATGCCAATGTTTGTGGGAGGGATCTCCTGATCGCGATCTTCGATGATCCCAACAATCGCGGTCAGGAGACCGCTCCCACAGGAGACCGCTGCTGTAGCGGAGAGGGCTGCCGTCGCCGCGATAGGTTGTGCGTCGGAATCGTTACCGATTACTGTCGAATCAAGGTTAATCTGTGGGTGTCCGATAAGGCAGAACTACTCCATATTGAGGAGCGATGAACACGTGAAGCGAGAAGGGGAATCTACTAACCAGGTGCCGACTGATTCGCACGTGGCGACAAAGACATTCCCTGTTGTTTGTGTCGGTGGTTCCGCTGGCGGCCTGGACGCCTATATTCGGCTGTTGCAGTGTTTACCCGCTGACATGGGTGTAGCGATCGTCATCGTCAATCACATGACAAAGATGCCTACGCAACTCCATGAGATTCTGCCCCGCTATACGACCATGCCGGTTGATCTCATCACGGATCGATTGTCGATCGAACCCAATCGGGTCTTCATCATCCCGGAAAATCGGGATCTGCATGTTGAGGACGGCGAATTTCGTCTCAAGCCAATATCCAAACCCCGCGGCTGGCCCGATGTCATCACCGTTTTTCTGCGTTCACTGACCAGTTACTGGCACGGCAAGCTGATAGCCGTCATCGTGTCCGGTTACGATGGCGACGGTGCAGAGGCGCTGTGCGGCATCAAGGAAGTTGGAGGCATCACCATCGCGCAGACGCTGGATACGGCGCGTCAGCCAGACATGCCGGAAAGCGCGATCGCCAGTGGGTGCATTGATTTCATCCTCGCCCCGGAAGATATCGCTCGAGAGATTGTGCGCGTCGCACGGGGTGAGGATCAGGTGTCATCGGCGGTCGGATCATGATTCTCCCGGTGGCGCGCCAGGGGTGGCCTTCGGCGCGGCCAGTCTCAGCGCTAAGTCCAGCGTCGTCATCAACTCGGTGACGTTCACCGGCTTGGTGAGATAGTGGAAGAATCCTGCTGCCTTGCCTTTTTCGATGTCGTGCCGCATGGCATTGGCAGTGAGCGCAATGACCGGGATCTGCTTGGTCTCGAGGTCGGAGGCCAGGAGTTCCAGCGCGTCTATGCCGCTGATATCGGGTAGATCGATATCCATCAAGATGACATCCGGATGGGATGAACGTGCAAGCGCCACGCCGCTCGTTCCATCACGCGCGCCTAAAAACCGGAAATCGGAGCGACGCTCGATAAGACTCTCTACCAGCAACAGATTGGCTGGGTCGTCCTCAACATAGAGGACGATCTTCACCGGCGCGCTTCGTTGCGCCTGCACACGAGTAGGGTCCGTTGTCTGTTGGACGAGCGCTTGCGGGGCAGCGGTTAGCTTGAGTTCGTACCAGAACAGGCTGCCTTGCCCGACAGTACTTTCCACGCCCATGATGCCCCCCATCAACTCGATCAGCTGCTTGCTGACGACCAGGCCGATGCCGGTACCTTCTACCACGCTGGCCTGTTGTCCAAGGCGATTGAACGGCTGAAAAAGCTGGGACAGCTGTTCGGGAGTCATCCCCACACCGGAATCCCGGACACCGATACGAATCCAGTCCCCGGTCCTGACGGTGTACTCCACGCTGACAGTTCCGCCGGTCCGGTTGTATTTGATGGCATTGGAGAGCAGGTTGATAAGCACCTGCTTGGCGCGCGTACGATCGGCTTTGATAAAACAGGGCGGTTCGAGGGCAGCAAAAGTCACGCTGACGCCATACCTTCTCGCCTCCAGTTCAACCATTACCTCACATTCGCGCAATAATTCGGGTAGCGCGATCGATTCTATCGATAGCGAGAGTTTTCCGGACTCGATCGCCGCGAGATCGAGGATTTCGTTGATCAGCGCCAACAGGTGCCAGCCGGCATTGAGAATCTGCTCGAGGCTCCGCCTCTGGACGGGGGTGGGCTGTGGTGTGCCGGATTCCAGGAGCTGAGCGAAACCGAGGATCGCACTGAGCGGTGTGCGCAGCTCGTGGCTCATACCCGATAGAAACTCTGATTTCGCGAGATTGGCCTTCTCAGCGACGGCCACGGCGCTGGTGAGCGCCCGTTCGATGCGCTTACTCTCGGTGATGTTGGTGAAAAGGGTAGCGACCGTCCGGCTTTCGTGTTCGCCAATCCGGAACGCATAAATGTTGAACCATCGGCCATTTAGCGTGGCGTCGGCGACGAAGCGAATCGGTTCGCCGGTCCGAACGACTTCGCCGTACCTGGCAAACCAATGTGCTTCATGATCCGGAGCGATTTCACCCAAGCGCTTGCCGACAGCAGCCTTAATTCCGGTTTGCTCTTCAAAGCTCGGATTCACCTCCAGAAAGCGCAAGTCCACCGGTTTCCCGGATGGATCAAAAAGCAATTCGATGATGCAAAAACCTTCGTCCATCGAATTGAACAACGCCTTGTAGCGGTCCTCACTGCCGCGTAACAGGACCTCCGCCTGCTTGCGCGCATTGATATCGGTGATCGCAACCCTCAGTTCCGTCGCGTCATCAGTATCCAGCGCGGTGGTGGCTGCCAAGTGCACCCAGATGAGGGAGCCGTCCGCCTTCTTCATCCGCAGTTCGCAGGATTGCGGCTCGCCACTGCTGACGAGCGCTTTTCTGAGCAGGTAGTAGATGTCTTCGTCTTCCTTGTGGATGAACCGCGTCAGTGCCTGTTTGCCGAGCGCACTCCGGGGGATGCCCAGCAACCTGGCTAGGGTGAGGTTGGTCTGCATCATCAGGCCCTCCTCGCTGACGGTGCAATAACCGACCGGTGCCAGGTCGTAGAGTTCGAAGTAGCGCGCCTGCGCTGTGTCCAGCGCCAGCTGCGAGACGCGCAATTCCTCGTTTTGCATCTCCAGTTCAATCTGGTGCACGCGTAATTCGTGAACCATCTGCCGGACGGCTTCCAGCGACAGGCCGTCAATATTGTCGGTCGCCAGGCCAGACGCCGTCAGGAGTTGCGTTTCAGCCTGTTCACGCAGTGCCTGCGAGGTGCTAACCAGAGCAGCGTCGTCCTGACCGGGTTTCGGTACATCGGTCATTTAGGACCCACGTAGATCGCCCGTTCCGTCGTCGCAATCGCATACATCTGACCGGATTCATCGAGCAACGCGGTGGAGATGATCGAGACGCGCACGACCACGCCTTGTTTGTCCAGCCGCTCGGTGCGATAGGACTCCAGAATCTCCGCCTGACTGAGTTGGCGTAACGTGGCAAGGGCTTTTTCGCGCAGCTCCGGCGGAATCCGCTCGCGCGCATTCATCAGCAGTGCCTCGGCCTCGCTCCAACCGTACATGCGCACGGCGCCCGGGTTCCAGGCGAGGATGCGACCACTCAGGTCCTGGACGGTAATGGCATCGTGTGCATCGCGTACTACCACCGCGAGGCGGAGCAGTTCATTCGCCTTGCGCAGTGCCTCCTTTGTCAGCACAGCTTCGCTGATGTCGACAAAAGAGATCACCGCGCCCTCGATGACGTTGTCGAGCGTGCGGTAAGGCAGGATGCGCATGGTGTGCCACGCCCCCTCTTTGGTCTGGACGGTGACGTCTTTGGATATCAGTGTGTTCAGTACACCCTGTACATCGGCCTCCAGGCTGTCGTAGCCAACCAGGTTGGAGACGATGTGGGAAACGGGTCGTCCCACGTCGCTCGCAATCAGGTTGATGATGGTGGCGACGACGGGAGTAAAACGAAGAATGCGCAGTCGATGGTCCACGAACACGGTGCCGATGCCGGTGCCGGCGAGCAGGTTGTTCATGTCGTTGTTGGCCCGCGACAGATCCGCGACCTTGGTTTGCAACTCGGTATTAACGGTGCCCAGTTCCTCGTTGACCGACTGCAGTTCTTCCTTTGAGGTCTCCAGTTCCTCGTTGGTGGATTGCAATTCCTCGTTCACAGACTGCATCTCCTCATTGGAGGACTTGAGTTCCTCGTTAGAGCTCTCCAGTTCTTCGTAGGCACTCTGGAGGTAATCGTCTTTGGCCTGTAATTCCTGCTTGAGTGATGCGATGCGCGCCTCGGCATCGGCTGCAGGGCCGGAGATTTCGGCGTCGACTGGGACCATGGCCTGTTGCGGCCGGTCTGGGGACGCAGGTGCCTCCTCGAGAATGGCCAGATACAACGTCGCCTTGGGTGCTGCAGAGGAATCCTCCGTCACCGGGCAGACCGTCAGGTTGACACTGGTGATGTGGCCGTTGGTTTGGACGCGCAAGCCCGGGCGATGCACTATTGACTGGGTTTCGACTGCCTTTCGCAGCGCCTGGGTGAGATCGGCGCGCAGGCCGTCACGTGCCATCTTCAGGATGTTGCTGATGCCCACTTCTCCCGGGGCCGGCTCCAGGTACATCCCGGTGCGGCCGTGAAGGTAAAGAATGTCACCCTGACCATTAACCAGCGCGCTGGTCACGGCCAGTTGCCGCAAGAGCGCTTGTTCGGTCAGTTCGCGCAGCGGCAGCTTGGCGGGGGAAGTCGCTTTACCGGCGTTCCGCAACGATACGGCATCGGTCGGCGGCAGCCGCGGAACAAAGCGCCCTAGAGCCGCGTGTTCCTTGTCGTGAAAGTCCTCATTGCGCTGATACATCCTTGTTTGCCGGTTCAGCGTGGCGAACTGTCTGCCAAACTCGCCGATCCCTTCGGACGTGCCAAGGAACAATATGCCGTGAGGTTTCAACGCGTAGTGGAACAGCGGAATCAATCGCTTTTGCAGTTCCACGCCGAGATAGATCAGAAGGTTGCGACAACTGATCAGATCAAGTTTTGAGAACGGCGGGTCCTTGATGACGTCTTGCTCTGAAAACACCATCAGGTCGCGAATACTCTTGTGGATGCGGTAGCTGCTGAGGCCGACTTCGGCGGAAAAAAAGCGTGCCAGGCGTTCCGGTGAGATATCAGCGGCGATGCTGGTTGGATAAAGGCCGGCACGCGCCGTGGCGATGGCGCGGCTATCGATGTCGGTGGCGAAAAACTGCACGGTGTAGTTCTGCTTGAGTGCCTCAATGCGCTCTTGCACGAGGATGGCGATGGAGTACGCCTCTTCGCCGGTGGAGCACCCGGCTGACCAGATACGTATCACGGCGCCCGCGGGTTTGCCTTCAAAAAGCTTGGGAATGACCAGTTCCTCAAGCACCCTGAAGGCCTCCGGGTCGCGGAAGAAATTGGTTACGCCGATCAGCAGGTCACGAAACAGCGCCTCCACTTCGGTTGGCGTACGTTGCAGATAGCTAACATAGCTGCCTACCCCGTCAATCTGGTGGACCGCCATACGCCGCTCGATGCGCCGATTGACCGTGCTGGGCTTATATTGCGAAAAGTCGTGGCCGGTCTGGGATCGCAGGAGGACGAAGATCTTTTTCAGCAAACCGTCGGCCTTGCTTGAATCGAGGGTGACGGGTTGACGGGCGTGACCAAAGGCGTGGGAGGCGTAGGCGATGAGTTGAGCGGCCATGGCGACCGGTGCCAGCTCGTAATCCACAAGGCCGGTGGCAATGGCGCTGCGCGGCATGCCGTCGAATTCGGTTGATCCAGGTGTTTGTACGATGACCAAACCACCCTCGCCCTTGATCGCGCGGACACCATGAGCGCCGTCGCTGCCGGTGCCCGAGAGCACGATGCCGACGGCCCGTTCGTGCTGGTCTTGCGCCAGCGAGCGAAAGAAAAAATCGATTGGCAGTCGCAGGCCTCGCGGCGCGCTGGGTTCGAGCAAATGCAGGGCGCCGTTCAGAAACGCCATGTCGCGGTTAGGCGGGATGATGTAGGCGCAGTTGGGCTGCACCACCATGCCGTCCGTGACCTCGAAGACCTGCATGTGGGTATAGCGCTGAATCAGCTCGGTGAGGATGCTTTTGTGATCTGGGGCCAGGTGCTGGACCAGCACGAACGCCATGTCAGGATTGGTGTCAACGGGCATCCCGGAGAAAAACGCTTCAAACGCGGGCAGACCCCCGGCGGAGGCGCCAATCCCGACCACCAGAAAAGCGTCAGGTGCTGATGGATTCAGGGTCTCTTCTGCCGGCGCGATGGGTTCGGGCGGAGGGCTTGCTACCCGAGACTTGGTAGTCGCCTTCGATTTTCTGGCGTTCAATTTAGGGAATCTCGTTTTATTCCTTCTTTGCAGGATACTACTGAAGTGCAGAGGCTGGTGAAGATCCTGTCGATGCGGCCGATGCGGCAGTCGCGGCAAGAGACGTTTGCAATTGATTCGTCCGAGAGATTATCGATCGGCGATTTTTCAGAAGTTTCATGCCTCATCGCAACCTGCGCCATCGAAACGCCGGGTTGCGCGCACTGCGTTATGGCCTGTGCATGAATGGCTTCAATGGCTTCAATGGTTTCGTTGTGACGACGTCTCTTTTTCCGAGGCCCCGGCGATTGTGTCCAACTGTTTGTGACGAGGTCACCACCTTCAAGCGGTCAACGCCATTCGGGCAGCAGCTACGGCTGTGGTCGGATTGCGGAAGGGATTCTTGATTTTCCTTTTACAGGGTTGCTTTCTAGGTTTTCGAACCACATTAAGTAGTCAACAGTTAAATTGGAGAGACACCATGAAAGACAAGATCCCCCACAACGCCCTTGTGGTTGTGGCTGACGGCGGAGGCGCTCGTTACTTCCGCAATTCCGGTCAGCAACATAGCGTCACTTTGACCGCCGACGGTGAGCTTCAACCAGCTGATCTTGAGAATGACGGTCCTTCCGGCAAGCGGCCTCCTGAGTCAACGCCACAGGAGAACGATGAGGCCACATTCGCAAAACAATTGGCGAATGAACTCAATGGCCGTGCGCTCCGGGGCGATTTCGCAGCTTTGGTACTCATCGCCGACCCACAGACCTTGGGCCAAATCCACCCGCTCCTGCATAAGGAAGTGCAGAGCCGTTTGGTGTCTGAGCATGGCAAGACGCTGAGGAAAGCGACGATCGAGGACATTCAGAAAGCGTTGCACTAACGCGTTCGATTTCGCAGGGACACACCTCGCAGGCTAGGGCTGTCCAAAAACTCCGCCCGAAGCCTCGCCCCCGTCGCGCGACGGATCAGCCGTAGGTGCGCGGGCCGCGAACGACGGCGCTGCCGCGAGGACGGCGACTCGTTTTACAGACAAATGCTGGCCGCACAAAGCGGAGGAAATGCGCCCGCCCGTTGCGCTACGATCGGCGCATGATCAAAGCCGCATGCCACTGTACCGCTGTTCGCTTCGAGATCGCCGAGGCGCCGGCGTGGGTGCTCGATTGCAATTGCACGCTCTGCCGCCGCTACGGGGCGCTCTGGTGCTACTTCCACGGCGCGGATCAATCGATGCTGATCAGCCAACCAGATGCCGCGCTGACCGATACCTATCTGTGGGGCAACAAGGGCATCGCGTTTCAACGCTGCAAGATTTGTGGCTGCATGACGCACATGACGACCGCAGATACGCTACGGGTGACCTTCGGCGTCAACGCGCGAATGATCCCAACGCTTGATCCGGCAACCACAATGATCGTGCAGAAGGACAACAGTCACAGCGGCGTGTTCTGGACCAAATCCGACGCGCCACCGCGCTCCAGCCATCATCCACCGATGCCCAAACCCGGACCGGACGACTGGCGTTAGTTCGCGCCTTTTTCTCGCAAGTGACGCGCGGTCACCATGGCCTGGATTTCGCTGGCCAGGAGACCTCGCACTCGACACCCACCTCCCATCGGGCGGGACTCATCCCTATCGGCTCGGCCGGGAGACTTGGCCGGGACACACCTCGCGGTTCACCCGCAAATCGTTGATGTGACAGGTGAGTCGGTTTTCTTTGAGCCGTGTCCTCGTACTTTGTGTCGTCGTACGTTGCAGGCTCGATGTGGGAGGCGCTCGGTCAGGCCC
>JAYSTS010000124.1:0-6377 GCA_043719475.1 Gammaproteobacteria bacterium | reverse complement strand
CGTTGCGTAGTTCCACTATGCGCCTCAAAATCGTGAAAAACTGGCCTCGCTCTCCCACTCGGCTCGCGACGATCGCTCAAGTCCGACAGGCTCCTAGGCACAGTGTTTAGTTTCGCTGAACTTGGCTGAAGGTGAATTGGCGTGAAAATTGTACGTGTGTATACGGGTGGGGATGGCGAAAGTCACTTTGAAGACGTGACTGTTGATCTCAAGGACCAGGGGCCGATGGGCAGCATCTCGGAACTGTGGCGTGGCAAGGGCGTGATGTTTCGTGAGGTATCAGGTCACTACGACCTCGACTTTCATACGGCTCCGCGTCGCCAGTTTGTCGTCAACCTGACTGGCAGTGTGGATATCGAAATCGGTGATGGTACCGTCCGGCGGATGGGTCCTGGTTCGATTCTGCTTGCCGAAGACACCACTGGACGAGGCCACAAATCCCGCAATGTCGAAGGCCAGCCTCGCCAGTGCCTCTTCATTCCACTCGAGAGTTGATGACATGACTTTAGAAATACACCAGATTCCCTGTCTGGACGACAACTATGGCTATCTGGTGCATGAGCCGGTCAGTGGTCTGACTGCAACCATTGATACTCCGGATGCCAAGGCGATCAATGCCGCGCTTGCCGCGAAAGGCTGGCGGCTTACTCACATCCTCAATACTCACCATCATTTTGACCATGCCGGCGGTAACGAAGCGCTTAAGGCGAAGTGGGGTTGCACGGTGGTCGGCGCCGATTGCGACGCGCAGCGCATTCCTGGCATCGACGTGCGGCTCAAAGACGGGGACACCTACGCATTCGGCCAGTCCACAGCCGTTGTCCTGGAGGTCCCTGGACACACCACGGGGCACATCGCGTTCCACTTTCCGGACGAAGGTGTTGCCTTTGTGGGTGATACCTTGTTTGTGCTCGGCTGCGGCAGATTGTTTGAAGGAACTGCAGAACAGATGTGGGACAGCCTGACGAAAATCATGTCGATGCCAGACGACACTGTGCTGTATTGCGCTCACGAGTACACACAGTCGAATGCGCGGTTTGCGTTGTCGGTTGATCCAGACAACGCTGACCTGATCGCGCGTAATGCGGAAATCAACGTCCTGCGTGCGGCTGGCAAGCCTACAGTCCCGACGACGCTGCGGCGCGAAAAAGCGACCAATCCTTTTCTGCGTGCGGCAGATGCGTCGCTTCAACGCAATCTCGATCTGGTTGGTGCTCCACTATCCTCGGTGTTTGCAGAAACCCGTCGTCGCAAAGACCGGTTTTGAAATCAAGGGAAGCTCTGAACAAGTCGCAGGAGCGACTGGTTGAGAGGATCCCAAGGTGACTGCTGAAGAACGCCACGGCGTGCTCTATGGCGCCGGGGCCTATCTGATCTGGGGTGTCATCCCGATCTACTTCATGGCAGTTCGTTTTGCTTCGGCGCCGGAAGTACTGGCGCACCGCATTGTCTGGTCGGTGATCCTGTTGGCCGGCTTGTTGTTCGTCATGGGGCAACTCCGTTCGGTGACGTTACTCCCTCGTCGCCTCATATTCGGACTGGCAGCCAGTAGCCTGCTGCTGTCCAGCAACTGGCTGATCTATGTGTGGGCCTTGTTCCATGAACGGATGATCGAGACCAGCCTCGGTTATTACATCAACCCGTTGGTGACGGTGATGCTGGGAGTAACGGTGATGGCCGAGCGACCCAGTCGCTGGCAGTGGATCGCCCTGGCGATTGCTGGCGTCGGGGTAGGGTACGAACTCCTGGTACAAGAACGGATTCCCTGGGTGGCGCTGGGTCTTGCCACAAGCTTTGGTTTGTATGGGTTGTTGCGCAAACAACTGGGTGTGGCCTCATTGCCAGGCCTTGCTGTCGAAGTCATGTGGTTGATGCCCGCCGCAATGGCCTATCTGGCATGGAACTATTTCGAGGACGGCAAGCTGGTCGTTTCCCATACGTCTGGACAGTGGTGGTTGCTGGCGGTTGGTGGACTGGTAACGATCTTGCCGCTGCTCGCCTTTGCAGCAGCGACGATACGCATTCCCCTCACTATCCTCGGATTTTTGCAGTACCTGTCTCCTTCCATCGCGCTGGTGATCGCCATTGCCGTTTATGACGAGCAGTTGCGGCCAGGTCAGCTGCTGACGTTTTCGTGCATCTGGCTTGCGCTGCTGATTTTCTCCGGTGAGGGTCTGTATGATCGATGGCGTCTGAAGCGACGAGGAAAACCAGCGTGATCACGCTCTTTACGATGGAACGGGAATACCCCTACGGAACACTGCGTTCAACCAACGGCAGCAAAACCAAAGTGGTACTCGAAGAAAAAGGTCTTCCTTACGTGGTGCAGACGGTGCGTCCTGGCGACGTGTGGAAAAAGGTGCCGGAAGTGCTGCGGTTTCATCCGCTCGGCAAGGTACCGTGGATCACTGATGGTGGTGAGGTCGTTTTCGATTCGACGGTTATCAACGAATACCTTGAAGAAGCCTATCCGCTGCCAGCGCTGTTGCCGAAGCACCCGGTCATGCGTGCTCGCGCCCGTGCACTGGAAAATTTTGGTGATGAGGGTGTGCTCTCGACACACCTGCCGATGATCTGGATGCCCTGGTGGTCACCACCAGAACAACGCGATGAGGCAAGTATGGAGCGTGGACGCGAACGCCTGCGCACCCAGACATTCCCATTTCTGGAGCGCGAGTTGGCTGACCGTGAGTATCTTTGTGATGACTTCTCGCTTGCGGATATTCCGTTCATGGCGGTTGCCATGGTACTGACGGTTGATGGCATGGATCTGAGCGCTTATCCGCGGGTTTCGGCGTACTTGCAGCGGTTGCGCAATCGCCCCAGTTATCGCGTGATTGATCCACACACACCGATCGCCGAATCAGCGGGGAAAACTGCCTCATGAGTGCATTACTTGGCAAAGTCGCTTTCATTACCGGCGCTGGGTCGGGGATCGGTCGGGGCACCGCGCTGCGACTGGCACGGGAAGGCGCGGACATCTGTATCCCCGATATTGATCAGGATGGCGCCCGTGAAACTGCGGACTACGTGACCCAGCTTGGTCGTCGGGCACTGGTGTTGAAAGCCAACGTCGCGTCGCAGGTGCAGATCCAGAAAGCCGCACAGGATTGTGTATCAACGTTTGGACGACTCGACATCGCCGTGGCCAATGCCGGGATCGGTCGTGGTGGTTCGGTGCTCGACATGTCGCTGAAGCACTGGCAGGACCAGCTCGACGTGAATCTCACCGGTGTCTTTCTGACCGTACAGGCGGCTGCACAGCAGATGGTCAAACTTGGCTCCGGTGGTCGTATCGTCTGTATTTCATCGCTTGCGGCGCTCAACACCAGTGCATCCATGTGGGCTTATTCGGCGACCAAGGTTGGTGTGCAAATCATGGTGCGTGGCTGGGCGCAGGATCTTGGCAAGCACGGGATTCATGTCAATGCCATCGGCCCTGGTGTCATCGAGACGCCACTCGCGGCGGGGCTCGCCGGTGAGCGGGAAGGTTCGATTCGTGGCGCGCTGGAATCGCGCACGCCTGTTGGCCGGGTGGGTCAGCCGGATGATATTGCAGGGCTGGTGAACTTCATGGTCGGGCCGGATGGCACGTTCATGTCGGGAAGTTATGTTGTCATGGACGGTGGGTTGCGTGACGCCCGTGGGGGCTGGGAGCCCGATGCGTCCGCCGCCGAGGAGATGCAGCGTCTGCAACTGCGATCAGCGGAGCGCGGGTTGCGTATGCAGGGTTTGCTCGACGATCGCGATTGATCCTAGCCTGTCGGACTTGAGCGATCGTCCCACCGGCGCAGTAGATCAGTCTCAAGTCCGACAGGCTCCTAGGTTTTCCATGCGTGAAACGCAGGGAAAATGCGAGCTAGAAGTCGGCTGTACCGGTCATTTTATCTGCCTTGCGCATAGCCTGCTGAAGTGAAGCGAGGTTGCGCAGCAGGGGTTTGTACTTGTGGTACGGCGGTGGCAGGTTGGTGATTGCCTGTTGTGCACGATCCTTGGTTTCGTAGATGCCGAGGATCAAGACGAAGAACAGGCGCTCGCCGCTGGCGATGCGTGCTGCGGACAAACCGCGAAGATTGTGTTCTTCAGCGTAAGTTTCGAGAAACTCCTTGCTGGATACAGCCATGATCTGGGCCACCCAGAATTCGCCGGGCAGATCGAGCAGCGAAGTTGGCTTATCAGGTACATAGGCCAGACGCTGAAAGTCCGGCGCATTGGGGTCGACGGCTACGGCAGCGGGAGCTGGTTCGGGATCAGGTGTGGTCTCGAGATCTGTGGTCTCGAGATCTGCTGGTGTTTCAGTGACCGGCACTTCATCCACAGGTACGTCTATAACAGGTACGTCTACAACAGGTACGTCTACAACAGGTACTTCTACAACTGCGGGTTCAGGAGTGCTCGCTGTTTCGGGCTGCTCCGGCTCAATTGCGACTGGTGCTGTTGGGTCTGTTGATGAGGAGGCTGTTGATGAGGGGGCTGTCGATGGGGGGGCTTCTTGTGCTGCCGGTGTGGTAAACACGTCATCCAACGGCGGTGTCTCGACAGGCGCAACCGCATCCGCTGCGACACTCTCTATCGGCGTACCCGATTCTGAATCCAGCGGCTCGCCCGAGTTTGATGCAGCGGGAGTGATTGCTTCGGACTGGATATCGGGAAGAGGAGTTGAGGTTTCCTGCGGTGCGCGAGTGGCTTCGGCGGCAGGGGCGGCTGATTCAATTGCTGCGTCAGCGGTCACACCATCACGTGCACAAGACCAGCGACCCGTATCGGCTGCTTGAGCGCATTGCCAGTCGTCCTTGGGTTCTGCCGCACCGATACCATTGGCTGTCAGCACACCGGAGAGTGCGGTAAGCAGCAAGACTGGAAAGAGGTGGTGCGACCGGGCGTTCATTGAGCCTGTCATGGGCATTACACTGACGTGTCCGTTGATGGCGCGCTACTTTGCACCGGCCCTTCTGGACTGTCAAAGGACCTGTGCCATTTCACTGGCTGATGCGTCGTGCACCGCCGGGTAGCGTGTCACCATCGCAGGTGAGGTGGCTTGTCAGTCCGGCCTGATTGCTTCGCCCGCCGGGTTTCGTCATCATTCCGGAACCTGGTCGTAACAGAATCACGCGGAAGTCGAGAGGTTGTCACGACGTCAGGTATGGAGATGAGGTGAAGTTGCAACCATGAGCGAACTCTTCCCGTCCGCCGCAACGTTGACCGACTATCAGCGGGTGCCACGCATCCTGCGACTCAATATCGCCGGCCGACCAGTGGATTGGGTGAGCTGGCAGGAAGCCGTGTGTCTCTACGCTCGTGATATCGTCGTGTGGACGCTCGGACAACCTGTCCTGCGCATTCGCGGTGGTCACTCGCGATTCGACGGATTGCAGTCCAGCATCGAAGTGCACTCGATCATCGCCTGTGACGGCAGGGTGCTGCCACCTCCCGTAGGCGTCCCGCCGCTGACAAATCAGGCGTTGTTTGTACGCGATGGCAACACCTGCCTGTACTGCGGTCAGCAATTCAGCGATGGCGAACTGACGCGCGACCATGTGGTGCCAGCGAGCCGCGGTGGTCGGGATCAATGGGATAACGTGGTGGCCGCCTGCCGTCGCTGTAATCACCTGAAGGGCAATCGGCTGCTGCCGGACTGTGGCTTCGAACTGATTGCTCTGCCCTACGCGCCCAACTTCGCCGAATATCTGGCCTTGATCAACTCCGGTCGGATCCTCGGCGATCAGATGGATTTCCTGAAGCGCAGCTTTACTTCAAATAGTCGCCTGCGGCACTGAGGTCAGAAATGACGTCGGCAACACAAGCTGCCAGACGTCTCGCGATTAGAAGGTGGAGGAACTCGTTGGGTCCGTGCGCGTTGGAAGCCGGGCCGAGCACAGCGGTCACCATCCAGGATGGGTTCCCAAGGTGACAGACCAACACGCCAGCCAGTGATCTCGCCGTATCGGCCGACGATCTGTTCTTGCCGGAGGGTATCAATTAACCTCAATTGGACGATATCTACGCAACCGAAAATGCTGCGCTGGGGTATTTAAGAGCTTCGGAACGATTGACTGGAGAGAAGGTCGGGATTGCAGCGGAAATCAAACTGCAAGGCCACAACCAACGAAGTTGGCAGATTCAGTGGTGGGACGTCGAGTCAAAACGTCCTGTGGGAGATCCTGATCGCGAGCCGTTGGTTCCGTGACTTTGTGGGAGCGATCTCCCGATCGCGATCTTCGATGATCCCAACAATCGCGGTCTGGAGACCGCTCCCACAAGAGACCACACAGTCACGATACCCAGTGTCTCCCACAAGAGACGACACAGTCACGATACCCAATGTCTGTGGGAGCGATCTCCTGATCGCGATTTTTGTAACGGTCCATGTCGAAAAT
>JAYSTS010000123.1:0-2880 GCA_043719475.1 Gammaproteobacteria bacterium | reverse complement strand
CCACGCCATCGCGCAGCGGAATGTGCGCAGGTCCAATCAGTGTCAGGCGTGGGGCCAGCGCCGCAGGATCTTCCGTCCACCAGATGACACCACCGTCCTTGAGGCGAACCACCTGTTCCCCCAACAGGTCCGCGCGACCATGATCGTCGAGTTCGGCAGATGGCGCGTACACGCTGCCATCTTCATTTTCGATGACGACGACCGGAATACCGCGTGGGTCACGACAGACATCGTCAAGACATCGATCTGCTGATTGAGCCACTGCCCTCGGGACCATGGCATCGAGCACATCGTCCAGCGCGCGTGCAAGCCATGGCATGACGACGGTGTCGATCACCCCGACGTCTTCTTTTGACGAAACCACCCGAACTTCGATCTGCTTGCTGACGTCGTCACCCGCCATTTCGCACAACGCCTCGATCAGCGCGTCAGCTCTGCGACGAGCCAGCGCTGCCGCCGCATCACCTTGCATCTGTCCATCGGTATAGGCCTCAACCCAGAGGTTGACGAATGCACCTTGCCGAAGCTCGCGGGCGAGTGTCGTTAGCGTCGCGCGATAGCCTGGCAGTACCACAGCCGAACCCGGCTTGAAGAACATCTCGGCAATCTTCACAGTCAATCTCTTCGACTCGTGTTCAAGTGTCGGCACGCGTACCGCGAAATCGAACTGATTCATCAACCCTTGCGAAAGACGCAGTACGCGAGGGTTTTCGCTGACCAACTCGGTACCCGGAGGCAACGTGGCGGGGTCGACCTTCATGATGAAGTTGCGGCCGCGTTCCATGAATCCACCATCAATACCGGCCAGATGAAACCGCCCGAACGCATCGGTTTCGATCAGCAGCCCTTCCACCGTGGCCAGACGAACACCGGGTAATCCCTGCTCATCGACGCCGTTGTTGATGACACGAACGCGAACGCGTTGGGAATCACTTCCTCGCTGCGTTTCCAGTCGGATCACCATGGCCTGACCGTTCGTGCCACCAGCGACTTGTCGGTGATGCTGTTCGTCGCTGCCCTTGCCACTGAGAATCAGACGCGTGCCTTCGCGCGACTGCACTTCAACGCGCGATACATGGGCTTCGAACGGCAGATCAAGCGTAACCTCTGCACTGTTTCGTCCGGTGCGATCGTTGACACCGTAGCGTCCGGGAAGGTCGCCCAGCTCAATTCCACCGGTGAGCGAGAAAGGAGGCGTAACCGGTTCATTGGCGCCGACTTGTTGTCTCACGGATTCAGGTTCACCACCTTCAGTCCACACCCACAGTTTCACATCCGTCGCCGCGGCCGAATCCTGCCAGCCGTCACCATCAACATCGTTGAAGACCTTGCCGATGATGGTGGTCTCCTCAAAATCCGGATCTGCGATGACCGTGACCCGTGCCTGCACGGATGCGCCTGCTGGTGAAGGGCCAACAAATGGCGTCGCCGTGTTGAGATACTCGCCATGTACGACTCCGGCACTCACGCGTGTCACATAGCGGATGCGGCGCACCTGACCGGGGGCCAGATCAAAACCCGCGAACGTCACAGGTCGGGTTCCTGATACCAGCAGCGTGCCACCGTCTACGAGTGTCGCAGAGTCCTGCACATAGGAGAACCCAGCGGGCAACTGGTCGACGATCGAGACACCAGGCAAAACCAGGGGGGTGTTGTTGGTGATGGTCAAGGTATAGGCGACCAGACCACCCACCGTGGTTGATCGCTGCTCGGCTTGTTTGTTCAGCTGCACGCCGGTACTGGTTACACTCACGGGATCAAGAGGAATGTGGTTCCAGACAACGTTTGGATCACCATTTGCCAGCACGAAGCTGACAAAGTAGTTCACGGGCAGACCGACTCCGGGTGGTTGGGGTGAGGTGCCAACACGAACCGGATCAGGCAGTCCGGTTGGATCTAGAGCTAAAGCCTGTGGTGGCAGCGTGACGGAATACCCGGCGTTATAGCCCGCTGGCGTTGTAGGCACGATCAGGAAGGTACTTCCCGAAGGGCACTGCGGCCTTGCATCCAGCAGCAAATCAAATCGATAGAAGCCGTCAGCACCCGTCCGCTGTGCCTGTTGACCGGTCAGCAGACAGGCTGCTGGCAGGGGCGTACCGGTGGTCGCAGACACCATGGTCACCGTGACGCCGCCAATCGGCGTTCGCGTAACGCTGTCAAAGATGATACCGGACGGATCGATGGGCATGTTCTGATCGATCACCACGATTTCAGGCGCCAGCGTGATGTTGTCGATGAGGTTGTAAGCCGCGCCACTTTCCGGATGCAGGAGCGTGACAGAATATCCGGCTCCCGGTGTCAGCCCGGTGACCACATAGGAACCATCGGCAGCCACCGGGACATCGGCAACCGGCACGCCGTTACGCAGTACCCGAATCGTCCAACCGCCCAGCGGCGTCTCGCCGGAATCGAATACTCCATTCTGGTTGGCATCGAGCCACGAGTTGCCGGCTATGCCAGCCACACCGACCACAACGCCGGTATCACTACGCGGTGTAACACCGCCGTTGGAGCCGAGTTGATCGTTGTAGTTGATCGTCACGGTGTCGTCTTTCTGGGTGTTCATGCGGCCATCGTTGTTGATGCCTGCACTCACCCCGAACATCGTTGGCAGTGTGGTTTCAAACCGACCCGTATCTGGCCCGGTTTCGGTCAGCGTGCGGGTCTCCTGCTCACCGGTTCGGTTATTGACCACCACGACGGTGATCGACTGGGGGGTCGCCGGATCCGTGTTGACATCGGCATCGATGACGACCAGTAACAACGTATCACCTGGAATGCTCTGGTCAGTGATGTCCACACTGCCATTTGTGCCGGGGGTATACGTAATGGGTGTCGGCTCTGCATTGTCGCCTGGAATGCCATTGCCATCCGGGTCTG
>JAYSTS010000122.1:0-6392 GCA_043719475.1 Gammaproteobacteria bacterium | reverse complement strand
GACGTACAGATCGCATGTTAACAACGCTGACCAGCTGTGCCGCCTGTCTTGCGCTGGTCGCCTGGATTTCATGGCGACTCACTCGCGGACGCATTAACTCGAACGAGAGTTTTTTCCTCGCCGGCCGATCGCTGACCGCGCCTGTGATAGCCGGTTCGCTGCTGCTGACCAACATTTCCACGGAGCAACTGGTCGGCCTGGCCGGCTCCGCCTATGCGTTCAACATGAGTTCAATGGCCTGGGAAGTCACCGCAGGTCTGGCCTGCATCGTCATGGCGCTGTTCCTGTTGCCCCGTTACCTGCGCGGTGGTTTCAGCACCCTGCCGCAGTTTCTCGAAAGTCGCTTTGATGCACGAGTACGGCGGGCCAGCGCACTGCTGTTCGTGCTTGGGTACATGCTCATCACCCTGCCTTCGGTACTCTATTCGGGGTCGGTTGCTGTACTTGCGTTAACCGACCTCGCAGTGGTTACGGGCCTCGACCATGCCACCGCCCTGCTGGTCACCATGCTGCTGGTGGCGTTGATCGGTGGCGCTTTTGCGGTCACCGGCGGGCTGCGCGCCATCGCGATCTCTGACACGTTGTTTGGTGTCGGCCTGCTGGTGATGGGGATGCTTGTTCCGATACTGGGTTTACGGTTGCTCGGCGATGGGAGCGTACTGGCAGGTCTTGATATCCTGACTTCAAACCACACTGAAAAACTGAACGCGATTGGCCGTGCAACGGACCCAACGCCATTCGCCACCTTGTTTACCGGCATGTTGCTGGCCAATCTCTTCTACTGGGGCACGAATCAATACGTCATACAGCGCGCACTCGGGGCGACCAGTCTTGAAGAAGGTCAGAAAGGTGTGCTGATCTCCGGCTTTTTCAAAGTTCTGGTGCCATTCATGGTGATGGTGCCGGGGATCATCGCCTTTCACCTGTATGGCCCGAATCTGCCTACCATGGACGCGGCCTACCCAACACTTGCACGAGCATTACTACCGGTGGCGCTGCAGGGTGTTTTTCTGGCCGTCGTCATTGGCGTGGTGGTGAGCTCTTTCAACAGTCTGGTCAACAGTGCCGCAACCTTGATTGCGGTGGATCTTTCAGGTTCACAGCGCAACCCACAAAGAGTTCGCGCCGCGCGCTGGCAGAGTGTGGTGATCGTCGCGATTGCATTCGGTATCGCCATGCAATTGACCACTGCATCGGACGGGCTATGGCAACTCATCCGCAAATTCACGGGCTTCTACAACATCCCGATCATCACGCTGGTGCTGGCGGCCATCTTCATTCCCCGTGTGAATCCCCTTGCCGCACTGATCGTCATGGGTGTGCACGTTATCGTCTATGGGCTTGTCACTTTTGTGTTCGACACCGGTATCCACTTCATACATTGGTACGCGATACTGTTTCTACTTGAACTGCTGATCCTCGTGGCCATGCCACGCGTTGCGTCCTTTCGTGCAGAATCGGTCGCACCCGCACCCGTGGATCTGACGCCGTGGCGACACCGGTTTATTGCGAGCGGACTACTCCTGTTGGTTATCCTGGTTACCTATGTCCTGTTCTCGCCACTCGGAGTCGCCACCTAAGGATCCTCGGCCAAGACTCGACGGCATTGCCTATTGACTGTGCCGGTGTCACATTGAGTCAGGCAACAACAATCAAGAGGACACCTCAAGATGTTCCACGCCCATCTCTTGCTCGACGGCCTGGCAACTTACATGGTGATCGCAAGCTACGCGCTCTGGTTTTTCGCGCTCACGTTCATGGTCATCCAGGGTTTCCGGCAAAAATCGTATGGGATGCCTCCGTTTGCGATCACCTCCATGCTTGGTGTCTGCCTGATCTGCTGCGTCGGCCCATGGGTCGAACCTGCCCTGTTTTATCCAAAAGAGCATATTGCTGTCGTGTGGTGCTGGCGAGGCTGGGCCGTGCTGATGCTGTTGTTGTTTATCCAGTATCTGGTGTGGGGCAAGCACTCCCCCGACCGAATCCTCGAATTCAAGCGGCACTTCTACCTGATTGCCTTTGGATCACTGTTTGTTTCCATCGTCATGGCCTGGACGTTTATCAACTTCTACCAGGACTACTACGTCAACTCGACCTGTGCCCTGTTCGCAGTCCTGCCGATGTCCATCGGCTACTTTGGCACCCTGTATACACGCCCCAAACTACGCGGGTTGTCAGTCACGGTTGCCTGGTGCCTGACGATAGGCACCGCCCTGCTTTATGGCGGAACGGTGTTGGGTGGTATGGAGGCCTCGTATCCGAAACACACACAAACGGGTTACCACTTCATCTATGCACTCTTCCTGATCACCATCACGCTCAACGTGGCCTATTCGATCATGCTGACTCGCCGCAGACACGAATTGCACGAGGACTACGATCACAAGATCACACTTCGACGCCTGCATGGTTTCGACATCGAAGGAGCCTCTTGAACCTCAATTGGATAATAATTACGCAACCGAAAGTGCTGCGCAATTGCGAACTGTTGGTTTGTGGCTTTGTGGGAGCGATCTCCTGATCGCGATTTTCGATGACACCGAAGATCGCAGTCGGGAGACCGCTCCCACAGGAGACTGCACCCACAGGAGACCGCTCCCCACCAAGAGACCGCTGAAATCGTCAGACTGCGTTATTTGTGCGTCGGAAGCTTTAACGATAATTGTCGAATCAAGGTTAACAAACTGAATCAGGACAGCAGCCGCCAGACAAGACCGCCAAGGCCGAGCGCAAGTGTGACCAACAGGCAACGCAGAGTTGTGATGTTCAGAAATCGATGCCAGAACAGTTCACGAACCGTGAGCCACGAATCATCATGATGATGCAGCACGTACGAGTCCTCGTCATTGAAGGGCTCGAAACGTCTCAGCCACGATCGGCTTGACAATAGATTGGGTGCACAGATCCGGATGCCACTGCGCTCCGTCGGATCGGCACTGCGCTGGAATGCCCGCAGGGTTCGCCGCAACATTTGAGGACCTGTGGACAACAGGACATGAGAGGAACTGGTCATCGAGAACCAGCGCATCCAGCTTATCCACCAAGGCGGTGCTGCCATCGCTTTGAATACAGCCGTCCAGAACTGATGCCCGGATGTAGACGCAAGAAAAGCGCCATCGATCACCCCGTCAGGCGTGCGGCTCAAGACCAGCAGAGCATTATCGACAAGCGGATCAACACAACGACGACACTCGGTATCGAGATCGGCGTACACACCGCCACAAGCATGCAGAATGAAATACTTGGCCGCATCCACACGCTGGATCGGCCGATCAAACCCATCGTAGGTCCGGAGAAACCAGGGATATCGGGATGCGACCAAAGCCCTGTTGTCCTCGTCGGTCCAGAGTCGGTACTGCCAGCCGGGGTGTAACGCAAGCCAGGATTCACGCCAGTGCTGCCAGTGCGACGGGACGTCCACACTCTTCCAGGTCTGATGCAAAATTCTGGGAATCGATTCGGACGCCACGTCAGGTTGACACATCAGGTTGACACATCAGGTTGACACATCAGGTTGACACGTAAGGTTGCCACATCAGGTTGACACGTAAGGTTGACTCATGGGATTCAAACCGGGTGTTTGCGACCACACGGTGTCAAAATACGATTGCACACACAACCTGCGAAGTCCGCCGGCATGATGTCCACACCAAGGAAGAAGAGATGAGGTGTCCCGCCTGCGATCTGGAGAACCCGGCTGGCATGAACTTCTGCGGTGGCTGTGGCAGCGCGCTGGACAGGTTCTGCACAAAATGCGCCCAGCCACTCCCTGCTGGCTTCAAGTTCTGTGGTCATTGTGGCCAGGCCGTGACGGCTACGTCAGCACCAACACCCTCACCCCAGGTTTCCAGAGATGCCGAACGCCGGCATCTTACGGTGATGTTCTGTGACCTCGTTGGCTCAACCGAACTCTCCGGCGAGCTGGATCCGGAAGATCTGCGCCGCATTATTGTTGGCTATCAAGAGGTCGTGGCCGGTGTCGTCAGCCGATACGACGGTCACATTGCCCAGCATCTGGGTGACGGTCTGCTGATCTATTTTGGTTATCCCCGTGCCTACGAAGACACCGCAAGACGGGCACTCGCTGCGGGTCTAGACATCATCGACGCGGTGCGCCACCTGCCGTTGCCAGGGCTTCCCAGCACATCCGGACTTGCGGTGCGACTCGGCGTTCATACCGGCCAGGTGGTGATCGGCGACATCGGCACCGGCGACAACCGCTCACGACTGGCACTTGGATCAACCCCCAACATCGCCGCGCGCATCGAAGCGATGGCGCAGCCCAACACGATGGTGGTCAGCAGCACAACTCGCGCACTGGTTGGACAACTTTTCGAATTTGTGGAGCTGGGCGAACAGCAGTTCAAGGGTGTTCGGCTGCCGATGCTGGTGTATGAGGTGAGGCGCGAGCACAGCAGCCAGCAAACCATCCTGCGCTCACCACGCGGCGCGCCCATGATCGGCCGCAGAGCGGAGCTTGAAGTGCTGGAGGATCGCCTCGAACGCGCGCGCCGCGGTTTCGGCCAGGTGGCCCTGTTACTGGGCCAGGCGGGGGTTGGCAAGTCTCGCTTGCTGGAAGAATTTCATAGAACCGTGGACGACGGCCGCCTGACGTGGCTGATCTGTGGTTGTGCACCGCACCGACAATCGAGCGCTTTGAGTCCGATCATCGATCTACTTCAGCGCGCAATTGAACTCGACGCCAACGTCGATAATGAGGCGAAGATCGTTCGCATCGAAGAGATCTTTACTCGATTGGGGCATCGGGCCGAGGAGGTCGTACCGCTGATCGCAGATCTACTGACGCTGCCTCTGCCTGCCCGGTATCACCCACCTGCACTGACCCCGCAGTTAAAGAAGGAGCGCACGCTGGAACTGTTGTTAGACAGTTTTGCGCAGGCTTCACAACAACGTCTGCTGGTGCTTGCCATCGAAGATCTGCACTGGGCAGATCCATCAACTCTGGATTTTCTCGGTCAGATGGCAAAAGTGAGCCTCACCAACCCGATCTTCATTTTTCTCACCGCGCGGGTTCCGTTTGAACAGCCCATCCCGGCTGAAAACCTGGTGCGGCTGACGATTACCAACGTTGATGCAACCCAGACTGAACGCATCATCAGTGGTGTGACGGGCGGCAAGTCGCTGCCACCGATGGTGCTGCGGCAGATTATTGAACGCACTGACGGCATACCGCTGTTCATCGAAGAACTCACGAAAATGGTGCTCGAAAACGACGCCATGCAGGAGCGGGATGATCACTACGAACTGGTGGGAGATCTTGAAACGCTGGCTATTCCGGATACCCTGCGTGATTCGTTAACCGCCCGCCTTGATCGGCTGGGTGAAGCGCGCAACATCGCACAGCTCGCCTCTGTACTGGGTCGAGAATTCAGTTATGACGTGCTGGCAGCCGTCTGGTCACTCGACCTGCGCGTACTTGATCGTCATCTGGGCACGCTGGTACACGCTGAAATGGTGGTGGAACAACCGCTGTCGTCACGCCGTTCATACCTGTTCAAACACGCGCTGATTCGCGACACCGCGTATGACATGCTGCTCAAAACAGTACGCCAGCAACACCACAAGCGAGTCGCAGAGGGGCTCATCGAACACTTCGGGGAACAGGTTTCCATCGAACCGGAACTGGTCGCACACCACTATGCGGAAGCCGGGGTTGCAGACGCTGCCAGCAATTACTGGTTGCGGGCTGGTCGTCGATCACAAAGCCGCTCGGCCAACCAGGAGGCGCTTGGACACTTGCGCAATGGACTGGCTGCATTGAATGAGATGGCCGATTCGGAAGAGCGTCGGCGACAGGAAGTCACCTTGCAGATAACGCTGGCCGGCACTCTGGTTGCGCTGCAGGGTTTTGTTTCACAAGACGTCGAACGCACCTATCGGCGTGCACAGGAATTGTGTCGAGAACTATCCGATGTGCCGGACCTGTATTGGGTACTACTGGGGTTTCGCAATTTTCACATGGTGCGCGCAGAGCTTGCGCAAGCCACCTTATTCGCTGAACAGATGGTGGCCATTGCCGCCGAACTCGGTGAATCTGACCTCGCTGCCATCGCTCGGGGCCATCTGGGTGACACCGCTTTTTTCAAAGGCAATTTCCTGTCCGCCCTGGAACACTTCGATTCCGTCAAACACATCGGCGCGGCAGGCGCCACGGCTTACCGAGCACGCAATGCCTCCGAGTTCGAGGTTCAGATACTGGCGCTTAGGTCATTGACCACCTGGCATCTGGGCTACCCTGATCAGTCGCTGGCGCTCACGGATCAGGCGATCGCTCTTGCCCGTTTGAAAGACCCCGCCCACTCGTTAGCTATCGCCCTGTCCATGGCCGGCGCGCAAGCCAGTTTTTTTCGTCGTGATCCTGTGGCGGCGGA
>JAYSTS010000121.1:0-6396 GCA_043719475.1 Gammaproteobacteria bacterium | reverse complement strand
GATTTTCTCATCGTCGAGAAAGCGAGTGGCGTGGGCGGTACGTGGTGGCATAACCGTTATCCCGGTGCCGAGTGTGATGTGCAGTCGCATCTCTATTCATATTCGTTCGAACCCAAGGTCGACTGGTCACGCCCCTATGCGGGACAGGTGGAGATTCGGGAGTACATCGAACATGTCGCGCGAAAGTACGGCATGCTCAAGTACTGTCACTTCAATACTTGCGTCACATCACTGCGCTGGGATGAAACAACAAACCGATGGCAGGCGAGTCTTTCAACGGGCAGGCAGGTCAACGCTCGTTTTGTCATCAGCGCCATCGGCATGTTCAACGATATCGTGGTCCCGGAGATCGAAGGCCTCGACACCTTCGAGGGAACGGTGTTTCACACTGCGCGTTGGCCGGCTGATCATGATCTGCGTGGTGAACGAGTCGCGCTGATCGGCAGTGCCGCCAGCGCCGTGCAGACCGCGCCCGAGATCGCGCCCATCGTGCGCCAACTCGATCTCTATCAGCGCACCGCGCAGTGGGTGTTGCCGAAGCAGGATGCGCCGTTCACGGCGGATGAACTGGAGAATTTCAGCCGATATCCGGAAGTCGTCAAGGCGCTACGCCGGGAAATCTGGGAGCAGCTGGAATCAGCCATCCTGTTCGATGACGAAGCACTCAATGCTTCGTCGGAAGCTGCGGCGCGCAAAAACATCGACTTCGTTAACGATCCAACTCTGCGGCGCCGCCTGACGCCGGACTGGCGTTACGGATGTCGACGGCCTTTGCTCTCGAACCGTTTCTATCCGATGTTCAATCGGGACAACGTGCAACTCATTGACGAAGGTATCGCTCGTGTTACTGTCGATGGTGTGGTCACCATGAGTGGAGCGTTGCGAAAAGCGGACACGATCATTTTCGCAACTGGCTTTGAAACCACACGCTATCTGGCGTCACTTGATGTGACTGGACGCGATGGGTTACACATCCGCGATGCCTGGCGGGACGGCGCCATCGCTTATCAAGGCATCACGACAGCGGGATTCCCGAACCTGTTCATGGTGTACGGTCCGAACACCAACAACAATTCGCTGATCACGATGCTGGAACTGGAAACCGAATACGCCGTGCGTCATATCCGCCGTGTGCTTGACCAGGGGATGAACTGGCTGGATGTAACACACGAGGCGATGGCTGCCTACAACGAACAGCTACAGCAGGATATTGGCAACATCACGGTGTGGCGCAGTGATTGTCGCGGCTACTATAGGGCGCCTTCGGGCAGGATCGTCACGCAATTTCCCTATACCATGACCACGTTCACGCGCATGTTGGCAGCCAGAGACGAGCACTGTTATGAGAACAGCGCTGGCTGATCCTGGTTTTTTTCTTGTCGATTGCTTGTCTATTGCTTGTCTATTGCTTGTCTATTAAGAGGAGTGTTGATCAATGACTGAGCCCCGTCGAGCCCACACGATGGCCGAGATGAACGAACTTCAGGGTCGCATGATGAAGCTCGCAGACATCATGACCTCCATCAACGCCTACAAACCCAGATCAACCGACGTCATCATCACCCCGTTCGGCAAGTGCGGCACGACCTGGTTGCAGCAGACATTCCATACGCTGCGAACTGGAGGTGACATGGACTTTGACGACATATCGCGCGTGGTGCCGTGGATTGAAACCGCAGTTGCACTGGGTCTCGATCTGGAAGCGCCCCAACGTGCAGAACCTCGCGGTTTCAAGAGTCACCTTTCGTATACCCAGGTGCCCAAGGGCGCAAAATACGTCGTCTCGCTGCGTGACCCGAAAGACGCGTTTGTTTCCATGTTCAGATTCATGGAGGGCTGGTGGATAGAGACAGGCAAGATCAGCTATGAAGAGTTTCTGGAACCGCGGTTGAAAGGACGCAGTCAGGGTCAGGACTACTGGTCTCATCTGGTCAGCTGGTGGGAGCAGCGGGACAACCCGAGTGTACTGCTGTTTTCCTATGAACAAATGACGGCAGACCCTGCTGCATCCATTCGAAAGCTCGCTGCCTTCTGCGACATAACGCTCGACGAAACCCTGTTGACCACCACGCTTGAGCGTTCTTCACTGGCTTACATGCTCAGGTACAAGGATCGTTTTGATGACGCCATGATGCGGGAGATATCAGAGGCGCGTGGTGGACTGCCAAAAGGCAGTGACTCTGCCAAGGTTCGCAAGGGCGGCGTGGGCGGGCACAAGCAGGAACTGCCTGTATCGGTAAGCCGTGCGCTGGATGAAGTCTGGGCCACGGATGTACTGCCGAAAACGGGTTTTGCGGATTACCAGAGTCTGGAAGACGAGATTCGTCGCCGGCATGGATAGTCAGGAATAAGCGGATGCGCGGCATGCACTGTAACTTCTACTGTCACCTTCATATCGGAGCGATGTCATGATCCGACAACCGCTGTCCCACATTACCGTTCTTGATTTTGGTCAGGTTTACAACGGTCCTTATTGCGGCTTCCTGTTAGCACAAGCTGGCGCACGTGTCATCAAGGTTGAAGCCCGCACCGGAGAAACCCTGCGTGCTCGCGGTCGGGCCACGTCGTCGAGTTATCCGTTTTCGTTGCTCAACACCAACAAAGAATGCATCACGCTGAACATCCAGTCTGCGGATGGTCAGGCGCTACTCAAGCGCATGGTGCCGCACGTCGATGTGGTCTCCGAGAATTTTGCGCCAGGCACCATGGCCAAGTACGGTATTGGTGCGGATGCATTGCGGGCCATCAATCCGCGTCTCGTGTACGCCGCGTCGACGGGTTATGGTGCAACCGGTCCCTATCGCGACTATCTCGGTATGGATATCACGTTGCAGGCGATGAGCGGTGTCATGAGCGTGACGGGTGATGGCGACGGGCCGCCGTTAAAAACGGCCGCTGCATTTGCAGATTTTCTCGGTGGCGCGCACCTTTACGCCGGTGTTATCACCGCGCTGCTGGCTCGTGAACAGACCGGCGAAGGATGCATCGTCGATATCTCGATGCAGGATTGTGTCTTTCCCACGCTCGCCACAGCGCTCGGCTCTTTTTTTCTCGCTGGGGGTAAACAAGGCCCCCGCACCGGCAATCGTCATTCCGGCCTCGCGCTCGCGCCTTACAACGTTTATCCGACCAGCGACGGCTACGTTGCCATCATCTGCATTCGCGAAGGACACTTCCGCAAACTCTGTCTGGCGATGGAGCGGCCGGAGCTTGCCGACGACCCGCGCTTTGCGACCAATGCGGATCGGTGTAGAAACATGTTGGCCCTCGATGCAGTCATCGGGGTCTGGTCGCAGACTTTGCCACGTGCCGAAATTTTTGTGCGAGCCCAGTCGCATGGCGTGATCTGCGCGCCGGTGCAGAACCTTGAGGACGTGGTGAACGACGCGCAGTTGCTGGCACGTGGCACGCTGGAATGGCGGGCGCATGAGGTGCTCGGCAGGATTCCGCAGGCCCACACCCCTCTGCGTTTTCGTGGGCTTGAACCGCCTGCACTCACCGACGTGCCATCACTGGGTGCCGACACTGATCGAATTCTCAAGGAGTTGGCGGGTCTGGACGATGCCCAGATCGCACGACTGCGTGCCGCCGAAGCGGTCTGACGTGGTAGGCTTCGCGCCTTTGAATTTTCAGGGTTTGAGATGAGCACGCAGTTTGATACCGTTGAATCCGCCATCCAGGACATCATCGCTGGCAAGATGGTGGTGGTGGTGGATGATGATGATCGCGAAAACGAAGGCGATCTCATCATGGCCGCCAGTAAGGCAACCCCTGAGCAGGTGGCCTTCATGATTCGGCACACCAGCGGCATTCTCTGCACTCCGATCCTCGAAGATCAGGCCAAGCGGTTGCATCTCGACCCCATGGTTGCCCGCAACAACGCCCCCATGAGCACGGCGTTCACGGTGTCCATCGATTACTCGCACGGGTTGACCACAGGTATCTCGGCCGAAGAACGTGCAGCCACCGTGCAGGCCCTGGCCAACAGCAATTCCGGGGCTGAAGACTTCGTTCGTCCGGGTCACATCTTTCCGCTGGTGGCCCGTCAAGGCGGCGTGCTGGTGCGCTCCGGTCACACGGAGGCTGGTGTTGATCTCTCCATCCTGGCGGGCTTGCCACCGGTCTCGTTGCTGGCTGAACTCGTCAACGATGACGGCACGGTGCAGCGGCTACCACAACTGCTCGAATTCTCGGCCAGGCACAAACTGAAGATCATTTCGATTGCCGATCTGATCGCTTATCGACAACGCCGTGAACAGTTGGTGGAACGGGCCGGCGAATTCACGGTGAAGACCAGGATCGGCACTGCGCGCGCCATCGCCTACCGAACGAAGTTCGAAGATGCCGAACATCTGGCATTGGTCTTCGGCACGATTTCCGGGGCCAAGGCCGTCCCGGTCCGCATACATCGCGAAAAGCTGATCGAGGACGTCTTTGGTGCGCAGACTGCGCGCACTGACAATCTTCTGAACGCAGCCCTCGATCGGATCGGCAAGCTTGGTGGTGGCGTGCTGATCTACCTGCGCTCCGGCTTTGTCGGTGTGCCGCTGGATCATCTGGAAAATGCCTCCAAGGAAAATGCCCGTCGTGCCGAGTGGCTTGAAATCGGTGTCGGCGCGCAGATCCTGCGAGACCTCGGCGTTGAAAAACTGCGACTGATCGCCGGCCGCGAAGTCGAGTTTGTGGGCGTGCAGGGGTTCGGTTTGACGCTGGAAGCAACCGAGCTGCTCTGACTTCAACGCCCGCTACTGCTGCCGGTAACGAAAGCCGGCGGCCTGCTGATCGGGCCCGACATAGATCACACGCACGTCAGCCCGGCGCTCGCCACATTCACGACAACGCAGGCGTGCGCGCACGTCACTCACCGTTGATGCACCACCCAACTGGCGGATCAGATTTTCGATGGCCAGCAATTCCATGCGGCCGCACGGAATGCACACGGCATAGATGCGGAAACTTCGGGCAAGTTCGACGAGTGGCTGCATGCTGTGGTTATATACAGTAATGCCACCTGGGTGATTTTCTGATCAGGATCCGCGCTGCTGACTTGGAAAATGCATGGCCTTTCAGGCATGAGGTTGGCAAACTTCGAAGCACAAGCGTACAGCGCTGCGACCAGCGCACTAGTCTGTACAAGCCTGGACAAGCGCACACTCTGGACAAGGGGAAGAGAGAATGAAAGCTGCCGTATTTCGTGAAGTGAACAAGCCGATGGAAATCGAGGACGTTCGAGTCGACAAACCGGGGCCGCGCGAAGTCCTCATTCGTACCTCTGCCGCTGGTGTTTGCCATAGCGACCTTCACTTCTGGAATGGAACCTATCCCGGCGCCGTACCGATGGTGCTGGGCCATGAGAGTGCTGGCGTCGTCGAAGCGGTTGGCAGTGATGTGCACTACGTCAAGGCTGGTGATCATGTCATCACCTGCCTCTCCGTATTTTGTGGTCACTGTGAATATTGTCTGACCGGCCACATGTCGCTGTGTCAGGAACCTGAGACCAAGCGTGGCAAAGACCTGCCGTCGCGGCTGAGCCAGTCAGACAAGCCGATGGGTCAGTTCGCCAATCTGGGTTCCTATGCCGAGATGTTGTTGGTGCACGAACATGCGGTGGTGAAGATTCGCGACGACATGCCCATGGACCGCGCGGCGCTGATTGGCTGTGGTGTCATGACCGGCATGGGTGCGGTATTCCACACTGCCAAGGTTGAGCCTGGTGCGACGGTTGCCGTGATCGGTTGTGGTGGCATTGGCTTGTCAGCGATCAACGGCGCGGTGATTGCCGGTGCGTCCCGCATCATCGCGGTAGACATGGTTCCCTCCAAGCTGGAACTGGCCCGCAAGTTTGGTGCAACCGACGTCGTCAATGCCAAGGACAAGGATGCCGTCGGCGAAGTGAAGGAAATGACCGGTGGTGGTGTGCATTACTCTTTTGAAGCCATTGGCCTCAAGGCAACTGCCGAGCAGGCTTTTCAGATGCTGCGCAACGGTGGAACGGCGACCATCATCGGCATGATTCCGCCCGGGCAGATGGTGGCCGTGCATGGCATGGAATTCCTGTTCGAGAAGAAGATCCAGGGCAGCATGATGGGTTCGAACCGGTTCCGTGTGGATATGCCGCGCTTCGTCGATTTTTACCTGCAAGGCCGTCTGCATCTGGATGACATGGTGTCGCGCCGTATCAAGCTTGCCGATATCAACGATGCCTTTGCAGCACTGGGTACCGGTGAAGTGGCGCGCAGCGTCATCATGTTCAACTAGATCTTCGAGAAGGGAATCACTCATGCGCTGGATGTCGTTTGCCCATCAGGGTCGTGCCACGTTCGGGGTCTTGTCTGCCAGTGGCGATACGGTCGTCGATATCGGCGCTCGCGGACAGTACCCGGATCTGAAGTCCGC
>JAYSTS010000013.1:0-3570 GCA_043719475.1 Gammaproteobacteria bacterium | reverse complement strand
CCGAGATTTCGTCCAGTTCAGTCACTCGTCTGGCCTTGGCACGTCGCGCGCGGTGGCCAGTGATCGCAAATCGATGCGCCTCGTCGCGAATGTGCTGTAACAGCAGAACCCCTTCACTACCTGGGCGCAGCGGCGTTTCTGTCTCGCCGAGAAAGTATCGCTCCAGGCCCGGTTTGCGGGTTGGACCTTTGGCAATGCCTAAAATGGGGACATCCTCGATCTGTAGTTCTTCCAGAACCTGGCGCGCTTTTTCCAGCTGACCCTTGCCACCATCGATGACGAGCAGATCGGGCATGGTGCCCTCGCCTTCTTTTAATCGGGTATAACGTCGACGAAGTGCTTGTTCCATCGCGGCGTAGTCATCACCAGGTTCGATGCCGTCAATGTTGAAACGTCGATAATCGGATTTGGCAGGCCCTTGCTGGTTGAAGACCACACAGGACGCAACGGTACCCTCACCCATCGTGTGGCTGATATCGAAACACTCCAGCCGCTCCGGAACCGCTTCAAGACCGAGCGCTTCGCCAAGCGCGATGAATCTGGCCAGCACATTGCGCTTGTCTGCCAGATACACCGAAAGATTGTAGGCCGCGTTTTCGGTCGCCATCTCAAGCCAGCGGGCCCGCTGACCGCGAACATCATGGGCCAGCTTCACCTTTCGACCAGCCATTTCACCGAGCGCCGTTTCCAGCAGGTCTCCCTCAGCGAGTGGCACCGCTGACAGAACGTCACGCGGAATGTCCCGCCCAGTCGAGGCCAGATAGAACTGTGAGAGAAAAGCTTCCAGCAACTCCGAGTTCTCAAGCCCGAGTTCATTTCTGGGAAACCAGGTGCGGCTGCCCAACACCCGACCCTGCCGGATGAACATCCCCTGCACGCAGACGGTTGCCTGCAGTTGCGCGAAGCCGAAGACGTCAACGTCACCTTCAGCGACGTGTACAAACTGCTGTTCCTGGATCTTGCGTAAACGGGCGATCTGATCACGAAAACGCGCGGCGCGTTCGTAGTTCTGAGCGGCAGCAGCTTCCTCCATCAGGGCCTTGTATCCATCCAGGACATCCTGGTTCTTACCCTCAAGAAACATGACAGCGAACTGCACGTCTTCGGCGTAGGACGCAGCTTCGATCATGTTGACGCACGGTCCGCTACAGCGCTGGATCTGATATTGCAGACAAGGCCGTGAACGATTGCGGAAAAAAGTGTCGTCGCACTGACGGATTCCAAACAGTTTCTGCAGGATATTGAGGCTCTCACGCACCGCCGCAGCCGAAGGGTACGGTCCGAAGTAGCGCCCTGTCTTGCGCTTGGCACCGCGATGAAAAGCCAGACGAGGAAAGTCGGGATGATCCGTAAGATAGATGAAGGGATAGGACTTGTCGTCGCGAAGCAGAATGTTGTACGGCGGGCGCTCCGCCTTGATCAGGCTCTGCTCCAGCAGCAGCGCCTCGGTTTCGGACTTGGTGACGGTGACCTCGATTGAGGCGATCTTCGTTACCAGTGCCATGGTCTTGCCAGTCTGCGGACCGGACCGGAAATAACTGCTGACCCGCGACTTCAGATTGCGCGCTTTACCAACGTAGAGAATCTTTCCCTGGGTATCCAGCATGCGATAGACACCCGGTCGCTGCGAGAGTGACTGCAGATAGGGATCCGGATCGAAACGTTGGCCTGTGTCCATGGCGACAATATACCAGCACGTTCCGACGAGCCGTGAGATGCAGCGCCAGCAGTGTCAGGCAGCGCCCTGCATCATCGGCAATCCTTCTGGGTCGAGTACGCCATGACGAACCGCCAGCAGGGTCAGCTCAACGTCGCTGCTGACGTGCAATTTTTCGAAAATCCGGTAGCGGTAGCTGTTCACCGTTTTTGGAGACAGGTGGAGATTGCCGGAAATTTCCTGAACCTTATGGCAGTTAACCACCATCATCATGATCTGCATTTCTCGATGTGACAAAGCATCAAACGGATTGAGGCTGGTTTTGTCAAAAGCACTGAACGCAAGCAATTGTGCGACGTCGCTGCTCACGTATCGTTGACCAAAAAAAACCTTGCGAACGCATGCCAGGAGATCTTGTGTTGTTGCGGATTTGGTGAGGTAGCCGGTCGCTCCAATCTTCAGCATCTGTTCTGGAAACGGCCGATCAGCGCAGGCAGAGAGTGCTATCACCTTGATATCACCAGGCAAACGGAGAATGCGTCGTGTCGCTTCCATTCCACCAATGCCAGGCATGAAAAGGTCCATCACGACCACATGCGGTAAAACCTCACGGGCGAGGTCCACAGCCTCTTCCCCGCTGCCAGCCTCGCCAACAATTTCGATTCCTTTGTCATCCTGCAACACTCGTGCAACCGCAGCACGAATCAGCCGGTGATCATCAACCAGCATTACCCTGATCATTTTCGCCCACCCCTTCGACTAGTTTTGTTGTGTTGATCAAATCTATGACCAGGGTGGTCGATGAACAAGTCAGAAAGGGCGAAATCCCGCGAACTTCCACGACATTTCCATTTTCCGATATCTTCGTGATATCACTTCAGCGGCTCGGTTCCACTCAAGCCACAACAAATTCACGAATGTAACGTGACCAATCAGAAGAAAGCCTGCAGACCGGTTTGCGCTCGACCAAGTATCAGTGCGTGGACATCATGAGTACCTTCGTAGGTATTCACCGTTTCCAGATTCATGACATGCCGGATCACGTGGTACTCGTCCGATATTCCGTTGCCGCCGTGCATGTCCCGCGCCATACGCGCAATGTCGAGCGCCTTGCCACAGTTGTTTCTCTTAATCATCGAGATGTTTTCGGTAGCTAGTTTGCCAGCATCGAAGAGTCGACCGGCGGTAACGCATGCATTCAGACCGAGCGTGATCTCTGTCTGCATGTCAGCCAGTTTCTTCTGGATCAACTGCGTGGCAGCCAATGGTCGACCAAACTGCTTGCGCTCAAGGGTGTAACTACGCGCCGCATGCCAGCAGAATTCCGCGGCGCCCATTGCGCCCCAGGCGATGCCATACCGTGCACGATTGAGGCAACCGAAAGGACCAGAAAGGCCTGACGCATTCGGCAGCAGATTGGCGTCTGGAACAAAAACGTTGTCGAGCACGATCTCGCCCGTTATCGATGCACGCAGGCTCATCTTGCCGACGATCTTCGGTGTGCTGAACCCCTTGAATCCCCGCTCCACCACAAAACCACGGATTTTGCCTTCGAGCTTTGCCCACACCACGGCAAGATCTGCTATCGGTGAGTTGGTAATCCACATCTTGGCGCCATTGAGTAGGAAACCGCCATCAACCTTTTCCGCGCGAGTTACCATGCTGCCAGGATCCGAGCCGTGATCAGGTTCGGTCAGACCAAAGCACCCGACCCACTCACCTGTCGCAAGCTTAGGCAGGTACTTCTCACGCTGCGCTTCATTGCCATAGGCATGTATGGGGTACATAACCAGTGACGACTGAACCGACATTGCACTGCGATAGCCAGAGTCAACACGCTCGACCTCTCGAGACATGAGCCCGTAGGACACATAGTTGACCTCTGCGCAGCCATACTTTTCCGGCAACGTGGC
>JAYSTS010000120.1:0-18312 GCA_043719475.1 Gammaproteobacteria bacterium | reverse complement strand
CGATGATCACTGCCATGCGTTTGAACTGACGATCATCCACCTGTTCCTGTACGTTTTTCGGTATCTGTCCCATGCCTGGCAGCTTGTCCAGCATACTTTTGATGCCGCCCATGTTGGCCATCTGCGTCAGCTGATCGCGAAAATCTTCGAGGTCAAAGCGCCCCTTCTCCATCTTGCGGGCAAGCTTCTCGGCTTTTTTGTGATCGACCTTGCGCTGGGCTTCTTCAATGAGTGACAGGATGTCGCCCATGCCAAGAATGCGCGACGCGATCCGCTCTGGGTAAAAAGGTTCCAGCGCATCGATCTTCTCGCCCATACCAATGAACTTGATGGGTTTGCCGGTGATTGCCCGCACTGACAAGGCAGCACCACCACGCGCGTCGCCGTCAGCTTTCGCCAAAATTACACCGGTCAACGTCATTGCATCGTTGAATGCTTTGGCAGTGCGCGCAGCATCCTGACCGGTCATGGCATCGACCACGAAGAGGGTTTCGATGGGCTTCAGGTCAACCTGCAGCGCTTTGATCTCCTGCATCATGGCGTCATCAATCGCCAATCGACCCGCGGTGTCGACAATCAGCACATCCGCGAACATTGTTTTCGCTTCCGCAACCGCACGGCGCGCAATCGCCAATGGCTGCTCCATTGCATGTGAGGCGATGAAATGAGCGCCCACTTCACCGGCAAGGGTCTCCAGCTGTTTGATGGCAGCGGGTCGGTAGACGTCTGCGCTGACGACTGCGACCTTTTTCCTTTCGCGGTCCTTCAGCAGCAATGCCAGTTTGGCCACTGTCGTGGTCTTGCCGGCACCCTGCAAACCGGCCATCAGAATGACCGCGGGTGGTGTGGTCGCAAGATTGAGTGCGTCGTTAGCCGCGCCCATGACCTGCACGAGTTCATCGTGCACGATCTTGATGAATGCCTCACCGGGATTGAGTGCTTCGGAGACGTCCTGGCCGATCGCCTGGGTTCGAACGCTTTCCATGAAGTCCTTGACGACCTCCAGGGCAACGTCGGCTTCGAGCAATGCTCGCCGCACATCCCGAAGTGCATCGGCAATGTTGTCCTCGCTGAGTTTGGATTTCCCGGTCAGGCCACGAAAGGTCTGTGTAAGGCGCTCGCTGAGATTCTCGAACATGACGGCCAGATCTGCTTGTGAAGCCGGGGATTATAGGGCTTTCGGCCTCTGGCGGCTTGTGCCACACTGCCTCGCGTCCCAGCAAAAAAAAGCCTCGTTTTCCTATCGACACGCAACTGCTACACGTCGGCGCAGCCCTGGTCTACGGCATCGTCCTCGCGCTTCTCGGGCGCGGTCTTGCGAATGAACGACTGGCACTGCAATCGTCCGGTCACGTGCTGCTCACGCTGGCCATGTTTCTGCACGCGATGGCAATCTGGTCCACTGCGGCGACGCCCTCGGGTTTCGACCTCGGACTACAGCACGCACTGAATCTGATGTTTCTGGTCATGACCATCTTTGTAGCGCTGTGCACGGTTTTTTTGCCGGTCACCATACTCTTGATTCCGCTCATACCGCTCGACCTGGTTTTTCTCCTGTGGTCAGGGTTCGCCGGCCATTCGCCGGAAGCACCGGGTATCACCATGCACTCCCTGCCTCACGTGATCATTTCCATACTTGCGGCCAGTGTATTGCTGCTCGCTTTTCTGCAGGCGCTGCTACTGCGCGCAGTTGAGCGCCATCTGAAATCGCGCACCGTTACCTGGGCACAACACGTTCCACCACTAGAGACGCTGGAGAAACTGCTCTTCGCAGCCATCTGGACTGGTCTGATTCTGCTGCTGATCGGGATCGCGACGGGATTCGTGACCCTGGAGGACATGTTTGCCCAGCGCGTTGTACACCACACAGTGCTGCTGAGCGCCGCCGCCGTTGGGTACATCGTTCTACTCATCGGGCGATATCGCTTTGGCTGGCGTGGTGAAACTGCCGTGCACTGGGTGTTGATCTCAACCAGCCTGCTCGTGCTTGGCTATTTCGGTAGCAAATTCGTCATCGAGATCTTGTTGGCGCCCGCATCGTGAACTTCGATGCCATTCCACTCTCCGCGCTGTTCACTACATTGTTTGTACTGATGGTGTTTTCAGCTTATTTCTCCGGCAGCGAAACCGCACTGATATCACTGAACCGCTATCGCCTCAAACATCTTGTGAATGAAGGCAAGACCAGCGCCATCAAGGCCAGTCGGATGCTCGCGCGTCCAGACCGCATGCTGGGTGTGATCCTGATTGGCAACAACCTGGTAAATTTTTCAGCTGCAACGGTCGCAACAATCATTGGCATGCGCGTGGCTGGTGATACCGGTGTATTTGTTGCACCCTGGATTCTGACCTTTGTGTTTCTGATTTTTTGCGAGATCGCACCGAAGACTCTAGGTGCTGCGAGACCTGAACCTATCGCCTTTGCGGCGGTGTACCTGCTGGAGCCCCTGCAAAAAATCCTGCACCCATTGATCGTTGCCTTGAACTGGTTTTCCAACATGCTGGTCAACCCATTCATCAGCGGCAATCGAACGACTGACCAGCTGTCACAGGATGAGCTGCGAACGGTAGTTAATGAAGGCGCCAATCTGCCGGATCAGCACCAGAACATGATGCTGTCGATCCTTGACCTGGACGAAGTCACCGTCAACGACATCATGGTGCCACGTTCAGAGATCATCGGCATCGACATCGATGCGGGCATGGATGAGATTCTGACCATCATCGGCAGCAGCCATCACACCCGTCTGCCGATCTATCGTGGCGATATCAACAACGTTCTGGGTGTCCTGCATCTGCGTCGACTGACTCGTCACCTGTCTGGTGAACCGATTACTCGTGAAGACCTGCTTTCTCTAGCCCGAGAACCGTACTTCGTCCCGGAAGGCACGCCGTTGCATACCCAACTTGTGAACTTCCAGAAAAACAAACGCCGGGTAGCGCTCGTCGTGGATGAATACGGCGACGTTCAGGGGATCGTCGCACTGGACGACATCCTTGAAGAAATCGTCGGGGAGTTCACGACCGACTTTGCTGCCAACGTTCCGGAAATTCATCCACAGGAAGATGGCAGTTATCTGATCGACGGGATGGCGCTGTTGCGCGAGGTCAATCGTTCACTCGGGTGGGAATTGCCAACAACAGGCCCACGCACGCTGAACGGCCTGCTCATGGAGACGCTGGAAATGATCCCCGACAACAATGTCTGCTGTCAGCTCGGACCTTACTACGTCGAAACCCTTCAGATCTCCGGCAACATCATCAAGACGGCCAGGCTGTGGGATTCTCGCAACGAACACGGCAGCGCTGCCGAGTCAGTCGAAGAGGCCGGAATTTGAACCCGGCCTCGACGCCGTAGCGCCAATCACGAAGGCTGGCTAACGCAGACGCCAACGACGGTTCATCGCTGAGATAATGGCCCCAAGCGATGCGGTAATGGTGTTCCGACTGACGCCAATCCCGTAACAACGCCCTGCGTCATCATTGTTGATCGCCAGCAGGCAGATTGCCTTCGCATCCTTGCCCTCGTCCAGCGAATGTTCGTGATACTCAATGATATTGATCGGCTCATTGAGTGTAGCCACCAGACCATTCACAAACGCCTCGATCGGCCCACTCCCCTCGCCGTCGATAGTGACCTTGTTAGCTGAGACTTCGATCTGTGCAACGACACGTTGATCATCTTCACGACCGGTCAGCAGATCATAGTTGGCCAGTCGGTACGGACCGCTGTCGACAACGTACTCATCCATCAATGCCTGCAGAATCTCGTCAACCTTGATCTCCCGATCAAGCTGTTCGGTCAGCCTCTGGACAACTCCACTGAACTCAACCAGCATTTCCCGTGGCAACACAATGCCGAAATGTTCTTCCAGGATGAAACCGATTCCACCCTTCCCACTCTGGCTGTTGACCCGCACAGTCTCTTTGTAAGACGAACCGACATCGGCCGGATCGATAGGCAGATAGGGAACTTCCCAGTTGTCCCGGTCCACACGCGACATACCCTTGCGGATGGCATCCTGATGGGAGCCGGAAAAAGCCGTAAACACCAGCTCACCAGCATAGGGATGTCGCTGATGGACCGGCAGCTTGTTGATGGCTTCAACCGTACTGCGAATCTCGGGCATGCGGCGAAAATCCAGTTCGGGATCGACGCCTTGGCTGAAGAGATTCATGGCCATCGTCACGAGATCGCAATTGCCAGTGCGCTCGCCATTACCAAATAACGTGCCTTCAACTCGATCGGCGCCTGCCATCAGTGCCATCTCGGTCGCGGCGATTCCGGTACCGCGATCATTGTGCGTGTGCAGACTGATCACCGCCGAATCCCGCTTCGGAAATCGCGTGATGAACCATTCGATCTGGTCTGCATAAACATTCGGAGTCGCCATCTCCACCGTTGACGGGAGGTTTATGATCATCTTTTTATCAGGAGTTGCACCCCACGTTTCTGCAACCGCCGTGCAAATTTCCACCGCGAAATCGAGTTCCGTGCCCGTGAAACTCTCCGGCGAGTATTCGAAGGTGACGTCAGCGTCAAACGAGGCCAGACCTTGCCGAACCAGGCGGGTGCCAACGAGCGCCAGATCAATGATGCCTTGGCGGTCCATGTTGAAGACCACCCGCCGCTGTAGTTCAGAGGTGGAGTTGTAGAGATGGAAGATCACCTTCTTCGCGCCTTGCAGTGCCTCGACACTGCGGGCGATGAGTTCTTCTCTTGCCTGACACAGGATCTGTACTGCAACACCGTCCGGAATGCGATCCTCGTCGATGATGCGTCGAATGAAATCGAAGTCCGGCTGCGAAGCCGCTGGAAATCCAACTTCGATCTCGGCAAACCCGACGTCCAGCAGAAGATCGAACATGCGCAGCTTTTCTTCGACATTCATAGGGTCGACCAGCGCCTGGTTGCCATCTCGCAGATCGACGCTGCACCAGCGCGGCGCGCGCAGAATGCTGCGGCTTGGCCATTGACGATTGGGCAGGTCGATCGGCTGAAAACGCCGATACTTCTGGAACGGCATCTTGCTGATGCCGCGGTTGGTGGAATGACCTTGGTCGTTCATGTCCGGTCCTCTGGATGGTCAGGCCAGCGTGTGTTGTCGCAAGCCATGAGTACAAGTTGCCTTGTCTGTCGCTGTTCGGGTTTTTTCAGGGTTGGGCGTGTGCCCATGAGGAAACTAGGTATAACCGGCTACGCCGGCAGCAGCAGGAGATTCAGCGAGACAGATGACGATGACAATTGTGATCGGGGCACGATGCCGGCAACTTGTGAGACTGACTGGACTATAGCTGCAGGCCGGAGGACGCACAAGGCTCGCCAACAGGCTGGCCAACAGGCAGGCCATCCGCGCAGGGGAGAAAAAGTCGTGCAGAAACAGCAGCCGGGGACCGGATTCTGGTAGGCCTGACCGCAGGAATCGAATCACCCGGCTCACATTTTTTACCTTCGGGTAGGCAATGACACATTGTGCTGTTAGAGTGCGCCCGTTGGTCATCCTTCGGTGGGTGTCCGACAACCGGGCTCCGCAATCATGCAACCCGGTAATCTGCTCAAGTGCGTTTACCCACACCAGGATGGGGTTCTCCGCGATCGTCCATGCTCAGGCATGCAGCCGTCAGGCTAAAACGAACCGGTTTCACCCAGACTGTCTGCCCCTCACCGACAAGCGATCAAACATCTGCTTGCGGGGCACCCCAGGAGAAGTTTCCTACATGTCTTTCAATGAACTCGGTCTCGAGACCGATTTGCTGCGTGCGCTGGCGGAAGCCGGCTATACCACAGCCACCCCCATCCAGCTGCAGGCCATACCCGTTGTACTCGCCGGGCGCGATCTGCTCGCTGGCGCGCAGACCGGTACTGGCAAAACAGCTGGTTTCGCTCTGCCCCTGCTCCAGCGCCTACGTGCTGGCCGTCCACTCAAACGAACGCCCAGAGCTCTAATTCTGGTGCCCACACGCGAACTTGCAGCCCAGGTCAGCGAGAGTTTTCGCACTTATGGACGATACCTGTCGCTTCGCACAGCTGTGATCTTTGGCGGGGTCAGCATACGGCCACAGATCGAAGCTCTGAACCGCGGCACGGACATCGTGGTCGCCACTCCAGGTCGTCTGCTCGATCATGTCAGCCAACGCACCATCGACCTGCGCGCCGTAGAAACTCTGGTTCTGGATGAAGCCGATCGCATGCTCGATATGGGATTCATCCGCGATATCCGAAAGGTACTCAAGCTGCTACCCACACAACGCCAGAATCTGCTGTTTTCCGCGACGTTTTCCGACTCCATCCGTGAACTTGCTCACGAGCTGATGAACGATCCGGTTGAGATCCAGGTCGCGGCCCGGAACCAGACTGCTGATCGTGTCAGCCAGTCCGTGCAACTGGTGGACAAAGCTCGCAAACGTGAAGTGCTGTCCCATCGCATCGGCAGTGAGAACTGGCGTCAGGTGCTGGTCTTCACACGTACCAAACACGGTGCCAGCCGGCTCGCCGAACAACTGGAAAAGGATGGCCTGACCGCTGCAGCAATCCACGGCAACAAATCGCAGGGCGCCCGAACCAAGGCGCTGGCTGACTTCAAGGCCGGCAAGGTCCGTGTCCTCGTGGCAACGGATATTGCAGCCCGGGGACTCGATATCGAAAGGCTGCCCCACGTGGTCAATTTCGAACTGCCGAACATTCCAGAGGACTACGTTCACCGGATTGGCAGAACTGCCCGCGCCGGTGAAGAGGGACAAGCCCTGTCACTGGTCTGTTCTGAAGAAATCGGCATGCTGAAGGACATCGAAAGGCTGCTCAAGACGCGTCTGGAGCGGGTGGTCATGCCTGGTTATGAGCCCAGTGCCAATCCACCGCGAGAGGCCGCAGAACCGTCTCGTTATGGAAGGCCAGGTGCGCAAGGCCAGCAACGACGAAGCCACGGCAACTCAGCACAACGCCCTGCAGGCCGGGGTCAACCACGGCGCGCGAACGGCTACTGAGTAGCCTCTTTTTTAGAAGAGAGGCCCAGCGTTCTACGCTGGAAAAATGATCGTCGATGCGCCGAACTCAGCGCGAATGGTTTCGCCATTTTCGTTGAGGACAGGCACAGTGGCGGATCGGTGCGTTGACTCGCCATCGATCCGCACCGGCGGCGCAACCAGCTGAACTTCGCTTTCCCCCACTGTCTGCACGTATCGCCGCAGTGCAGGATGCGCGCCAAGTTCCGCCAGCGAGTTCAGTGATCCAAAAGCAATGTCGCCGTCACGAAGGCGTGCACACACTGCATCGCGCGACAAAGCCACAAACACCCCAGAGATGATGGAATCCAGCTGCCTTCGATGCAACAACCGGGCTGTGTTGTCGATAAAGCGCGGGTCCATCGCGAGTTCAGTGCGCTGCAGAACGTTGATACAGAACCGCTGCCACTCCCGCTCATTCTGAACGGAAAACACGACCTGCTTGCTGTCGCCAGACTGATAGGCACCGTATGGCGCAATGGTCGGGTGATTCATCCCCACCCGCTTCGATTCCAGCCCGCCATCCAGCTGCAGCAGTGGCACCGCCATCCACTCGGCAATTGCGTCGAACAATGAAACTTCAATACCACGACCTCTACCGGTCTGTTGTCTTGTCAGCAAGGCCTGCAGAACGGCAGCGTGTGCATTCATGCCGCAGGCAATATCGCATACCGACACACCAACGCGGCCCGGTGAATCGGGACTGCCGGTAATGGAGGCCAGGCCGCTTTCGCTCTGCACCAGCAGATCATAGGCCTTGAGATGGGCTACTTCGGGTGCATCACCGTAGCCGGTGATATCCACAGTAATCAGCCTTGGGTGCCTTGCACGCAATGCTTCGCTGGCGAAACCAAGGCGTTCCAGGGCACCGGGGGCAAGGTTTTGTACAAAGATATCTGCCTTCGTGATCATGTCTGCAAGCAATCGGGCATCGGCTGCTAACTTCAAATCGAGACAGACCGATTCCTTGCCACGGTTGAGCCAGACAAAATAGGCGCTCACGCCGGCGGCTGCCCGGTCATAACCACGAGCAAAGTCACCTTCTGGCCTTTCGATCTTGATGACGCGCGCACCAGCCTCCGCCAACCGTGAGGTGCATAGAGGTGCCGCAACAGCCTGCTCTACGGAAACCACGAGTACTCCGTTGAGCGTGCGGGTGAACTCCTGAGCCGGTGTCAGTGTCGGGTCGGCGACGTCTGCAGCATCTCCGCTGTTCATTGAAGATCAAATTTCACAGTAGATGCCGCCTGGTTCGCTCGCCGACGAGCTTCAATGACGCAGTCCGCCAGCGCCAGGACAACGCCCATCCGCCGTTCACCATCAACTTCAGGTTTCCCAAAAAGGCGTACCTGAGTGTCGGGCTCCTCAAGTGCGGCGTGAAGTTCATGGAAGACCACGTCCTGTGAATGTCCTTCCACCAGCAGCACCGAGGATGCCGCCGGTCCACGAGTTCGGATATTGGGAATCGGCAAACCAAGCACTGCCCTGGCGTGCAGCGCAAATTGAGAGAGGTCCTGACTGATCATCGTCACCATACCGGTATCGTGCGGACGCGGACTGACCTCGCTGAAGTACACCAGGTCGCCTTTGACAAAGAACTCCACGCCAAACAGGCCTCGACCGCCAAGTTCATCGGTTACCAATCGCGCCATTCGCTCGGCTTCCGCCAATGCAGCTGAGGTCATGGGCTGTGGTTGCCAGGATTCCCGATAATCCCCCCGCTCCTGTCGATGACCAATGGGTAGGCAGAAACTTGTACCGCCAACATGACGAATGGTAAGCAGCGTGATTTCGTAGTCAAAATCCACAAACCCTTCGACAATGACTTTGCGCGTACCAACACCTCCCCTCGCTCCGGATTGAGCAAATGCCCAGGCTGCTGCAGCGTCTGCGATCGTCTTGACTGTGGATTGCCCTTTGCCTGAGCTCGACATGACAGGCTTGACCACACAGGGCGTCCCGATGCGCGACACAGCCTCGAGGAATGCAGCTTCGTCATCAGCAAACTCGTATCGCGAAGTCCGCACACCAAGCTGCTCTGCAGCAAGTCGGCGAATGCCCTCCCGATCCATCGTCAACTGCGCTGCGCGTGCAGTCGGAATGACGTGAAAGCCCTCCTGCTCCAGCTCGACCAACGTGGCAGTGGCAATCGCCTCGATTTCAGGAATGATGAGGTCTGGTTGCTCGGCTTCGATGACGCGGCGCAGTGCCGCACCATCCTGCATGCTGATGACATGAGAGCGATGCGCCACCTGCATCGCGGGCGCTCCGGCATATCGATCAACCGTTATGGTCTCGACACCAAGTCGCTGCAGTTCGATCACCACTTCCTTGCCAAGCTCTCCAGAACCGAGCATCAACACCCGGGTATTTCGCTTGGCCCCCGGCGTGCCGATGGAAGGCAGCGATTCAGCCTTGCCACGCATCAGCCTGCTCCTGTTCAGCCAGTTCTGCGGTGAACCTTTGACCATTACGCACATAGTGGCGCGCGTTACGCAGCAGCGCTGCCGCCTGCTCGTCAGTGAAGGTGCGAACAACCCTGGCAGGCGCGCCAACGACCATCGAATTATCCGGAATTTCCTTGCCTTCAGTGACCAGCGCCTTGGCACCGATCAGACAATTACGGCCGATCTTTGCGCCATTCAAAACCACCGCACCAATCCCGATCAGAGAACCCTCACCAACCTGACAACCGTGCAACATCGCCATATGGCCGATGGTCACATTCTTGCCGAGGGTCAACGGAAAGCCCGGGTCGCTGTGCAGAACGGCCCCATCCTGGACATTGGTGTTTTCGCCAATGGTAATCAGCTCGTTGTCACCACGAATGACAGCACCGAACCACACACTCGCGTTATCTTCGAGCAGGACGTTGCCAATGACACGTGCCGTGTCGGCCACATAGAACGATCCTTTGGCGCGCACCCGCACACTACCTAGACTCATCAACATCTAACGCCCTCCCCTGTATCACGAATCCTGCCTCTTCTAACTTGAGTACCCTGCGTACCCTGGGTGCCCTAGGTGTAGAAAGTCTGGCAGACACGCGCGCACCAGACTCACAAATGCCCTACAGAACACTCGTATCTTTCACCAGCTACTCATCCGCATAGTACCCGATCCCGGAAGTACGACGAGTTCAAAAAGACCATGAGAGAGCTGCCAGAGTTTGATGTCCTGGTGGATTTGGCACGTCACGATCCCAAGGCTCTGGAGAGTTTGCGCAAGCGGCTGACCGAAGCGGTGATCGATGGCCAGATCGATCCGCTGAAACGACAGCGGCTCAAAGGACTCGCATTTCAGATTGACATGGAGCGACAACGCGCCCGCTCACCCATGGCTGCCACCATCAAGCTGTCAGAGATGATGTGCTGGAAACTCGCCGAACTGAATCGCTGCTTTCTGAAGCCGGAAGACGCCATTGGTGACGGCCCCATACCGGAAGCGAAGCCACGCAACGCCCAGGTTATTCCCATGAAGAGGCCACCTCATTGAATTGACATGCCCTGGTTTGTCTGGAGTGTCACACCGCATCGCGATCAACCTGTTCGCGGCTTCGCGAAATCTCTCGCTCGTCCAGTACAATGGACGCATGAACTTCTGCAGCCAGTGCGGTAATCCCGTTGTTTCGCGAATTCCGGAAGGAGATAGCCGACCGCGTTATATCTGCGATGGTTGCGGCACGGTTCATTATCAAAATCCGCGCGTGGTGACAGGCTGTCTGGTAACACACGAGGACAAGGTGCTTCTCGCTCAACGGGCCATCGCGCCACGTCATGGTTTCTGGACGCTGCCGGCGGGGTACCTTGAGAACGGTGAAACTGCGGCGGCGGGTGCCGCACGGGAAACGCTGGAAGAAGCTTGTGCGAACGTCGACATTATCGAGTTATACACGATGTTCAGCCTGCCTCACATCAACCAGATTTACTGTTTTTTCCGCGCCGAAATGACCAGGCCCGATTTTTCGGCCGGCACCGAGTCACTGGACGTCAAACTGCTGGGTGAGGATGAAATCCCCTGGGATCAGCTGGCTTTTCCGGTGGTCACCGATACCCTGAAGTTCTACTTTTCGGATCGACAGTCAGGTGTGTTTACACCACGCGCGCTGGACGTCATCCGCCCCGCCAGGGCGCACCGGTAGCCTTCCGAAGCTTTCGTACCGCTATTGATCCAGCGCCACCCTGGCGTTTTGGAACAGTCTCAGCCATGGGCCATCTTCACCCCAGTGGGAATCCCGCCACGCATTCGATACCGATCTAAACACTCGCTCCGGATGGGGCATGAGGATCAGCACTCGTCCGTCAGCCGCAGTCAGACCAGCCAGCCCCTCAACAGCACCGTTGGGATTGAAGGGGTACTGCATGGTCACGTCCAGATCTGGATCGACATACTGCATGGCCAGCTGCCCATTTCGCTTCAAGACGTCGAAATCGGTTGCGGACACAAACTCCGCCCTGCCCTCACCGTGAGCGACGGCGACTGGCAACACACTGCCCTGCATACCATCGAGCCAGGGTGAAACCACATCGTTGATGCGCAGTTGTACCGTTCGCGCTTCGAAGCGTTCGGAACGATTGGTCACAAACCGTGGCCAATGTTCCGCGCCGGGGATCAGCGATTTCAGTTGCGCCATCATCTGGCAACCATTGCAGACACCCAGCAACAGTCGGTCGCGACGCACAAATTCGGCAAATTGTTCCCCGAGCGTTTTGTGAAACAGCAGCGACTTGGCCCAGCCACCACCACCACCCAGCACGTCGCCATAAGAGAATCCGCCACAGGCCGCCAATGCAGGGAATGAATCCAGGCTCACCCGTCCGCTGAGCAGATCCGTCATATGGACATCAACCGGTGCAAAGCCGGCGCGCTCGAACGCTGCAGCCATCTCCATTTGCCCATTCACGCCCTGCTCACGAAGAATCGCTATGGCGGGCTTCCCGCTCAGAACAGCAGGTGCTCGTGCAGGATCGAACGTCAGCTTCGATGTGAGACCCATTGAGGCGCGAGTTATCGATGCAAACTCTTCGTCGGCACATCGCTCATCGTCGCGCTGACGCTGGATGCGATAGCTGGTTTCCGCCCAGGTCTGTTCGAGCGCAGCTCTCGTGCTTCGGAAAACTTCGCTGTCATCGTGGTGAATGATGACCGACTCATCATCACGAACCGTACCCACACACCGTGCATGCAGCCCAGCCGCAACACTCGTTTCGACGAAGCGCTCATACCGCGCTGTGTCTATCTGGACGACCACGCCGATCTCTTCGTTGAAGAGTCCTGCCAGCAGGTCGCCCGTAATCTGCAGATCAACACCAGCACGACCCGCAAAGGACATTTCAAGTACCGCTGCAAGCAACCCACCGTCGCTGCGGTCGTGATAGGCCAGCAGGTCGTTCTGGCGTCTGGCCGTATCGATGATCGTTAGCATAGATGCAAGACTTGTTGCCTCAACGTCGGGACACTCACTCCCTAACTGGGATACCACCTGCGCCAACACACTGCCACCCAGTCGTTGATCGGGTGTACAGGCGAGGAGAACGAGCCGGCTTCCCGCCAGGCGTTGCAACTGCGGGGTCAGTGTGCGCGAAGCATCATTGACAGGCGCAAACGCAGTAACAATCAGCGTCAGCGGCGCGATGACTTCCTTCTCTGCCCAACGGGTGCGCATGGACAGGCTGTCCTTGCCCACCGGAATTGCGATCCCCAGCGCTGGACAGAACTCCTGACCGATTGTGAACACCGCTTCGTGCAGGGCCTGGTCTTCATGACCACTGCCGGCAGCCGCCATCCAGTTTGCCGACAGAACAACTCGTTCGCGGGCGACAACATCAGCGCACCACAGATTGGTCAAAGCCTCGGCTACGGCTATGCGGGCAGAAGCGGCCGCGTTGATCAATGCCAGTGGTGAGCGTTCGCCCATGGCAAACGCTTCGCCGTGCAGCGTGCGATAACCAGCCAGAGTGACCGCAGCGTCGGCCACCGGCACCTGCCACGGACCGACCATCTGCTCACGTGCCACGAGCCCGGTGATACTGCGATCACCAATCGTGATCAGAAATTTCTTGCTGGCAACAGCCGGGAATCTGAGCACTCGTTCGATAGCCTCGCCGATCGGAAGCTCAGGCAGTCGCAGCGGCTTGACCACGGTCGCAGTCGTTACATAACGACGGGTCATTCTCGGCGCCTTGCCAAACAGCACGTCCATCGGCAGATCTACCGGTGTGTTGCCCAATTCCGGGTCGATGACGTGCAGATGCTTGTCACGGATGGCCTCACCGACCACCGCATAGGGGCATCGCTCCCGTTCGCAGATGGCCTCGAACTGAGTGAGCGCTTCGGTGCGAATGCCCATGACATATCGTTCTTGTGCTTCATTGCACCAGATCTCAAGCGGGGCCATGCCACGATCAGCGTTGGGTATGCGGCGTAGATCAAAACGCCCACCGACATCGGCATCCTTGACGAGTTCCGGCAGCGCATTGGACAACCCACCAGCCCCGACATCGTGAATGAGCAGTATCGGATTGTCTTGGCCGAGCGCGACACAGGCATCGATGACTTCCTGACAGCGACGCTCCATCTCGGCGTTGTCCCGTTGTACCGACGCAAAATCAAGTGCACTGTGACTGCTGCCGGCATCGACACTGGACGCGGCACCTCCGCCCAAGCCGATCAGCATCGCCGGGCCACCAAGAACGACGAGCGCCGTCCCTGCCGGAAAGGGCAAAGACTCAACATGCTCGGATCGAACCATCCCGACACCGCCGGCGATCATCACGGGTTTGTGATAACCGCGCACGGACTGGTTGGCATCAAGAAGTTCCATGGTGCGGAAGTAGCCGGTCAACGCCGGACGGCCGTACTCATTGTTGAACGCAGCAGCACCCAGCGGGCCATCGATCATGATATCGAGCGCGGATACCATGTGGTCGGGCTTTCCATTGTCCATCTCCCACGGCTGACGAAAGCCGGGAATATTGAGATGTGACGTGGTAAATCCGGTCAGGCCGGCTTTTGGTTTTGAACCCCGACCAACCGCACCTTCGTCACGAATCTCTCCACCAGAGCCGGTAGCCGCACCGGGATACGGAGAAATCGCGGTGGGATGGTTATGCGTCTCCACCTTCATCAGAACGTGTACGGGTTCATAGTGGAATCGATAACGACCTGTGCCGGTCTCAATGAAGAGCCTGTCCTGCGTGGTTCCTTCGATCACCGCCGCATTGTCGCGATACGCCGACAGCACGCCACGCCCGTTGATCGCCTTGTGAGTATTGCGGATCATGTCGAACAGCGAACGATCCTGATGGTCACCGTCGACGATCCAGTCTGCGTTGAAAATCTTGTGCCGACAATGCTCGGAATTCGCCTGTGCAAACATCATCAGCTCGACATCCGTCGGATCACGCTGCATCTGTCGATAGGCGGCATGTAGGTACTCGATCTCATCTTCAGACAGCGCAAGGCCCAATACCTGATTCGCCTGACGCAGAGCCCCAAGGCCATCTTCTCGCAGCACAATGCGCGTTAGTGGTTTCGGTGGTGCCTCCAGCAGCAGATCACCGAACTCTCCATCCACCGCCCATCGTTCGGTCATCCGGTCATAGAGAGCATGGCAATCAAGCTTTGATCCGTCATGGTCGACAAACCATCGAATACCGCGTTCAACACGACGCACCGACGACAAACCTGCGGTTTTGAAAATGTCTGTCGCCTTGCTCGACCACGGGGAAATCGTCCCCAACCTCGGCAACACGACGCCAACACAAACGCCGGTACGCTCCGGCATCTGTGCAAGTGGCCCATATTCGAGCAGCCTGGTAGTCAGCATGATCGATGCAGGCGACAACAGCTCGTCCACAGCAACCAGATGAATGTACTGCGCGTACAGAGAATGAGCTGCCACGCCCAATCGAGCTGCAAATTTGCTTAGTCGAAAGGCGGAGAACGCAGATCGCCCTTCAAACAGCATCAGTTCACTCACGCCGAATTGCTCCTCGTCTGATTTTCACTGGCTGCCACCCACCCCGCTTGCGCGTCGAGCCGCAAAAAAACGCTGTAACAGTTGTGTGGACTGCTCAGCCAACACTCCCGACTCGACACAAACCAGGTGGTTCAAGTGAGATGCACCGAGCACCTGAAAAGCCGACACGACCGCCCCTGACTTGGGCTCTGATGCTGCAAACACCAGCCGCTCGACACGGGCATGAATCAAAGCCCCAGCGCACATCAGGCAGGGTTCAAGCGTCACGTACAGGGTTGAACCGGGCAAACGATAGTTGGCCGCGTTGGCTGCCGCAGCCCGCAGCGCAACGATTTCAGCATGCGCAGTCGGGTCTGCGGTGGAAATTGGCTGGTTGAAACCTTCTCCCAGCAGCTCACCTGCAGCGCTGACAACGACTGCCCCAACCGGCACTTCGTTGCGCGCCTGCGCTTGCTGGGCCAACTCAAGCGCTCGTTGCATCCACTGCTCGTCGGTCATTCCCACTCGATGGTTTCCGAGGCCGGGAAACCCGCGTGAAATCTGGATTTCATTGTTTTCATGATCACACATTACCGTTATTCCTACCGTCAAAAAACGAGCGCTTTGCTAGCGCCGGAGATGGACTCGGCCATCACCGTCAATCCGCTAGCCTGAACGCAGAAGCCATCCGCTGCTGTTCGCGCGCCGGAATACGCAGGCTCTTGGCGACCTTCGGCCACTGCCGCACGACGGCCTGGCTGCGCTCGATGATCGTGCGCGCATTCTTCACGGTGATGCGAAAGTATGGTGCCACGGAAAGAACCAGGTCGATATCCCGCGCGTTGTCGGCCTCGCTGACGTTTAGCCGCAACCCATGCGCATCGGGCACCGGGTTCATGTCGTAGGCCTCTGACAGGTGCCACCCCTTGCCAGGCACCAGGAGGAAGCCGTGATTGCGCAGGTGGTCGTCGGTGTTCGACACCAGCATGTTGAACACGATGCGGGTCCATAACTCCTGAAGGTCGGCATTGGTCTGCGAGCCGTGATCGATCAGCACGCGGGCCAGTTCCAGATAGCTTGCACCTGTCGATGCGTCATCACCATCCTTGCGACCAGTCAGCGTCATGGCCGAGGCGAAGTGCAGACGCCGCCCGGTTTCGGTCCGGTCGAAACGTTTCACGAGAAAGGTGTGGTGTGGATTCGCGAACCGACGCGCGAGTCCTTCGGGTACTCGCAATCCACAGCCGCGAGCCAGCGTTTGCACGACCAACTCCCACCCACCTACGTCATGCTCGTCGCGCACGCTGGGAAACTTGGCAATCCACAAGTGCCCTTCCGGATCGACGACGCTGGCTTTGGGCCGGGCGCCACCCAACGAACCGCCAGGGGCGATCAACATGCGCAGCCAGTCGTCGCCGGCCGCAGCCGTGTTGTCTTCGTCGCGTTCCAGCGCCAGGCTGGCGGCCTCCAGTTCGCGCAGTTGCACGAACGGTGGCGCCGCGACATCGTTGCGGTTGTCGAGAAAGTGGTTGTCGAGAAAGTCATCTGCATCTTCGCGCCGGAATCGAAGCGCGCCCACCCGAAATGCATCATGTACACCCAACAGATAGTCAGATTCGTACAGGCGCGCATGCTTGGGTACGTGGCCTGCACGCTTCTCCCGTTCCAAGCGCCGCTGCATCAGAAAGCGACCCCAACGATCCGGACTGGCATCGGCGAACACGCCAAAGGTCTCGTGCCCCTGGGGCGGATACTGGCGACCCGGGTACAGCCCGAGCCGCGGATCGAGTTGAAGGCCAATCAACGCAGGATGCGCCAATGCCGCAGCATCGAACTCGAATTCGAACACCTCCCGCCCTGCTCCACGCAACCCATGGAGCCAACCCAGGCACAAAGGATGCGGCAACCCATCCCAATCAGCGTAGACGGCAACGGCCACGGTTCAGCGCCTCTTCTTTGGCGCGGTTCCTTTGGCGTCGATCAGATCGACCAAGGTTTGGGCACTGGTGAAACCGCTCTTCTCTACCCACTGCCCGGTGCTCTTGAGGGATTGAGGCCCAGCTTTGATTGTTTTGGCCGAAGCCGGTCGATCGCTGGCCGCATCGACAGCGGGCATCGTTCGCCTGCGCTTCACCGGCGCTCCGGCTACCGACGACTCGTTGCGGACCGACGGTTTACCCTGAGTCGTCAAGCGCGCATCCTGCAACTCGCGGCCTAGCAGGTCGGCAGCCCCCAGCAGGTCCAGGTCTTTCTCGATACCAAGCACCTGCATGACAGCCAGGTAGGCCCCCATCGTCACGCCCGACCCACCCCGCTCCAGGCTGCGCAGGGTCATCGGCGCCATGCCCGACCGTTCCGCTACCTGTTTGGCGGTGAGGCGCCGACGTCGTCGAGCCAAGCGCAACCGGTCAGCGAACCGCTGTAGGAGCTCGGTCGTCGAGGGAAGTAGCGGAGCGATCGTCTTTGCCATAATGAAATTATTCTGGTCATTTTTTAAAATAAAAGCCAAAATAACACCACATTAGAAATACGTCAACAAAATGCGCATTATTATGGCAATAGTCATAACATAATCGCCACAATAACAAGCTTTCTGGCGCCGCTTCACCTGGCTGGTACGCACGTAAAAACAGCAATCTCAGAGCAGGTTGTAATATTTTTCGCGCAATACGTCTCCTGAATGGAGACGGATTGAACGAAATATATCATCCGCAGACAAGATGTCAGACACGCGTTCAACGCAGCCCTTTTTGAACTGAGTGATCTCCGAACCGGTACTTTCTGCGCCTTTCAGCACCAAAAGACCCGGCCGTCGCGAACCCAAAAGTGCGAACGGCAGCCCTTCTTCAGCCAGATCGACGGGGTAAGCCTTGGCGTGCCGCTTGTGTCGACCTTCACATCCCAACGAGGCTTGGCCTCTGCAATGACTATGTCGCGTCGGCGGTGATGTTGGAATTCGACGCGCGATCAACCGGAAAGCCCAGTGAGCCGCACGCTTTTCATAACGACGCCGCTGCCCACTTGCAAGGTGTGGTGTTTCCCACCGCTACGCCACAGGTCATGCGCGCCGAACGCACCTTCTGGGAGAAGACCACGGCGATCCACGCCTTCTGTGCACACGGGGCGTTTCGTGGCGGTGACCGTTTCGTACGTCACTGGCATGACGTGACACGGCTCGATACTGCGGGATTCGGCGATGCGGCAATTGCAGACAAAGCGCTCGCAAAGGCAGTCGCCGAAAACAAGAGCCCTTTCTTCGCCGAGAAAACTCCGAGCGGCGAATTCATCGACTACCACGCTGCCGTCTCTGGTGGTCTTCAACTCGTACCTGCCGCCGATGCGCTGAAGGC
>JAYSTS010000119.1:0-2888 GCA_043719475.1 Gammaproteobacteria bacterium | reverse complement strand
CACGATGCTGCAGAAGATCAAATCGAGTGCGGTGAGCGAGAAATTCGGCACGCAGGTTGTCGTGGTGCTGGTGCAGATAGCGAGCAGCGCCTGGGTATGCACCTGCCACGTAGGCATTGATTCGAAGTTCCTCCAGCAGCAGAAACAGACGACGTGCGATGGCAGGGTCTTCGAATCGGGCAAACAGGCGGGTGAAGTCGCTGTCACGATCAGGTTGAGTGTGCGGTTTTGGTGCGGGTTGGGGAAACCCGGAGCGTTGGCAGAATTGTGCGTAGTCGAAATTGAACGTGCCGCACTCGCGATACCCGATCTGTTTGAGGACGAGTACCAGATAATCGGAGCGATCGCCGTTCGGCAGACTGTCCGGCAGATAGAGCGAATCCATACTCTGGTTGGTCAGGCGCGCGTCGATGGGATTGGTGTTGCGTTCGGTCAACGTCTTCAGGTGCAGGTACCGCCCCGCCAGCCCTTCGGCGAAGAGGGCGAGCGGGCCTTCAACATCAGCCAGTTCGATCACGGAAGTATGACGTCAATGATGTCGCGCACTGCATCCTGGACGATTCGGTCATCGCTGATGGCGGTGGTGATGGCGAGCTCTCCTGCACGTCGTGGTGTGATGCCCTGACTGATCAGTTGACCGGTGTAGATCAGCAGGCGAGTACTCACGCCCTCTTCGAAACCATGATCGCGCAGATTGCGTACTCGCTCGGCGATGGTAGCCAGTCGTTCGGCCATCTCCTGATTGATCGTGCTCTCATGGGCGATGATTTCGGCTTCCTGTCCAAACGCCGGATAGTCGAACTCGATACTCACGAATCGTTGCCGGGTACTCGGTTTCAGATCTTTCAGAACGGACTGATACCCTGGGTTGTAGGACATGACCAAGAGAAAGTCTGGATGAGCCGTGACCAGTTCGCCGGTCTTGTCGATTGGCAGCAGCCGCCGGTGGTCGGACAACGAGTGGATCAAAACCGTCGTGTCCTTGCGCGCTTCGACGACTTCATCGAGGTAACAGATTGCGCCACTGCGAACCGATCGGGTCAGGGGACCGTCCTGCCAAACCGTTTCATCGCCTTTGAGCAGATAACGACCGACCAGGTCTGTCGCGGTGAGATCCTCGTGGCACGAAATGGTCAGCAGCGCAGGATTCGCCGCAAGCTTTCCCGATCGTTGCAGACGCCACGCCATGTGCTCGACGAATCGAGTCTTGCCGCATCCGGTTGGTCCTTTCATCAGCACCGGCAAGCGAGCGTTGAAGGCCGCCTCGAAAACTTCGATTTCATCGCCGACAGGCAAATAGTAGGGTTCCGGCAACAATTTCATCGACGACATTTTCCAGACCTGTGAGCAAAGGGTTCGAGCATACCAAAGCGGACGTGTATGCTCCCACCCTCCCGACTCCCGAAACTCCCGAGGAAACTCCGATGGACGCGGAACAAGAGCGCCTGTTTGAAGGTGTTGTCGGATTGTTGTCACCTCTCATGTCGGCGCTCGATGTTCTGGCGCAAGCTGGCCGTCATCTGCATCCACCTGATCTTGTTGATATCGTGGCGGCCGTCGCGCCATACCGGGAACCTTTGAATGAGGCGTTTAACCACTTCAAGACGCTCCAGATTCCAGATCACCTTCGCAATTTTTCTGTTGCGCTGGCTGAGACGTCCAACAGCGTTCTAAAGGGGTTGGACGGGTTCGCCGATGCCCCTGCGCACAGCAACCCGATACTCGCCGCTTATGGCGCCTTGCGATTTCAGAGCCGAGCCCTGGAGACGCTCTATCCGCTTGCGGACATGCTGCCACCCGTGAGTGCATTTTTTCTCAGTGAGGACCACCGGGACGATCGACAGCTGCTGGCGCGTTTCGATGGTGAACGGCCGATGGGATTTGATACCGGCGTACTGCATGCGGCGAACGGGGCTATGGAACGGGGCGGTTTTTCACTCTATGTCCCGGAATACGCAACACCGGATACGCCAATGCCCGTGATCGTTGCCCTGCATGGTGGCAGTGGTCATGGTCGAGCATTCCTGTGGACCTGGCTGCGCGAAGCACGCACACACGGCGCAATCCTCATCTCGCCGACTTCGATCGATCGCACCTGGTCGTTGATGGGGCCGGACGTCGATACGGAAAACCTGCTGCGGATGCTGGCCTTTGCGCGCGAACGATATGCGGTGCGGGAAGACCGTCTGTTGTTGACGGGTATGTCCGATGGCGGCACGTTCAGTTATGTGTCGGGTTTGCTGGAGAACTCGCCCTTTACGCACCTCGCCCCGATCGCAGCCTCCTTTCATCCCATGTTGCTAACGATGACCAGCCAGACCCGGATCAGCGGATTGCCGGTATTTGTGACGCATGGTGTGCTTGACTGGATGTTCGATGTAGGGTTGGCGCAGATGGCTGCGCAGGCGCTACAGGCGGCTGGGGCTCGTGTCCGGTATGAAGAGGTTGACGATCTTTCGCACACCTATCCCACCGAAATGAATGGCGAGATCATGCGCTGGTTTCTCGAAACCTGAAGCGCGTTGGCAGCGAATACTGGCTTCGTATTTGCTGCCTTGTTAACGCGGTTTGTTCAGGACGGCATCGCGACTTCTTTGGCTTCATAAAAATGAGCGACCACGCCTTTTGGCGGGTTGGCGGCCATGGCCGCACGAAACGCTGCCATGTGCGGTGTCTGGAAGTGAGCCTGCAGGATGGTCATGCTCTCCCATCGTTCGGTGATGCGCATGACGTTCGGATTCTCCAGTTCGACGCTGAAGGTATAGTCCTCGCACCCCTGTTCGGCGCGGCTGGCAGTCTGCATGGTCAGAATGGCCGGTTTCATAGCGGTTATTGCTGCGGCAGTGGTCTCGAAGGTAGCGTTAACGACGATCATCGATTTCTCCAGT
>JAYSTS010000118.1:0-2900 GCA_043719475.1 Gammaproteobacteria bacterium | reverse complement strand
CAGTTGTTGGGCATGACTGGCTGCAGCCCGATAGTCCGCCAGGCTGCAACTGGCTTCGTTAGAGAGCGGCCCGTATGTCGCGACCGCATCGGCGAATGGACCGGTATACAGTTCGATCCGGTCTGCCCCAACACTTTTTGCACGATCAATCGCGTCCAGATTGGTGTCCATGAACAGGCAGACCCGTGCGCCCCAGTCGTGATACCGGGTGATGCGCTCGATCAGAGGTCCGTTGTCTCCCAGCAAATCCCAGCCATGATCGCTGGTCAGCTGATTATCAGAGTCGGGTACGAGCGTCGCCTGAGCCGGTCGTGTCGCTTCGATCAGCGCATCCAGGCCCGGATAACCATTGGCGCGAGGGCCGGGCACCGGGTTGCCTTCAATATTGAATTCGATATCCGGATACTCATCGCGCAGCAGCGATGCCAGCGCATGAACATCAGCGGGCGTGATGTGGCGCAGGTCTGGTCGCGGATGCACGGTAATGCCATGGGCACCTTCGTCGAGTACGGTCCTGGCAGCCTGCACGACATCCGGGATCGAGCCGCCTCGTGCATTGCGCAAGGTCGCGATCTTGTTGAGGTTGACGCTGAGCGTTATCACGACCAGGCGCTTCGACGGGGTCTCGATTTGATGATGACGCCAAGCAGCAATCCGCCAAACAACAGGCCAGCACCGATCAGCAGCCATCGCTCTTCAAGGTTCGCGGCCAGTCGCTCGCGATCAGCGGCGAGATCGCGCAGTTCGTTGCGCAGTCGTGCGTTCAGTTCCTCCAGACTCTTCAGTGAGTCGGCCGCTTCCACCGCGCCAGCAGACGCAACTCGCACACGTGCCAGATCAGCGCGTGCTTCTTCCAGCGCCGCAGTGAGTGTGGTGATGTCGGTCTCGGCAGTTTCCAGTTTCTTGAAAACGTTGCCACTACCGGCGGTCGCTTCATCCAGATTCGCCTGCAATTTTTCGATACGTGTTTCGGCATCCTTCAGTTTTGACCTTGCACCGGGTTCACTCACCACATACTGGTTCGAGATCCAGCCCTCGGTGCCATTGGCGGTGCGGACTTTCGTGAACTTGTCACTGCTTTCCATCACCTCAAAGCTGCTGCCGCCTTTGAGAAAATTGATGATGCGGTACTCCGTGGATGAGCCGCTGCGCAGCTCAACGCTCAGATCGTCGCTGACATATTCGGCATGGACGGACAATGACAGACAGGCAAGTACGAACAACCACAACCGAGTGTTATGGGCGGTCATGGTTGGAAGGCGGCTGCGATTGGGCATTGGGGTCCTTGAGGTGACCGAGGCGCGCAAGATACACGATGGTCAAGATGATGTAGAGCAGGGTCAGGGCAAAGCCACCGACCAGTTTGTAGGTCACCCAGAATTCCATGGAGTAGTTCCAGGCGACCAGCAGGTTCAGCACGCCGGCTAGTGTGAAACCGGCAGCCCAGCCATAACTGAGGTTTCGCCACACCTGGTCAGGCAAGGCGAGTTGTGGGCCGAGCAGGAGTTTGAGCATGTTGCGTCCGGTCAGACGCTCCGAAGCCAGCAGCACAACGGCCAGTGACCAGTTGACGATGGTCGGCTTCCACTGGATGAAGGCTGCATCGCGCAGAAACAGCGTCATCCCACCGAGAATGACGCTGGCCCAGAACGTGAACTTGAGCTGACCACCGATGGGTTTGCGCAAGAGCCAGTAGGTCACCAGCTGGATGGTCACCCCGGCCATCAACGCACCCGTCGCGTAGAAGATGTTGTTTGGCGCGTCGGTGCTGAAGAACACAGCGGCGAAAACCGCGATTGGCAGGAAGTCGAAAAGCTGGTTCAAGCCAGAGTGCTCGGGGCGGATTGGGGCGTTGGATGATAGAGGTGTGGCGTTGCGGCGCAAACTGGAATCTTGGTCGCAGTTCCTGCAAGTGACCGATGCCCCACGGTTTGATCCGGCCCCATTTGGCGGCCCGATGATCTATCTTTCTATCTTTTTCCCGGATTCCTGAACACACTCGTAAGCCGTGCCATCGGTTTCAGCATGAGCCAGTACTTCGAAGTTCATCCCACCCACCCGCAGAAACGGCTGCTCTCCCGAGCGGCGCAGATCCTGCGTGAGGGTGGATTGGTGGTTTATCCGACCGACACGGCGTATGCACTGGGTTGCCATATCGGCGACAAGAAGGCGATCGATCGGGTTGAAAGCCTGCGCCGACTGGACAAGAATCATATGCTGACGCTGGCCTGCCGGGACCTTTCCGAGTTGTCGACCTATGCCCGCGTTGACAACACCCAGTTCCGAATCCTCAAGCACTACACGCCTGGCCCATTCACCTTCGTATTGACGGCCAGCCGGGAAACCCCGCGCCGACTGGTCCACGAAAAACGCAAGACGATCGGCATCCGGGTGCCTGACCATGCCATTGTTCGCGGCCTGCTCGAAGAACTTGGCGAGCCGATCATGACCACCACGATGCGACTCCCGGATCAGGAGTCGCCATCCAGCGACCCGCAGGACCTGCGGGATCTGCTGGAACATCGAGTGGATCTCATCATCGATGGTGGGCGCGGCGGAGCTGAATCGACGACCTTGGTCGACTTGACTCAGGACATCCCGGTCATCCTTCGGCAGGGCGCTGGAATCTTCACGGTCTGACTGATCCGGTCCACCTGGACCGGTGGCGCGGGTTGGCACTGGGCAGATTGCCCCTCGTTCTCGTCGCACCCCTGCCGGTATACTGCCGGCCATAACAACAAGACCTCATCGGGGAGGGTGGTTCGCTTGAGTAGCAGCGATTCGGCGACACGTGTCGTTTCCGGCATGCGTCCGACAGGACGGTTACACCTTGGTCACTACCACGGCGTGCTCAAAAACTGGGTCAAGTTGCAGTACGAGTACGAGTGCTACTTTTTTGT
>JAYSTS010000117.1:0-6478 GCA_043719475.1 Gammaproteobacteria bacterium | reverse complement strand
GTTCGCCAGTAAATTGATTCCACAGGGAGTGCGTCTGCTGATCGAACATCAGCTTGTTGGAGCGATACAGTAAGCCAGAAGAGCCAAACACAAAGGGTGAATCATCCGTACGCCGCGTATCGAACAGGATACCGGATCCACACAACGTGCAGTATGCGAGCGACACGGGTACACCACCGACCACATCATTCAACATCTCGTGCCAGTCCATGTAACGAAACGGGTACGCGCGCGAATCACCGTTGATCACAACGCCGAACACCAGCTCGTCTTCCACCAGACGATTCGCATCCGTTGCCGGTATGTGTTTCGGATTCGTCAACGCAGGAACACCGTCCTTGCCCACGCCGCCCCAGACGATTTCTTCCACCCGAATGCGATGCGGCATGCCGGGAAAGACAAACTTCTTGAACACAGGATCGAGGTTGCCAAAGATACTCGACAAATACACATCAAACCCGGCGAATGACGCCACCTCCGGATGGGCCTCAATCCACAGCATCCACTTGAACCAGTCTCCTCGATGGTGTTCACCAGTGAGCGCACGCAGTACCGACGCGATTTCATCGCGTTCGTCCGGTTTGTGAAATCTCATGGCGTGGATGAGCGCCGCCGCCATATCGATCCGATTATTCTCCTGTACCCAGCGAAACGTCTTGCGCCGTAGCGACTTCGATGCGAAAAACAGAAATCGTGAGTTGAGAAGAGGATCGTCTGTTACTCCGGCAGGCAACGAACTCGATTTTGCAGGCATCTGAACCTGTGTGTCGTCGCCTGCAACCAAACCGGACACCAGCAATAATCCAATCAAGCTCAAGCGTGACGCTATACGCCTGAGACCACTGACTCCACCGGGACCATCGGGAAAGCCCGACCGACGCGGTGTGTGCATGAGGATTAGACTTTGCTCGAAATCAGTTCAAGCACGGTGAGATCAAGACCTGTCCTGGTCTTGATCGCGAGTGGCATGACAATCACGCGGTTTGCACCAGCTGTTTGATACTCCGTTACCCGACGCTTGAGCGTGGCCGCATCACCCCAGGCCACGAGTGCATCGACCAAGGCATCGCTACCACCGTTGGTAAAGTCGCTATCGGTAAAACCCAATTTGCGCCACTCACGATGGTAGTAGTCCAGTTGCATGTACAAACGCAGCGCCGCCCTCGCTTTGGCGCGCGCAATATCGGGATCGACTTCGGCTATGAAGGCCACAACGGCACTGAGCGTCGGGCCTGTCCCGATGCGTGCACGCGACACCTGCGTATGCACTGGCGGCATGAGATAGGTGATGATGCCATCCGTCCGCTCGGCAGCAAGTTTCTGCAACAGCGGCCCATGCGCCGCAATAACCAAAGGGGCCGGAGCTGACGACGCCGGTGCATCGACCTTCACATTTGCCATGGCATCCAGATACGCGCTCATCTTGGCGAGCGGTGTCTGCCAGTCATGCCCACGGACCTTGTTCAGGCCAACGTTCGACACGCCGAGGCCAAGCATGAACCGCCCATCAGACAACTCCGCCAGGGTGTGCCTTGCCTGTGCAGTTGCATGCGCATCACGGACATAAACATTGGCGATGCCGGTTGCGATGGTCATGTTTCTGGTCCGTCCCAGCAAGTAACCGGCAGTCGCAATGGGTTCGCGACCCAACAGTTCCGGTAGCCAGACACTGGTGTACCCGAGCGAGTCCAGGTGGTTCACGACATCCACCAGTTCCGCTGATCGGAATTGTTCAGTCATCAAAATGACGCCGAGTTCAATCATTGTCTGGCCGCCTCAAACAGAGTGTTCAGATCTTGGCACGCTGATCCCGTCCCGACTTGCGGAAATGATACAAATCAATGCAAACACTGGTCTACCGGTTTGGACCGCGGCTCATCGGATACGGCTGCCAGCGCTCCAAAGCCACTCTGGGCAGAACCGTTGGATTAACACAGCTCATGGGCCAACGACCGCGCAGAACCAGTGCCACTTCACGAGCCGCACGGCGACGAGTCTCAGGACGCATCCGCGTGCTGGCGGACGCCACATGGGGTGTTACCAACACGTTTTCCATACTGAGCAGTGGATTGTCCAGTGCGGGCGGTTCCTGTTCGAGCACATCAAGACCAGCACCGGCAATGGCGCCACTGCGCAGAGCTTCGATCAGTGCCTTCTCATCGATAATCGGACCACGCGCTGTGTTGATCACAATGGCCGTATTTTTCATTTGCGCAAACGCGGCCGCATTGATCGCGTGCTCCGTTTCGTCATTGTGTGGTGCATGCACCGACAGATAGTCACTACGCGCTAACAACTCCACAAAGCTGACGGGCTCAACTCCGAGTGCACTCATTTCCAGCTCACTCACATAAGGATCGAACGCAATGACATGCATGCCAAACGCCTTGGCACGCCGTGCTGTACACCGCGCAACATTGCCAAAAGCGAACAAACCAAGCGTCTGCCCCATCACCCTGGGTACGCGACTGAGCATTGGCCGTGCCTGGTACCAGTCCCCGTTTTTGGCCATACGCGCCATCATCGGTGTGAGGCGGGATACGTTCAGCAGCAGCATCATGGCGTAGTCCGCAACCTCTTCGATGAAGACGTCGGGAACATTAGTGACGACGATGCCTGCGGCGGTTGCAGCGTCGATGTCGACCATGTCCACACCGACGCTGCCAACACCGATGACCACGCACTTCTTCATGCTGTCGATCACCTGTTTGTCGATACGCAGCCCCCAGGATGTGACGATCGCATCCACGTCCTGCACACCGGCGGCAAATTCGGCTGGCGTATCCGCACGGATCTCGACGATGTCTGCCACCTTCGACAAACCTTCCAGCTCGAGGCCATAACGCTGCTCAAGTGTCTGGTTCTGGGCTTGTTTTGGTAACTGAACGCCGACTTTTTTCTTGCTCATATCGCTATCCCCATGCGCTGGCCGCGCAACAATGCAGTTAGCCTTGATTCGACAATAACTGGTAAAGCTGCAGGTGCGGTCTCCTGGTGGGAGTGGTCTCTTGTGGGAGCGGACAGACCGCGATTGCTGGGATCATCGAAGATCGCGATCGGGAGATCGCTCCCACAAGAGATCGCTCCCACAGGGCGTTTTTACTCGACGTCTCATTACTGAATCCGCCAACTTCATTGGTTGTGCCCTTACGGTTTGATTTCCGCTGCAATCCCATCCTTCTCTCCAGTCAATCGTTCCGAAGCCCTAAATACCCCTGCGCAACATTTTCGGTTGCGTATTTTTGTCCAATTGAGGTTAGTAACCGGTGTTCTCACGTTCCTTCTTCAACGCGCCACGCGCGGTCGCCAACTCTGCATACAGTGCCGTCGCCATGAAGCCGGCATCGGAGTTCAGCGTGACAAAATTGAAACCCGCTGCCAATCTGCGCTGCGTGTAGGCGATGCCGTTGGTATGAATGCCCACCGGTACCTTGTGTTTTTTACAGCACTGCAAAATGCGATCAACGGTTGCCAGGTGTTTTGGATCATCCGTGTCACCGCGAGCCGGTAGCCCAATCGCCAGCGCAAGATCTGCGGGGCCGATATAGATGCCACCCAGCCCCGATGTAGTAACGATGGACTCGAGGTTCTCCAGTCCCTCTTTAGTCTCGATCATCGCTATGCAAGCAATTTCGTCATTGGCTTCATCGACATATCCACGCCCACCCACCATGGCCGCGCGAATCGGTCCAAAAGAGCGCATGCCCAGCGGCGGATACCGGCAGGCTGAAATCGCCCGTTCCGCTTCGGCACGGTTGTTCACCATGGGGACGATGATGCCCATCGCTCCGGCGTCGAGACACTTCATGATGGCGGTGGGATCATTGCCAGCCACTCGAACCAGCGGTGTCACGTCTGTGGTCGAGATCGCTGGCAACATGTGTCGCAAGTCTGTGTAATCAATCAAGCCATGCTGAAGATCGACACACAGCCAATCAAAGCCTGCGTTGGCCATGACTTCAGCGCTATGGGTGTTGGCCAGTGACAACCAGCCACCAATCGTCTGTTCTCCGGCACGCCATTTCGCCAGTGCGCTGTTCTTCTTCACCATACCCCCTCTGAATTGTCTTGATTGTCCACATGGACGAATGTACTGCCCCATGATCCGGGATCAACTCCGCGCGCGAGATGATCTGGTCCGACTCAGCAGGTCATCACACTATGCCCTCATCGCATCCCGCATTGACCACAATAATTCGTGAGTGACTGCGTTGCTGTCAAATGCTGTTGGTAGATGCGGTCTTCGTACCACGCATGGAACAACACAAGAAGCTTTGCGTGTGCAGAACTTCGCTGATCATCCTCTGAACCAGTCGCTCCTGCGACTTGTTCAGGCCAAGCAAGTCGCAGCGCGACTTGCAAGGGTCGGAACGCTTGGCGTTCCTCGCATTTTCTCTGCGTGTTCAGAGCTTCCCTAACGCGGAATGGAGTACCTGATCAACTCCGAGCGGGCGCCGGTAGATTCTTTTATGTCGACGATCTTGCCGATGCCAGGTGCGTAGAATTTGAATTCGTTCACGCCTGGTTCGACCGGCGAAAACGCCCGCAGCTTCACGCATGTCCGGTTGCAACGGGCCGCTGGTGCTCGTTCTGTTGCATCGGTTGCGATGACTTCCGACAGATCTTCCGCATTACCCCAGTCGGCTTCCTCACGATAAGTCACACCCACCTGAGGCGCTGTGAACATGAGAATGCCAGCCTGGGCACCGCTACGACCGGATTTGAACGAGCCGTCCCGACTAACCAGTTCTGGCGCAGCCGGACGATCGCCCTCCGTGTACTCGTAGTCTTTGACTTCTTCACCGCAGTACCAGACGTTGCCCCATGCATCCTGTGCTATCCAGTCATCAGTGTCTTCAACCAGCTCGTCATCAACCATCACAACGTCACGCACGACACGACACTGGATGCCATCGATGAGTTTCGTCTTGTTGGTCACTGTGACAGTCACGATCTCAAATTCAGAATCGCCTTCTTCGTCGATCACAGGCTTGCGATAGACCCACTTCGCGCCTTCCACCAGAGGCCAGTACGGATTGGGCGCCACCGTCTTGCCGATGTCACGGGGATTCACGAAATTGGCCGCATATTCAGGGCCGAAACGTGGTTGATAGGCATCCTGTCCAAGGGTGGCGCAGACGCCCAGTCGCGCGGTCCGGACTTCTCCACACTCTTCCAGTGCGGTCGCCCGTTCCGCACGCGCCTCTGCAATACATGCCAACTCGTTCTCCGAGTTGGCACAAAATGCGCTCGCATTATGGAAGTCGTCGGTCGCTTCGAAGCCGCAGGCCCGCAACATCGAAGTGGCCGTTCTATTACAGGCGCCTTCTACCGCCGCTGAGTTCAACGGCATTGAGGCCAGCAGCAGTCCGGCTGCAAATGATGCTCGGTTCAACCACTCACGCATGATAGAGATCCAAAGTTATGGTCATCTTTGGACGGTATCGAAATGGCGAATCAATCGTGAGACGGAGCGCGTTGGAAGAAAGTTACATTTTTCATGCGAAAAGAGTGGGGTGAGAACCAGATCGATATCATCAGGTGGCTGATCCCAAGCAGACAAAATTCAAGAGAGGATTGTCGTGATGAGTGACTTCCGCTATTTGTCCATCAAAGCCACCGGCCCGGTGGCTTATGTGACTATAAAGCGTGCTGAACGAGCCAACGCGCTGAGCTTTGATGTGCTTCAGGAACTTGAAGCCGCCGCGCTTTCGATGCGTGATGAGCCGGAGGTTCGTGTGGTCGTGTTGTCCGGCGATGGCAAACACTTCTCGTCCGGCGCTGACCTTGGCGATCCGAGCCCCGGCAGCGGGCCTGGCAGCCGGACGCCACTGGTGCAGCGCCGTCGACATGCACGCATGGGCGGGCGGGTGATCCGCGCCTGGCTCGACCTGGACCAGATCAGCATTGCGGCGTGGAATGGTGCAGCAATGGGCGGTGGTGGTTGTCTGGCAACCGCCTGCGACTTCCGCATCGCTGCTGACGATGCGTTTCTGTGCTACCCGGAAATCGACATCGGTATCAACCTGCAGTGGTGGGGGCTAGCGTTGATCACGCGCCTTGCGGGACCTTCGCGCGCTAAACGTCTGGTCATCGGTGGGGAACGGATTGGCGCCCCACTTCTCGAACGCTGGGGCGTGGTGGACGAGGTGGTTCCACGCGCCGAAATGTTGTCTCGCGCGTCTGAACTTGCCACGTTCTATGCCAGCAAACCGCCCATCGCCGCGCAGATGATCAAGCGCAGCGTCAATGCCTTGAGTGGTGCATTGGATGAGGCCGTGATGCATATGGACTTCGATCAGAATCTGTTGACTGCATCCACCGACGACGCTGCTCTGGCGCGGCGGACGTACCGGACACAGGAAACGCCGCACTACACCGGCAATTAGCCTTGATTCGACAATAATCGGTACCGCTTCCGACGCACAACGCGTCTGACGCAGGGGGGAGGCGTCGGGCGGCCCTCCCCCCCCGTTGT
>JAYSTS010000116.1:0-2913 GCA_043719475.1 Gammaproteobacteria bacterium | reverse complement strand
TCATCGGTTACGAATGGACGTCGATGACTAGTGGCAACAATCTGCATCGCGTGGTGATCTACAAGGATGGTGCTGACAAGGTGGCGCAACAGGCGCCATTTTCCGCGCAGGACAGCATTGATGCTCGGGATTTGTGGGCGGCACTGGCGGACTATGAGGCAAAGACCGGTGGTGAGGTCATGGCCATCGGCCACAACGGCAATCTTTCGAACGGCATCATGTACGGCGAAAAAATGCTCGACGGCAAGCCTCTGGATCGAGCCTACGCAGAAATGAGCAGTCGCTGGGAGCCGCTGTTCGAGGTGACCCAGGTAAAGGGAGACAGCGAGTCACATCCGAAGCTTTCCCCCAATGACGAATTCGCGGATTTCGAGAATTGGGATGCCTTCAACATCACTAACACCCAGAAAAAGGAGGACTGGATGCTGCAGTACGAGTACGCACGTGGCGTGCTCAAGCACGGACTGCGCAAGGAAGCCCAACTCGGTGTGAATCCCTTCAAGTTCGGCCTGATCGGCTCGACCGATGGTCACAATTCCATATCTACCGCGGAAGAAGACAACTTCTTCGGCAAGTTCCCTGAATCGGAACCGATGGAGGACCGATTGTCCACGAAGATGGCGAGGCAGCTGGATCCGAACTGGAAGCTGGTCGCTTCAGGTTATGCGGCAGTCTGGGCGACAGACAACACACGCGCTGCGCTGTTTGAAGCCATGCAACGACGAGAGGTTTATGCCACCACTGGATCGCGCATGGAAGTCCGCTTCTTCGGCGGTTTCGACTATCGAGCAGACGACCTCGTCAGCCCATCCTGGCTTGACACCGCCTATGGCAAGGGTGTGCCCATGGGTGGTGATCTCACCGCTGCACCAAAGGGGCGGGCACCGAGCTTCATGGTGGTTGCTGCCAAAGACCCCGATGGGGCGAATCTTGATCGTGCTCAGATCATCAAGGGCTGGCTCGATGCAAAAGGGGAGCTACAGGAAAAAGTGTATGACATGGACTGGTCTGGTGACCGCGTGATCGATCCAAAGACTGGCAAGCTGCCGGCTGTAGGGTCGACGGTGATTGTCGACAAGGCGACGTACACAAATGCCATCGGCGCAGGCGATCTGGCTGCCGTGTGGACAGACCCGGATTTTGATGCGCAGGAGCGCGCGTTCTACTACGTGCGTGTACTGGAGATTCCCCGGCCGCGCTGGTCCACGGTGGATGCCGCATTCTTTGGCACGCAGCTTCCGCCAGAGATTCCCCGAAGCATTCAGGACCGGGCTTACACCTCGCCGATCTGGTACACCCCGTAGCTGCAATGCAATTGTGGGAGCGATTTTGGTGGGAGCGATCTCCTGATCGCGATTGAACCGGTGAAAAAAAACGCGGTCAGAGACCGCTCCTACAAAAAGTCCCCTCACACCATGAAATGCCTCCTGTCCGACCCCCTGCTTCACTTCATTGCGCTGGGTGCTGTGTTGTTCAGTACATGGCACTTTCTCAATCCCGACCGTCCTGACAATAACCCACACACGATCAAGGTAGATCAAGCGGCGCTGCTCGAGTTCATGCAATTGCGCATGCGGGCTTTCAATGAAGCGGATGCGCAGGCTCGACTGGCATCATTCTCTGATGAGGCGCTGACGGATGTCGTTAACGCATTTGTACGAGAGGAAGCACTGCACCGATCAGCGCTAGCCATGGGTCTGGGCATTGATGACTACGTCATCAAGCAGCGTTTGGTGCAAAAGATGGAATACCTGGCTGAAGGCGTCGCGGCCGAGCTGCCGACGCCGACAGATGCCCAACTGGATGAATTCTATAAACGGCATCAGGCGCAGTACACAGCACCTGCACACGTCTCGTTCACCCATGTGTTCTTCAGCGCCAGTCGACATGGAGAAGAGCAAGCAGCAGCGGTGGCTCAAGATACCTTGATCGATCTCAATCGTCGGCAAGTGCCCTTTACCGGTGCCACCGGCTTCGGCGAGCGTTTTCCTTACCAGGTGAACTATGTCGAACGAACACGCGAGGATGTGGTTAGTCATTTCGGCGCACAGATGGCTGATGACCTTTTTGCGCTGTCTTCGGATACGGCGAGATGGCGTGGGGTGTACACCTCATCTTTTGGCAAACACCTGGTGCTGTTGACCAGGAATGCTCCAGCGCGAGTACTGGATTTTACCGAGGTCCGATCACGGGTACTTCAGGACTTCATGGCAGAACAGTTGCAGAAGCGAAAGGCCGGATTCGTCTCGCGAGTGGTCGGTGCATACACGGTCGATGTCGCGGCTGACCTGCAGCGCGGCGCGATGCCATGAGAGTTGCGAGGTTATTCACGTTGTGCGTTGCCTTGTTCACGGATGGGGTCTACGCCCACGACAGCCGCCCAATCTTTGTTCAGATCGATCTGCGTGATGAGGGTGAAACATTATTGTCATGGAAAATTCCTGATAGCGTTCAGGTGGAGGATGCGCCCGATGTCGTGCTGACCGGTGGCTGTGCGGCAGCGATGGATGCCGAAACGCCAGGCGAAACGGGTGCGCATCGTTCCGTGTCGAAGTCGCTTCAGGGAATACGTTGGTACGCTTGTGACGCTGTCGATTCAATCAAGAGCGTGGTGTTGAAATTTCCTGGCACTGTCCCCTCGCTGGCAACGGTGATTCGAGTTGAGTGGTCGGATGGATCGACGCGGACAAACCATGCTCCGCCTGGAGAGCAGCAGATCGACGTTCCGGTGCGCGCCTCGACCCGTGGGGTCCTGCAGCACTACCTCGCCCTTGGCATCGAGCACATCCTGCGGGGCTACGATCATCTTCTGTTTGTCGCCTGTCTTGTGCTGCTGGCGGGCAGTTTCAAGCGCACTGCATTCGCGGTAACCGGGTTTACTGCGGCGCACTCGATGACGCTCGGCGCGGCCGC
>JAYSTS010000115.1:0-2919 GCA_043719475.1 Gammaproteobacteria bacterium | reverse complement strand
CCATGGTGTTTTCCATCGCGCGATCCGCATGGCTTGCCGAGCACGTTCCGCATGGCGATCTGACTGTTCGAAATTCGCAGATGTCTGCCGCATCGAGTACCTCCGAGTCAGTTGCCTTTGCATCCGGCGGCTGGATCTACCAGTGGCTTGGGCCGATGTTTGCTCTGGTCAGCGATTTGGCTTCTTATGTGATTTCAGCGCTGTGTCTGCGTGGACTGCCGGAGATCCCACAACCGCCTGGCGTGAGTCGATCTGTCAAAGGCAGCTGGATGCAGGAAGCGGTCGCCGGGTTCAGGCTGGTGGCCACAAGGCCAGTGCTTCGTTCGCTTGCGGTGTGTGATGTTTTCCTGGCGTTCGGCTTCAGCATCACGGGCGCCAGTTACATGATCTTTGTGTCACGGGATCTGGCCTTCGAGACAGGTCCGCTCGGTTTGATCTTTGCAACCGGGGCATTGGGCTCACTGGCTGGTGCGGCGATTGCTTCACGCCTCGGTAGTGTCATGGGTAGTGGAAATGCGCTGGCCATCGGTCTGCTGGGTGCTGGACTCGGTGCGCTGCTGATTCCATTGGTACCCGCTGCAGGACTGGTTGGCGCCTTGTTGTTGATTGGCCATCAGATTATCGGGGACTCGGGCAGTGTGATTGCCATGATCCACAGCCGCACGCTCCGTCAGATCCATTCGCCGGCAGCCATTCGTGGCCGGGTTGATGCCGCGTTGCGGGGGCTGGGTCAACTCGCCACGCTGATCGGTGCGTTGGCAGGTGGGGCACTGGCCACTGCGTACGGTACTCGGGCTTCGCTCTGGCTGGCTGCGGCCACCGTCCTGGTAGCCGCGCCGCTGGTCTGGGCATTGTTCAGAGCGAGTGATCTGCAAGAAATTGTGTCACCACCTGATTGAACTCATTGGGCTGATCGAGATTGGCGGTGTGCCCTGCGTTATCAATGATCACCTTGCGGGCACCGGGAATCTTCGCCGCCATGTAATCCGTAGCCTTGAGGAAAGGCTTGTCGTTGGCGCCGGCGAGCACCAGGGTGGGTACGCAGATGCCAGGCATTGAATCCAGCACCTTCGAATCCTGCTGCGTGAGGATGCCACGAGCAGCCAGGCGCAAGCCCGTACGCGCATGTTTTTCGCCGGACTCGATCGCCATCCGGTTCCAGCCCTCGCGCGCTTCATCGTTTCGATAACCAGGGCCGGTGTCGAAGATCAATAGACCGCGAACACGATCCGGGTGAAAGACATTGAAGGCTAGCGACAGGTAACCACCAAGCGACAAACCACCAATCACCGCCCGCTCGATCTGCAACTGATCCAGCAGTGTGGCCATATCGTGCATGGTCTTGTCACGGGAGTACAACGCCGGGTCCGCCGGCGCACCAGATCGCCCGTGGCCGCGCACATCCCAGAGGATGAGTTTGTGTCTGGCTGACAGCGCTTCGATATTCGGCGCCCACATCTGCGTGTCGGCCGAATAACCGTGGGTCAGCAGGATGGCCGGGCCACTGCCGTGGACTTCGTAATAGAGATCGATGTCGCCGCGTTTTAGGAGGGCCATTACCAGTTGGCCAGTTCGCGTTCGATCTGCGCACCGTACTGTGCCACTGCTTCGTTGTATCGACGGGGCAGGTGGTAGCTCGGGAACAGATCCTTGCTTGGCTTGTAATCACGTAGCACCTGTTTGGCCACGGTGACCTTGTGCACCTCTGTCGGACCGTCGGCCAAGCCCATGGTGTAAGAGCCAATCAACATACCCGTGAACGGCATTTCATTGGACACACCAAGCGAGCCGTGCAAATGCAGGGCGCGTGAGACCACATCGTGGTAGACCTTCGGCATCAACGCCTTGATGGCGGCGATGTCCTTGCGCACCATCATGTAGTCCTTGTACTGGTCGATACGCCACGCAGTGCGCAGCACGATCAGCCGAAACTGCTCCATCTCCATCCACGAATCAGCGATTTTCTCCTGCACACTCTGTTTGTCCGCCAGTACTTCACCCTTGGTTGAGCGCGACAGAACCCGTTCGCACATCATGTCGAAGGCACGTTGCAACTGGCCCATGGTGCGCATGGCGTGGTGGATACGACCGCCGCCCAGACGTGTCTGCGCCACGGCAAATGCCTGGCCACGTGCGCCCAGCATGTTTGTTTTAGGAATACGCACGTTGTCGTAACGGATGTAGGCGTGACTGCCGTGGCCGCGAGGCTCGGTGCCAACACCCGTGTTGCGCACGATGTTGATGCCGGGTGTTTCGCTCGGCACGATGAACATGGTCATGCGCTTGTGCGGGGCAGCATCCGGATCCGTAACGGCCATGACGATCAGGAATGACGCCCAGCGGGCATTCGACGAAAACCACTTCTCGCCATTGATAACAAAGTCATCACCGTCCGGCGTGGCGCGGCAGGTAAACATCGTCGGGTCAGCGCCGCCGAGTGGTTCGGTCATGGAAAAACACGACACGATCTCGCCATCCAGCAACGGTTGCAGATAACGGGCCTTGTGCTCTTTGGTGCCGTAGTGGGCGAGGATCTCGGAATTGCCGGTATCCGGTGCCTGGCAGCCAAAAGTGATGGGCGCAAAGCGTGATTTGCCCAGCACCTCGTTCATGAGCGCGAGCTTCAGTTGACCAAAACCCGGACCACCGAGATCCGGGCCGAGGTGACAGGCCCACAGTCCACGGTCCTTCACTTCCTGCTGGAGTGGACGCACCAGCCGGATAAAGTCGGGATTCTTCACGTCATAGGAGTCCGCAAGCACCATGTCGAGAGGTTCGACCTTGTCGTGAACGAAGGTCTCCATCCAGTCGAGCACCGGCTGGAATTCAGGATCGGTATCAAAGCCCCAGGACATGTCAGATCTCCCATCAGATGATTGAACGTTGGCCTGTATTAGAGGCGATGTCCTGTCGGACTGT
>JAYSTS010000114.1:0-2920 GCA_043719475.1 Gammaproteobacteria bacterium | reverse complement strand
GCACCAGCGTGCCGGCGATCTTCTTGCGCTCGACCCCGCGGTGCAGAAGCTCGTCAGAGAACCGCGCGATGCGGATCGGCGGATAGGTGAGACGGGGGCGCCAGTCCTTGCGCCCGATGGCGACCCATACCTTCGCTGGCATCTGGTCAGTAAGACTGTGGAAAGCAAGGGCGGAGACCAGGCAGATAACGCCTTTAGGCACCAGTCGAGCCGCTTCGGCGAGGGACTGTTGTGCATCGAGAGCGCGGCATCGGGAAGTTGGTAGAGTCCTCGGGCAAGACGCACGACCTCGCCGGCTTGCTCCATGCGGCTGACCGTGGTGGCGGTTATGCCCGCCGCGTGAAATTCGGCCAGCCTCGTCATCCCCCGTCGTTTGAGCAGTGCCAGCGCCTGGCTGCGCTGTGTGGGAGTGTTGGGACTGGGCATGTTAGGAATCCTTGGGCGAATCAAAGAAACGTCCGAGGATTTATACCATCCAGGTTCGGTCGGGAGCAACGTGCCAGTCGAAGGTACTCCTTCGAAGATTCACCCGTGTGCCTGGTCTTGTTACAACCTCATCCCCGCCGACCCCAGCGGCGCCCACGCCAGCAGTGACGCGTCCCCCGCAAACGTATTGCGCACCAGCTTGACACCGGCACTGTCAGCCATCTCCTTGTACTGCATCCATGACTGCACGGCGGCGATCGGCGTGCCCGGGCCACCGTCGAACTGCACTGGGCCATAGACATTGGCGGTGTAGATCAGGTCGTCGGCACTGACACGCTGGGTGGATTCATGCCGTGCACCAGCGGGTTCATAGAACCAGACACCCGGGCCGTAACCGTCAGGCGGGCCGGCGCGATAGCCGATGCGTCCGCTCAGAATGAGGAAGTCGGCAGCACCGAGATGATAGTGCGGGCCAGCAACGCCGTTGTGTCTGACGATCAGCGTCGTGATGCCGGTTTCTTCGCTCACTCGCAGCACCTTGAGTGCAAGGTCAGGCAAGCCGGGATTTTCGATCCAGGGCACTGTCCGCGTATCCACGAAGTGCGGATTGGTCGTCTTGCCGGACTTTGCGGAGATGGCAGCGGCTTCATCGACCAGAGCCTTTGAATCGGAACCGGTTATGGCGAGTGGCTCTGCGGGGCCTTGATAGGCACGCGGCCGAGGAGCCATGCACTCCGCCAGTGTATTGGGGATAAGGGTGACACCACGATCACGTGCGGCTGCAAGTACGTCGAGCGCGGTGAGCAGGCTTGTCACGCTCTTGCCATCGCTGCCGAGGAAAGCAACCGGACCGTAGTAGTTGCCGAGAAATTCGGTATCGGTGTCCGCGGTGAGCTGATTAATGCGTGCGTTGGCCGGGATATATCCCCAGATGCCGGGTTCCAGCGTGCTTGCGAGCGGGCCTTCGCCATAGGTCATCGAACCGGAGAGCACGATCATGTCCATGGCGCCGAGATGAACCAGACCAGTCAGGGTGGTACCTGCCTTCATCTGCACGATGAGGGAAAACATGCCACTTTCGGTGCTGGCACGCAGTGGTTTGATGGACATGCCCGGTGCCTGGGGCAGGGCGATCCAGGGGAGGGTGTTGGTGTCCACACCGCCTTCGATGCCGGTCGGATTGAACTCCGGGTTGTAGCCTGCGTTCATGGTTTGTGTGCTCCAGTCGTTGATTCGTTCGAGTGTGTGTTGGTTGATCTGGTGGGTCGTCTTGTCAGCTACCAGGGATGAACGTCACCGGTCCACTTGAGGAAGGTGCCGGTGTTGGCCATGGTCATGTCAGCAATTACGCGGCGCACGCCTTCAGCGCTTTCCTGCGGTGAGATGTCGGCCACGTCGCCGGCCATTTCAGTTTTTACCCAGCCGGGATGCAGTGGCACGATGATCACGTCCTGGTCCTTGAATTCTGTGGCAAGGCCGGTCATCAGGCGGTTCACGGCCGCTTTGGCGCTGGCGTATGAATAGCCGATCAGGTGGTCGTAAGCATGTGCGCCGGTCTGACTGGAGATGGTGACGATCTTCCGTCCTGTACCGGCCAGTACGTTCGGCATGAAAGCCTGGATCACGCGGAACGGTCCCATGGCCATGATGTTCAGTTCGTGCGCCCAGTTGTCATAATCCATGTTCTGGAAGGTCTGTGTGTCGAGCCCGCCCCAGACACCGGCGTTGTTGATGAGGATGTCGATGGGGGTGCTGTCTAATTCGGCGGCGCAAGCCTTTACGGAGGCGCTGTCACCTACTTCCATCTGGTGCACGGTCAATCGACCGCCCGATGCTGCTGCGACGGCATTCAGTTGTGTGGCCTGCTCGGGAGACCGGCATGTGGCAACCACGCGGTCACCGGCCTCGGCATACTGCTTCGCCAGTTGAAAGCCGATACCCCGTGCGGCGCCCGTGATCAGAACGGTACTCATGCGTCTGCTCCCTTGTCTGTGGATTCCACGTACTTCATCAGCGTGCGATGGAAGTGCCGGATGCGAATTTCCTGATAGTTGCCGAGTGTCGCACCGGGTTTGAGCGCAGTCAGTGCGCCTTCATGCGCGGCTTGCATGTTGCCGGTGTCCTGGTCGAACACGTGGCCGACGTAAGGGTCCATGCCCGGCACAGTGGTGTAGGACTCCTCAGCCTTCAACCAGTACGGTTCAGCGGGCTCGACCGGTGTGCCGTCCTTGGGCCGTGGTTTGAGCAGAATCAGATCGAATAACGATCGATCGTGCGCCTGTCCCAGTGGCCGGAACCGATAGACGATGGGGAAGGTATGCCCCACGAAAAACTGTTGGTTGGGGAACACGAAGTAGGCAATGGAGTCGACGATTTCCGAATCGCTGACGTTGGTGATGTCATGCCCGGACTTGGCCACATTGTCCCGGAAAAACTGCGCCATCACGCGGCGTGCGGTGCCACCGGGTGGCACGATGAGCTTGTCACTGACGTC
>JAYSTS010000113.1:0-6521 GCA_043719475.1 Gammaproteobacteria bacterium | reverse complement strand
CGGCCTGATCGATCTCCTGATGCATCGGATCGCACGGATGTGCGGTCCGGTAAGCGAGGTCCATGTCGATCTGCAGCGCCGCTTAGGGGAATCGTAGTCCTGTAAGCTGCTCAAGGTCATTGATCGCCTGGGATTCACTGACCACCTTGATCGTTTGCATCCCCAACATCTTGGCGGGCTTCAGATTTATCCCAAGGTCATCGAGAAAGACAGCCTGATCAGGCTCAACTCCCAGTCGTTCACAGGTGAGCGTATAGATCCTGGGGTTAGGCTTGCGTATCCCCTCGATGCTCGATTCGACGACCAGGTCAAAGAGCATCATGACGTCAGCCATCGCAGCTGCTTTCTCCGCGTTCTTCGCCATGCCCGGCCCATGCCCGGATCGCACGTTGTTGGTTATGCAGGCAATACGAAAATTGGCCTTGCAGGTTCTCAGGACGTTGACCATTCGGGGACGCAGGTCGCCGGACAGCAAAACCACGACTTCCTTGCCGCCAACATGATGGCCCTTGGCTTGTGCCTCTTTCGCGAAGGCGGTATCGAAGGCTTCAATATCGATGCTGCTGGATTCGAATTGTGCCCAGGCATTGGTTTCGGGGTTGGTCGCGTTAATACCCCGGATGAAATCCTTGGGTAATCCTCGCTGGTGTTCAAATCGGTTGAATGCTTCGAATGGACTGGTGGTAATGACACCACCGAAATCCCAGATGACTGCCTGGATGGCCATGCGGACGGTTCTGCCTGTGCGGTTGAATCAGGGTTTAGTGTGGCGAACGTCATCACCTCGGGCAAGGTAGACGACATATTCACTGATGTTTTTCGCGTGGTCGCCGATGCGCTCCAGAGCTCGCGTGGCCCAGGTCATGTTCATCGATAGCTCGAGAGTATCCGGTTTGTTGCGCATGTCCTGTAACAAGCGCTCCACAATCGAACGGTAGATTCGATCCACTTCCGCATCGGCTTTGATGGTTTCCAGGGCACTGTCCACATCCGAACGAGCAAATGCGTCGAGAGCTTGCGCGACCATCACCTGGACCCGTTCCATCAGATTGTCGATGTCGACATAGTGGTCGTCGGGAAAGACATGGCTGCCAGATTTGAGCGCGAGCCCTGCAATCCGCTTGGCTTCGTCGCCAATTCGTTCCAGATCATTGGTCGCACGCAGTACGGCAATCATCATGCGCAGGTCTGAGGCGGCGGGTTGCCTCCGGGCGATGATCTGGATGCACTGATCATCCAGTTCTTTCTCAAGCCGGTTGACCTGTTTTTCCACTTCAATGACCAGCAGCGCTTTTTCGGAATTCTGGCGGAGGAGTGCCTCTCGAGCGTTTTTCAGCTGTTGCTCAAGCAAACCGCCCATCTCCATCAAGAGCGTGCGTGCGGACTGGAGTTCCTCGTCAAACTGCTCTGAGATATGTCTGTTCATGATCTCCACTACCCTCGAAGCGGCTGATTTGGCCAAAGACGAATGGCATGCGTATTCAATGCAAGTCGTCGGGCCTGACTCAGTTTAACCCGAGCACTCCGCTCGGAAACGTGCGCTCTTCTATGCATGGTATGCGTAACGTTCCGAATCGTGTAGCGGTGATTCAACCAACGAATCAGCCAATGACTTCCAGCAACGTATTCGGAGAGACCAGTTGTGCTGGCGGGAAGTAACAAAAAAAGCGGCTGCCTTTGCCTGGATCACTTTCGATCTGCAGAACGGTGCCGTGGCGCTTCAGGACATGCTTGACGATGGCAAGTCCGAGGCCAGTTCCACCCTGAACGCGGGCCCGAGCCAGATCGACGCGATAAAATCGCTCGGTCAATCGAGACAAATGCTCCCGTGCAACACCAATGCCCTGATCACTCACCGCCAGACAACAGCCCTCTGGAGTATCAGTCCAGGAGAGGCGAATTTCGCCGCCGTCCGGACTGTAACGAATCGCGTTCGAGAGAAGGTTGCCCAACGCGCTTTCCAGTTCTCCCGGGACGCCCATGAGGCGTTGAGTGCTGGCGATGTCCAGGACAATGTGATGGCGTTTTGATCCGATGCCACCGACCTGGCTGACAACTCGATTGAACAGGCCCGGAATCGCTATTGGCGTTATGCCATCCAGGGTCGCCCCGCTCTGCGATTCAAGACGGGTGAGCAACAGCAGGTCCTGGAGGAGGGCGTGCATGCGCTGGGCTGGTGGCACGATCTTGTCGACGATCTGTCGAGTCGTCCCGGCGTCCAGATCATTCTCCTGTAGCGTCTCGAGGTATCCGAGAATGACAGTCAGTGGCGTTCGGAGTTCATGTGACAGGTTGGCGACAAAGTCCTGTCGCATCGACAGCAGACGATTAAGTTGGGTAACGTCCCGAATCAGCAACAGGCTCCGATTGCCGCCCATCTGCACAAGCCGGGCTTCCAGACGGATGCTGTCATCGAAGGGAGAGGGGAATTCAACAGGATCCCGGTGCGCTGGATTGCGCACCAAGGCGACGACATGAGGGTGTCTCACCAGTTCAATGAAGGGAAGACCACGATCGGTGCGTCGAATCTGGAGTTGGCGAGTGGCGGCGGTGTTGAAGCGTTCGATGCACCCGTTGCTGTCCAGAACAATCGCGCAATCCGGTAACGCCTCGGTTACCGCACGCAGATGTTTGAGCATTTCCATGGCGCGTTTCGAACGTACGCGTTGCCGCCGGGCGCTGCGAAACAAAATGTCTGCACCCGCTCGCCAGGCGTCGGTAACGAACTCCGGTCGCCGGAGCGGACGTAAAGCCCAACGCCTGAAGGTGACGTATTGCCGGTGCTGGAGCAGCGTCCAGATCAGGAGTCCCCCAGCGAGCCCTAGACCAAAGTGACCGAATACCAATCCGGCCAGCGCTCCAAAGCCCAAGAGCCCGAAAAAAAGCGCGTAGTCGAGAGGCGAGTAATAGTTCACGGACAGAAGCGATAACCAAGTCCACGGACCGTTTCGATATGCGTGTCCAGGCCATGTGGCTTGAGTGCTTTGCGCAGCCGCAGCACATGGACGTCGACCGTTCGCTCTTCCACGTAGATACTTCTTCCCCAGACCCGATCCAGTAATTGTGCACGGTCGAATGCCCGATTGGGGGATGTCATGAACAATTCAAGCAACCGGAATTCGGTTGGACCGAGTTTCACCGGGTCTCCGCGCACCAGCAGTCGATGGGATTTGAGGTCGAGCGCCATATCCGGATACTGGATTATCCCATCCTCCGGCTGACCAACTCGTCGCAGCAGGGCGCGAATTCGGGCAATCAACTCGCGCGGTGAAAATGGCTTGGTCAGATAGTCGTCGATGCCGGAGTCGTAGCCTTTGAGCTTGTCGGCCTCTTCGCCCCGCGCCGTCAGCATGATGATCGGCAGATCTCTAGTGTGCTGATCACGCCGAATGGCCTGCGCGAGATCGATGCCGCTCAGTCGTGGCAGCATCCAGTCGATGATCACGAGGCTAGGGAGGATGCCGTCCAGACGCCGCAGCGCGGCCTCGGCGCTTTCGGCTTCTGCGACATTGAATCCGGCACGACTCAGTGAAAAGACCAGCATCCCACGAATATCGGCATCGTCTTCGACTATCAGTATGGTGTTCGTTGTGTGATCCATAGCGCGCGCCTGTTTGGTTCAGACCACCGCAGTTCTGGCGTACCAGGCGAATGAATGGACGCCGTCACAAATGGCTCGGGCATCGTCACATTCAGTCGCTGACTCGCGCTTGCTGCGATTGTCACATTCACAATTGGGCCCAGTGAACGCGTTGTTTGTCACAATTGCATGACAGAAAGGGATCGGGTTGAACAGAGTGTGGAAACAATGCCATTCTTGAATCCTAATTCGACAGGAGATGCCCGTGGGCACCAGGATCCAGCTTAGCGCAGATGACGGCTTCAAATTTTCAGCATGGGAAAGCCTGCCGGCGGGCAAGCCGCGTGGAGCGGTGGTGGTCATACAGGAGATTTTCGGCGTTAACGCGCACATACGCGAGGTCACTGATGGTTTCGCCGCAGCAGGGTATGCGGCCATTGCTCCGCAGATCTTCGACCGCGTGAAACCGGATATTGAGCTGGGTTATAAGGCCGAGGACATGGGCGCAGGGATCAAGATCGCCTTCCAGCAGCTCGATCGAGCGCGCGCTCTCGGTGATGTGCAGGCCGCGATCAACCATATTTCCAGCCTTGGAAAAGTAGGGGTGGTTGGATACTGCTTTGGCGGCCTCCTGACCTGGTTGTCTGCTTGCTCACTGACCGGCGTTTCGGCCGCGTCTGCCTACTATGGTGGTGGCATCGTCAATGAAACCGGCCGAACTGCGCAGTGTCCGGTGATCATGCACTTCGGCGAACTTGATGCCCATATCCCGCTGACAGATGTTGACAAGATCAAGTCCGCGATTCCATCAGTCAAAGTCTACGTTTACGCGGCAGATCATGGATTCAATTGCAATCATCGTGGCAGTTATGATGCTGCCGCCGCGAAACTTGCCCTTGAACGAACATTGGCCTTTTTCAACCAGCACATCGGGTAATGGCGACTGGTCCGTTTGCGAGGGTGCCGAAGCGAATCGGGATGTCTGTATTTGTCAGCGTTTTCCATCATCTGGTGCTGCCTTGCTTGACATCGCCAAACCGTTTGTTGATCCTCCTCGAACGCTAAGGGGAGCGAGACATTCCGTTGGGTGCGTGGCGATATGCAGTTGGATGTCATTGCCGCTTCGCCTCCAGCATCACTCCAAGTTCGCGATAGCAACCAGGAGAGGTCGCCTTCGCGAAGGCGTAACTAACCAATTGAATTCGTTTCCACACCACCGTGATATGGCACAGACGGATGTCGTTTATGGAAAGGCCATGTCCCTGCATGAAATGGAAAACGAGAAGTACCACTACACCCGTAGGACCCGTAGGACAACACATGAGTAAGCACACCCGAAATCTTGCGCAAGCGTTCGCTCTGAGCTTGAGTCTGGTCGTCATTGGTGTGGCAAATGCTGCCACGCTGAACGACATTTTTGCGACCACCAAGTCGATCAACGACGAGGCGAAGCGATCACAGGCCAAAATCGATGCATTGACTGAAGAAACCCGCGATCTGCTCAGTGAGTACAAGACTGTGCTCAAGGAGATCGAGGGCCTGCAGGTTTACAACAGCCAGTTGCAGAAGCAGATCGACAATCAATCCACGGAAATGAGGGAACTTAGTACCAGCATCGACCAGGTCACGCTGATCGAAAGACAAATCTCGCCATTCATGTTGCGCATGATCGATGGTCTTGAACAGTTCATCTCGCTCGACATGCCTTTTTTGCTGGATGAGCGAAACAAGCGAGCCCAGGAGCTGCGGCTGATGCTGGAGCGTGCAGATGTCGCGGTATCTGAAAAGTTCAACCAGGTGTTTCGTGCTTACCAGATCGAAAACGAGTACGGCCGCACGATGGAATCCTATTCGGAGACGATCAACCTGGATGGTGCAGAGCGAAAAGTCGACATCCTCAAGATTGGTCGGGTGGTTCTCGCTTATCAAACGCTGGATGGGGGGGCCACTGGCATCTGGAACAAAGAGACGAAGGCATGGGAGCCACTTTCCGATGACTTTTCGCAGTCCGTGCGCAATGGCATCAAGATGGCACGCAAGCAGTTGGCCGTGGATTTGATCACGATGCCAGTAACCGGCCCGGAGGCAGCAGAGTGAAAATAAAACAGACATTGGCGGCCGCAAGCCTCGCACTGTTGGCTCAGTTTGGTTTTGCAGAGGAAGCCGCTGCGCCGGCAGCCGCTCCGGCGTCAGCGGGCGATCTGAAGGTTGTCCCGCAAAGCTCTCTTGATGGTCTGCTCGAGGCTGTCCGCCGGGCCAAGGTGGTTGAATCACGTGAACATGCCAATCGGGAAGCGCAGTTCAGTCGAGACAAGGCTCAACAAGGTCGGTTGCTGGGTGAAGTCCGTGGTCAACGCAGTGCTCAGGAAGCTCGTTCAGAGCGCCTGGAAACGACCTTCGAAGAAAATGAAACCAAGATTGGTGATCTACAAGAAGCACTGGACAAGCGCCTGGGCTCTTTGCGCGAGCTCTTCGGCGTGTTGCAGCAGGTTGCCGGGGATACCCGCGGTCTGTTTGAAGGATCGATCATCTCCAGTCAGTTCCCTGATCGTGGCGAGTGGTTGGGTCAGCTTGCGAAAAAAATGGGCAAATCCAGTCAGCTCGCAACCATCGAAGAGATGGAGCGACTCTGGTTCGAACTGCAGCGGGAGATGACCGAATCGGGTCGGATCGTCAAGTTCAACTCGACCGTTCAACTACTGAATGGCGAGAAAGGAGAGCAGTCAGTTGTCCGGGTGGGTAGTTTTGTGATCGCTGCCGAGAACGGTTATCTCCAGTTCGATGCTGCGACAAAATCTTTGGTTGAGCTTGCACGCCAGCCGTCAGGCCAGTACACGAGTACGACTGATGATTTGCTGGACGCAGCGTCTGGTGATGTCGTCGAATTTGGTCTGGACCCCACCCGCGGCTCGCTGCTCGCGCTGCAGGTTGATCGCGACAC
>JAYSTS010000112.1:0-2927 GCA_043719475.1 Gammaproteobacteria bacterium | reverse complement strand
AAGTCAGTCGACGTGTGGAAGTTGCTCGGCGCTCAGCTGGACATGATCTGGACCAATGGCTGGACCGGATTGGTTCTCGTACTGCTGGTCCTCTACATATTTCTGAATACCCGCGTTGCGTTATGGGTCGCCGCTGGCATACCCGTGGCGCTGCTTCTTGGGCTTGCTGGCTTTCATCTCATCTTCGGCTACGGGATCAGCATCGTTGCCCTGCTCGGCCTCATCATGGCGTTAGGAATTGTCGTTGATGATGCCATAGTCGTCGCTGAAGATGTTGTTACGCGATACGAGTCAGGCGCAACCGCTCTTGACGCTGCAACCATGGGCTCGGAACGTATGTGGGCCCCAGTGATGAGCTCGTCCCTAACAACTCTGGCAGCGTTTCTGCCACTGTTGATCATTGGTGGTGTCATGGGCGACATGATCCTGGCACTCCCAACGATTCTGCTCTGCGTCATTACCGCTTCCTTGGTCGAGTGTTTCCTGGTGCTGCCAGGTCATCTGCGAGGAAGTCTCGGCAAACCATCCCGATGGGACTCGGTTCGATGGCGCCTGCGAATCAATGAAGCCTTCATCCGTTTTCGCGATGGCCCGCTTCTAACCGGAGTCCGCTATTCACTCGCACATCCCGGCACGGCCCTTGGGCTGTCCCTCGCTGGTACTGTTTTAGCAGTCGTACTCATGGCCAGCCATCACGTGCCTTTCAATCTCGTGATGGGTTTCGACTTCGAGGCCATAGAAGCCAACGTTCAGTTTGCCGCAGGCTCAACTGCGCGCGACCGACAAGACTTCATTCGTCACCTGGAAACAACACTCGAACAGACCAACAAGGAAACTGGTCTCGTCAACATCGAAGGGTCCACAACACGCCTGAATCTTGCGAAGTTCGCCAGTGAAAACATGGTAGGCGGACAATATGCATCGTTGAACGCAAATTATGCGTTTGAGGAGGATCGCAACATTCTCCCAGCGGAGTTCATCGAACGCTGGCGGGAGAAAATCACGCAGCCAACCTTCGTCGAACAGATGACAGTCGATATCAACGGCGGAAAAAACGGTGGGCAGGCCGACGTGACACTCGTATTGCGTGGCCGCGACCTCGCCTCCGTAAAAGCAGGGGCGCAGGAATTGAAAGCGGCCATGGTTGCTTACCCTGGGGTAACAAACGTCGTGGACGATGTACCGTTTGGCAAGGAACAGATCGTTTTCGAATTGACACCACGCGCTCGCGACCTCGGGCTGACCACCTCTGAAGTGGGCGCTCAACTAAGAGCGGCCTACAGCGGTGCTCGCGTTCAGATATTCAATGAAAACGAAACTGAAGTTGAAGTGCTCTTTGTGCTGCCCGATGCCGAGCAGGATGACCTGAGTCAACTCCAGCTGTTTCCCATCAAGACGCCCGCCAATACCCTGGTTCCATTGGGCAACATCGCCGAACTGTATAACCGGCGCGGTATCGACGTCATCCGCCATACCGACGCGCAGATGGCAGTTCGGGTCAGCGCCGATGTTGACAGTGATGTGGCCAACGCCATGACCCTCATCGAATCGCTGAAGACTCGCGATCTGCCGAAGATTCTCGAGGCCCACAATCTGACGTTCGGGTTGGGCGGCAAATCGGAACAGGATGAGGTCATTCTCAACACCATGGCCCTGGGCGGCGTACTGACCCTGGTACTGATCTACCTGATTCTCGCCTGGACCTTCGCATCCTGGCTGTGGCCACTGGCCATCATGATGGCAATTCCCTTCGGCTTTACCGGCGCGGTGATTGGCCACTGGGTTACCGGTTGGGACGTTGGCGCGATGTCACTGCTGGGCTTTTTTGCGCTCACCGGAATCGTCGTCAATGATTCCATCGTGCTGATCAGCGTCTTCAAGGAAGATCGTGAACAGGAAATTCCAGTTCCACAAGCGCTTGAACACGCCATCACCTCCAGATTCAGGGCGGTGATGCTGACCTCGCTGACAACAGTCGCCGGGCTTTCCTCACTGATGTTTGTGACCTCGACACTGGCGTTCATGGTGGCGCCGATTGCCGTTACGCTGTGCTTCGGTCTGTCATTTGCCACGGCGCTGGTGCTCTTCGTGATTCCGGCGCTGATTGTCTTGCTGGAGCGCCTCAGTGAGTGGTGGGAAACACGTCGAACCACATCGACCGATTTGATTGAGATCAAGGGAGAAGTTGCATGAAAGCCATCATTGCGTCGTACGCGACAAAGTATCGAACGGGCCTCTTCATTGTTGGCGGCACGGCGCTGGTGACACTGATTCTGTTTGCCACCGGACCGACTGCGGTCCCCGAGGAAACCACCGAAAAAGCCTGGCCAATCACTGTGATTGACGTCCAGCCCGCCTATCTGCGACCAAGTTTCAGCGTCTTTGGTCGTTATGAAGCCAATCAGCGCGCAGCGCTTTCCAGCGACCTCATGGTGCGCGTCGGTCAGGTGCTGGTACGTGAAGGTGACCAGGTCCGAACGGGTGACGAACTCATCCGCCTGAACGCAGGTGATGTTGAACGCAGGCTTGCGGAAATGACGGCTCGACGCAACAGTGCCAAAGCGGCGCTGGGATCGATGCGCAGCGAACTAAAACTGGCAGAACGAACCCGTGAAGACTATGCAGCGCTGCACAACGCCGCGCAGTCAAAGCTGGAACGCCACCGCGAACTGCTGGCAAAGCGGTTGATCTCCCAGGTGTTATTTGACGAAGTTCAGGGCCAGGCGGCAGAAGCCAGCATCCGCTTCCAATCACAGCAACGTGTTCTGTCCGATCTTCCCAACCGTCTGGTTCAGGCGCAATCAGACCTTGCGGCCGCAGAAGCAGGATTGGAACAGGCCAACGTTGATCTGGATGAGACCATCGTCCGTGCACCTTTTGATGGCCCCATCCTGAATGTGACGGTTGCTGCCGGCGAGATGAATGTG
>JAYSTS010000111.1:0-19051 GCA_043719475.1 Gammaproteobacteria bacterium | reverse complement strand
CACCAGGGTGAACACTGGCGGTGCCAGGCGCCACTGCCACTCGATTCGACCCATGGAACTGTCAGGCAGTTCGTTCAGCGGAAAGGTCGACAGATGATCGTCATCTTCATCCTCCGAGACCTCTGGAAGTCGTCGGCTGAGCGTTGCGAATTCGACCTTGCGATAGTCTGCATCGCCAGGCTGTCCTTCATAACGAACCCCATTACCCAGCACTAGAAAGCGCGCGTGTGTCCCCTCATCCATCTGCTGTCGACCTGTGCTGGACCAGGTGGTTGATTGCCGACCGTCATTCAGTTGTTCAAAGATGAAGACATCCCGCAGTTCAGCATGATCCTCGCTGATGTCCTGCGCATACAGCACGGTTGAATCGTCGGCACTCACGCTGAAAACGCCAGGAAATGCATTCAGGAACTGACCTTGGCGATCCTGTTCCAGAATCAACTCCGACAGTGCCCTGCTGGCCATCGGAGTGACGACCATCGCCAGCATACCGACCAGCAGGGTGGTCACCATCATGGGTACAGCAAGCGCTATCAACAAACGCCGGGGAGTCATGCCTGCATACTGCAGCACGACGTACTCATTATCCGATTGCGACCGGCCGATGGTCAGCATCATGGCGATGAAAAACGATACCGGTATTAGAAACTGACAGTACTCAGGCAACCTAAGTCCGACGACGGTGAAGAGCACATCCGGTGCGAATCGTCCTTCAATGACGCGTTGCAGGTAAAAACTGAAACGGCCACTGGCCGCGACGACGACAAAAACAAGAAACGTAAGCAAGCAAACCGAAAGCAATTCCCGGTTGATGTAACGGCTGATTCGGGTCACATGAGCTGCCGCCCGTTCTGTTCAATCGCGCCGGCCCCGCGGATATCTATCACTTCGGCCTCGTAACAGAACGTAAACCAGCGCGCGAGATCTGGCGATTGGAGGTGCAGGTAACGAAGCAGTCGATCCAGATCATGTTCATGCCATGGACTTCTGTCGGCTTTTTCGACATCGATTAGCGTCACTGCAAATTCCGGCGCCTTACTCACAAAAATATGATCGGGGTAAAGCGCGCCATGGTTCCAACCGTTTGTATGCAAGTTTCGAATCACAGCGGCGCAATGGCAGAGGATGTCCTCCGCATTCGCTGAGAATGTCTCGAGTGCTTCATTGAGCGGCAACGCATCTGCCACGCCAGTCATCACCAGACGCGCGTTGTGACCTTCGGCGTGAAACTCGAGAACCTCAGGGACACTAACGCCAATAGCATGCAGCCGCTGCAGGGCTCGATATTCACGCATCAGGGTTGGAATCTTTCGTCCCAGTGACCACAGCGTGCGACAGGTATACCCCCTCTGCACCTTGATGTAGGCCTCACGACAACGGCCTTGGGTATAAGCGGGGTCGATGGAACGATAGACCCAGCTTCGCCCCTCACCGCGTTCATTGGCCGGCTTGATCGATTCGATCATGCCTTGCGCAGCAGATAAAAGGTCCACATCGACAGGCCCGGCCACAAGCGCCACCGCCCGACAATGGCAAAGTCTGCGGCCACCACTTCCTGTTCAAAACTTGCGCGATCAATACACGTTCGTTTGCCATAACCTTCGGTGCTTTCGCCCTTCAGCTTGCGCCTGGAGCTCAACATGGATTGCAAACAACCATTGGTCCACAACGAGATGACCGTAAAGCCCGAAATGACACGGCGAATTTCTGCCAGTGCCTTTAACCTGTCTTCAGCGCGCGCGAGGTGGTGAAAAAATCGCATGCACGCCATGACTTCGACGTCTGCATCCGGCAGATCGATGGCGAATACCGAAGTCTTGAATACCCGAACCGGGATGGACACCGTCGGCTGCATGGCAGTGGCGAGACTCAACATGCCCTCACTGTTGTCTGCAGCCAGCAGTTCCTTAACACCCGCGGATTCAAATGCAGGCCAGAATCGGCCGGTGCCGCAAGGCAGATCCAGAACACGCTTTGGGACCCCAGACAATTTCAATGCATTCGAAAGCAGGGAACGCTCTCGCCAGGTGGTCAGTGTGGTACGCAAACTTTTTCGATGGTGAGCTTCGTAGCGTCGAGCGCGTTCCGGGGTGTACTTGTCGATATCGAGATTGGAAGAGGTCATGCGCCTTTAGAGTTCCTGTGTCGAAAAATCAATCGGAAGGAGCTGGAAATATCCTGCACATCATCGGCCCGGATCAGCTACCACTGCAGTCGCAAGCCAAGATTTGGAATGGTCGGCAGCAGGTGTCGGCGCCGCGATTCTATGTCATCACCATCCTGCGCGCGGAAGTAGATCGTCCCACCTTCGTTCTCCCTTCCAGTGGCATTGGAGACGTCGATATAGGTTTCCAGCGTACTGTTGCCGATCGCAAAGTGTCGACCCGCGTGCAAGTCCAGGGAGAAAAAACCTTTCAAGCGCACACCGCCAAACCGCTCAGCGTTGAGCGTCTGCAGATCTGAGGTTGGCCAGCCACTATGCCATGCTGCTGCGAGGGATAAATTCCAGCGTGTATCCTGCCATTGCAGACTGGTACGTGCCTGGTGTCTTGCATCCCAGGGACGCAGCTGCCACTTACCATCGATACGTTCTTCGGTTCGCGCCAGTGTGTACTGCGCACGCAGAAGCAGTCGATCAGTGACCGTCCAGCGCAGTGAAGTATCAACACCACAGGCCCGGGCGCGCGTCGGCTGGAACAGTACCCGATCCGCATGCAGCTCTGGCAGCAGAACCCATCGGTTGTACACGTTTTCGAAGCGCTGAACGGGTGATCCGGAGAGGCGACAGTACATCGCTGCATCCACAATCCACCCCTGCGGGTCTTCATAGGTGAGGCCTGCGCTCAAGTGATCAAGCCGCTGCACCGGGTTGAGTTCGAGCAGCCCGTCGTCGAGCTGGATTTCATGCAGATTCTGCATTTGTGCGTAACGCCCCGCATGCAGATAGAAGGACCAGTTGTCCGCTCGGTGATAGTTGATCTGCGCTCGTGGGCTGAACACCTGATCATGCACAGGATCAATATCCTGAAAGTCGTAGCGCAGTCCCAGTTCGATTTCCAGACCTTCGTCAACGACCCGACCCAGAGCAACGTGAACGCCTCCCATCTTGCCAACGCGTTCTTCACTGACCATTCTCGACAAACGCGCGGAGGGTTGGAAAGGCAGCGCCAGCGGACCGTAGTCTGCCCGGATATCGACGTCAAAATCACCGCGCTGGTGCTGCGCGTCTACGCCTAGTCGCAACACCCAGGGAGACGACCCGGACATGGTCAAGGTCGAACTGCCGGACCAGACCTTGAAGTTGCGTTCTTCAGCCAGCGCTCCGCGGGCATCGATCGCGTTGTCCAGTTGTCCTTCCCGAACGTTTTCAACCTGTGAATAACCGAGACGCGTAGTCACTGCCACCCGGTCCGACACCGTCCGTTCCCACACGGCCCAACTCTGCACTGCATGAAAATCGGCTTTCGCCTCCTCACCGATGGTCTCCTGTTTGAGATCGAGTTCATCATTGACCAGCAACAGTCCGCCAGACCATCGATCGTTCTCGGCCTGACCGCCCACCCGGATCAACTGATCATTGAAAGCCGGTCGCCCATAGTCGTCGTTGGTGCTATCGAGTACGAGATCAATGGTGCTGCGCCGCCCCGAGATCAGCCAGTTCCAGGTCTCCCCACTGCCCGCAGCCAGCGCACTTGCAAGGAGCAGATTCAAGTCGGCGCCTCCTTCGAATCCAGCGCCGGGCTCAAGCAGCTCAAGGTCGACCACCCCGCCCAGCCGCGAACCAAAATGCACGGGATAACCCGCATGAAAAACATTGACTGTCTGAACAGCATCCGGATTGACCGCGCCAAACAGCGCCTCGAAATCACGCAAATGAAAGGGCTCGATCAAGGGTGCGCCGTCGATGAAATAGGACACTTCATCGGTGTTGCCACCACGAGTGTGCTGCCGCGCACCAATGCCGCTCGATTGTTGGCCAGGCAGACTGGACAACGTGCGAAGGACATCGCGACCGAGGGATGGATAGCTGTCCAGCTCGCGTTGACCAAGCTGGTTCCCACTGAAGTTGTTCCGTTCCAGTCGATGATGCGGAGAGGTGACGATGATCTCCTCCATCACAGAGACCATCGGCTGCTCGCGTTCCACTGGTCGATCCACAGCAGGCGGACGGACCGCGTTTGCGGCACGCACAATGTACCAGGTGGAGGGAGGTTGCAGACGAAGATCAAAGCCAAACTCAGACAGCGTTTGCTGCAACTGCACGTCGAGTGGTTTGTCACCCGCAATGGATTGGCGTTCAACCGCCAGACCGGCCACCAGCTGACGTGAATAGATCAGCGCCATGCCGCGCTCTGAGTATTCGTTGAGCAACTGCCGGAGGGGAACGGACTTTCCGCTGGCCCACACACTTGGCAAGTTCATGGTCGCTATCACGAACAGCAACCACCAACGCAGCCGCGTTACTGAACGCCGGACCGTCTGGACCGCAAGGCCATCAGTTCTGGCGGAAAGGCTCCCTGATCTCCAGCTTGCCGGACATTTCAGACACTGAGAAATCGAAGACCCCCGCCATGACTGCCAGCGCTTCCCGAGGACCGAGATTGACAACTCGCTCCCCTTCCAGAGAGTCGCTCGCCAAGCGCGCTTCAATACCCGGTGAAGCATACGTCAAGGACAGTCCAAGATCGTCAGCGATCTGCTCAAGCACACGATCTGGTCTGGCATCGCTGTAACCGGGATGGGCAGCAAATATCCATTCGAGAGTCGCATCCACCCCGGCAACCGGTTCGGCCACCACACGCTCGTGATTGACCGTCACACGCTCACCCACGCCGCCGTGCGCCACCGAGACATGAGTGCCTCGTGGGGAATCAACTTGCACGCTGCCTTCCCGCAAGTCCACCACCATCTGCTCCGCATTGACTTCGGTGCTGAACACCGTGCCAATATCCGCGACCTCTCCAAACGGCGTGCTGACGACGAGTGAACCTTTCCCATGTGTCGCAACATACAACGCGCCATCGGACAGGCTGACGCGGTCCGCCGACTGCCAGTTGATTTCACTGCCTGCGCGCAGCCGATATTCAACGCCATCAACACTCTGGAACCGACTGGTCTTCTCGGCCCGCAGTATGGTATCCGCAGCCACGCAAACCTGTTCACCAGTGTCTGGAACATGCTCCTCACCCACCCACAGATCGGCACCTTTTGCCACACCAAAACACATTACTTCGGCCACCGGATTCATCACCCAGATATTGACGGCAATTGCCGTGACGACCGCAGCGACCGCAACACCACCGTAACGCTGCCACGCTGGTCGGCGTTGTGCCTGCCACGCTGCCTTGACGTTTGCAAAGGCTCGAGCCTGGACCTCGACCGGTGGAGACCGACGCGGCCTGAGACCACCCAACAACCCATCAAGCGGGTCCACGGGTTCATTCATGTTCGTTGCCATGTTCAATACTCCCGCCACCACCAGTCACACCCAACTGCGCCAGTCGAGCCCCAGCGGCAGCGTACTGGCCACGAAAAGAATCTCTTGCCCTCGCCAGCTTCGACTGCACTGCGGTAACTGAGGTGTTCAGCCGCTTGGCGATTTCATCCACCGAATAGCCTTCCATGTACTTCCACTCAAGGATGTTGCCGTAGTCCGCTGGCAGATGATCGAGGATGACCTCGACAATCGACTGCAGCTGCTCGGTCATCGCCATCGATTCCGGTGCCTGCGAGGGTGATTCGAACATCGACTCGAGATCGGATTGCAGTTCGATGTCATCCTCAATGGCAACCGTCACCGGTTGGCGCTGCGCCTGTCGGTAGCGCGCGCTGATTTCAAAGCGTGCGATCTGACACAGCCAGGTGAAAAGACTCGCTTCGCCTCGATACTTCGCCAGCCCCGTCAGTGCGACCAGAAACACTTGCTGAGTCACTTCTTCTGCATCGGCTTCGTTCATGCGCCTTGCGCTGAACCGGAACACCTTCGGGTAATAAGCCTCAAAAAAATCGCGAAATGCATCTTCATCGCCTTTCGCGACCCGCTTGGCGAGCGCGCGGTCTGAGGCATGCAGCAGATGCAGTTCAGCAGACATCGGTTCCTGTCACTGTTTCGTTGCGTCCCGTCATATCACTCGTCATGTCCCAGCATACTCTTCGCGAACTGAGTGTCTTCCCCACCAGAAAATCAATCGCTGCCCGTGCCCCTGTTCTGCTGGAATCGAGTCGGCGATCCCTGAATCGTGTTTATCTCGACTCTGGTCCGATTAGTTTTTCGCTTGCGTACATACGCAGACCATAACTCCGATCAGGTGACTGAACTTGAATTATTGTTCGGCAAATCGAAGGCCATCTCCGCCGCCAAACGCTTCGAGTTTGGTGTATCGTTCAACCAACACGCCACCTGCCGCTTCGATGACCTGTTGGGACGGCAGGTTCTCAGGATCGTTGGTGAGAGTGACACGTGCGCTGGCAGTTCAGGTGTCCCCTTCTGCCAACGAAAGCCGATGCTGCCGCACAGTTCACCATCCCACATCCAGCGTCGAAAGCCTGGCAGCCGCAGCGCAAGCGAGCCATCGGGCAAAGTGATAGGACCACCCCTTGCCTCAGGGTCATCCAGGGACGCAAGAAATCGACGTGCATTATGCGCAATCAACTCGAGTTCTTCGCGAGCGGCGACCTCGCCACGAATCGTATCTGCGGACCAACCCTGCTGGAGCGCCTCAACATAACTGGCAAGATGCTGGAATTCAGGACGTACTAGCTGCAGGTCTTTGTTCGATGCGGACGGCATTCAACATCATCAATGGGGAATCTCTCGCGTAAGCATAGCCGCGTGTGACTCGCCTTGCAGCGGCAACTGATTTGGCTGGAGAACAGTCGACGCCGGTGATTCTTCGATACCCGCCACGTTACCAGCGCGACGAGTCCGCCTGGCGATCTGCATGAGTCGATCGCGAAGTGCTTCACCTACCTCGGCATCTGCATCGATCAGTTGCGACTCAAACGTCTTCAGTTGCGCTTTCAACTCGATGGAGGCTGCAGCGTAACCCCCATTTGAACCATCGAGAAAGTGGATATGATCGAACGTGTAGTCCGTTATGATGCAGGTGATCAGGGAACTGTCCGAGGCGTGCATGCCAAAGGCAATACGCCCGGCATCGCGCAGCGCTTCGAGTCTGGCTCGTAAACGCGCACGCTGCTCGATGCTGCCAGCAATCACCATTCTCAAGACGTCGTCAAACTTGCGGCAGTCGGTATTGGCAACGAGCCGAGATTTGTATGCGCCCCAATCGGTTGACGCGGTTTTAGTCTTCTTGGTCATCAATGATCTGCCGACCATGACCAAAGCCCAGATACGCGCGACGTAAGACAGTCGTCGGACACTCCTACTGGTGGAATTACGAACCTTGGCCTCAACCGCCATCTTCGCAGGAGAGATCGCCAGTTCGAGCGAAGCTTCGGAAATCGGGAGGCGACGCTGCTCATCGCCGTACTCTTCCTGAATTAACCGCTGAACCAGCCGATAGGACTCGCGCCGTGCAAGGGGATGATCGTCAGTCGCTTGTACCAGCAGGCTGACGTTTTCATCAGCGGGCGACGGGACTTCGTTCCAGCGGCATTCAAAACCGGAGAAGTCGGCACACTTGAACGAGGCTGCCTTGCGGACGTGAAACGCGCTGCTGTCCTTGATCAGCCGTTCTGCAAAGCCGAGTCCGTCACCCATCAGCATGGCTTGCTGGTAGTGCGGATTGACTTGCCACTTCGCCGCGAGGAGTTCATAGCCTTCTTCGTGCAGCGTACTCACCGGGACTGCGCCGATGCGCAGGTCAAGACCAAAATCCTTCAAAGCCATCGCGCGACAGTCGATCAATACGGCCTTGGCGTCTTCTAAGACGGCTGATGGCAAGACGAAGGTTGCCCCGTCCCCACCGAAGATAAAGGGCACGGACAGCGGTCGAATGGCGTTCAGGACCGCCGCGATGCACGCGACTCCCGTTGCGTTGACCTCCTTGTAGCGCCCTTCCCGAACAGCCCGGGTCGAGCTTCTGACATCGGTAATGATGACGGCCCAGTCGGCTGGCACGGTTTGGTAATACTCCGGCTCCTGGAAGGCATCGAACGACGGGAAGGCAGGCAGCTCCTGGTAGAAGTGCACTGAGTCACTGGACATAACGAACCTCGGCAGTCCGACCGGCTATGACGGAATCGATGGAAGGCTAGTGGTTCGGCCGGGTGGTGTCCGGACTCAGTACGCAGGTTTGGTGCGACGAGGCACGCGAAAACACAGATTCGGGGAGCGATTCAGATCTGTGTGTTCAGCCGTCGCTCAAGTCCGGGGCTCGATGGGCTGAAGTCTCAACCGTGTGTGCGTGATCTCATACAACGTACAGATATAAGCCATCAAGCTTGAAGGCTTTTTCCTGCAAATCGGGGGTGTGTGTCCTCAAATTTCTGCCGTCGCAGAGGTCGGCCCTCGGGCCTGCCAGCCGGTTCTCACAAAACGGGGGGGTGTGTCCTCAATTCTTTCCCACAAAACGGGGGTGTGTGTCCTCAATTCTTCAGCAGGCTGCGCAGCAGAGGCGCGACACCATCAATGCCGTTGCCTGAAAGAATCTCGTCGGCTGCTTCTCGGGCGTAGCGATCACAGTGTGGCAAGGTGACCCCTCGACCTGCCCAGCGCAGCATGGAGACATCATTGACGCTGTCCCCGATCGCCAGTACGGCCTCCCGCGGGATGCCAAGATCCGCCGCCAGCATCGCCAGCGCACTACCTTTGCTCGCTTCGGGCGAGTGCGCGGCAGTGACCGACGGGAAGTCCAGCAGGTGGACCCGATCACCGTAACGCGCCGCAAGATAGCCATGAATACGGTTCGCCTCTGCAGGCGTGCTGATGACATCGACGCCGGTGGGTACAACAGCGGATTCCTGGGGTGCGATGTGATATTCCGGCTCGATGCCAGACACCAGGGCATATTCTGTCGACGCGTAATTGGGTGCCGAGGCGATGTAGCGCACGGCGTCGAACCAAGCATACGGCCAGCGATGCTCGCGAGCGTAAGCCACCATTTCATGCGCGATGTTCGGATCAATGGCAAATCGATGCGTTATAGCACCATCAGGCGCATGGATCGACGCACCTTGCTGACAGATCAATGGACCCATCAGCCCCAGATGGTTCGCAATCCGAGCGGTGCCTGGATACATCCTGCCGGATGCCAGAACCACGACAACTCCGGCACGATGCAGGTCTGCAATCGCTGCAACGATGGCCGCATCCGGCAAGGCAACATGTCCACCACCGGGTGGTATGAGGGTACCGTCGATATCGAGCGCAATCAGTCGAATGGACACTTTCTAAAGGGTTGATCGGCGACCGCCGGTAAACAAGTGTACTCACACAGTGGTGGTAGTACGAAGGAAATCAGCGGTCGGTGGCGGGAAAGGTTCACATTCGCCCGAGATTGATCACAAGTCCTCGCCCCGTTGGTATTCCATCGATAACCGACGATCATGGGCTTGCACCATGTTGGCCAGACCTGTCATTGCTTCCCGCGCCTCAACCGACGCGGCAGTAGATGCGAGTTCACTGAAAACATCGATCAAATGCTGGTTCATTTCTTCTAACCATTGCGTCAGGCTCAGGGTCGTGAGCGGATCCTCCGGGCCGACTACCTCTTCAGGTAGCGGAGAATAGAAATTGATGAAGGTGTCGCTGACCCTGGCCGGAACATCTTCGGCATACAGTTCCAGGGCAGCCAGGAGTTTGCGTTGATCTGCTTCAAAGCTGGTGAGCAGCATGCGAACCCGCTCAGGGAGCTCCCGGGCGCGCGCGCGTTCCAGTTGCGCACCAACACGGGACAGGTGCTCGATGCTGTGCTCGAGTATCTCTCCAATTCGGGAGAAAGCGCTTCTCGTGTGTTTGTCCATGTTCGGCTCGTACCTCTCATTGGGGCCATCTTGAATGGGGTCATCGTTATGCGGCTCGCATCTGCTAGCAGTCGCACAACGGATCTACTCAAGAGAGCGACTGCGCCCGCCTCGCTCTCCGGCCAGACTGTACGCCAACTACGCTCTCATGATGGAGGTTACAGACCAGCAATCAATCGTCGGCGAATTAAGCAATTTCCACTATTGATTTCAGCGATGAAGATCCCGTTATGAAATTGCTGTCGCTACGATGTCGTTGAAATCGTACGATTCAGGCCGACCATCCAAACAACACGAGGGCGTAATGAAAGTCATCATCTCTGGATCCATGGACCTCGAAGATCCGAGCCAGGTCAAGGAAATGCTGCAATCCGCACGTGCACACATCGAAGGCGCGCTCAAGGAAGAAGGCTGTATTGCCTACGATTGGACAGAGGATCATCTGGTGCCGGGCCGAGTGCATGTGTATGAGGAGTGGACCTCATCCGAAACGCTGGAAGCCCATTTACAGGATCATAGGTACAGGGATATGGGCGCACATCTTTCGAAGTACCCGCGTAAACCAAGCAACAAGGTCATCAAGAAGTACCGCATCGACCACGAAGAGCCCGTATACGACTCGACGTTTGTTGCGCGCGGCCACTTCTTCACCAGCAAGCCATGAGGTGATCGGCTCGACCTCGACCTCGACCAGCGATGGTGTCGAGATCGCCTGGGAACGAACCGGTATCGAATCACCACTGGTGCTGGTGCATGGATTCACGGACTACCGCTCACTGATGGACCCACTCGCAAGTCGATTCGCAACCTGGCACGACGTCGTGAACATCGACGTTCGTGGCCATGGCCAGTCTGGCCATAACAACGATTTCTCGCTCAGCCGCCTGACGGCTGACATCGTTGAGGTCTGTGAAGACCTGGGATTACGAGCACCCGTGTTGATTGGCCACAGCGTCGGTGCGCTGATGGTCACCGGCGCGGCAGTTCAGACCAGCGCTCGATTGGTGGTCAATATCGATCAGAACCTCGACCTGAACGTCACAGCAAACCGGATCAGGCCGTACGCAGACCGTCTACGCAACCCGGCCACATTCCACGCAACGCTGGAGGCAATGTTTTCCGGTAAGAACACACCGGGTTTGAGCAAGGCGCTGCAAGTTGCACTTGATCAGTGTGCCTGGCAAGCCAAGCCTGAAGTCGTACTTGGCATCTGGGCGGATCTGCTGGAAGGCTCCCGCTCCCGAATTCAGTCGTCTGTCGATAAGCTGGTCACCGGCATCACTGCGCCTTAACTCGTCTGGCTCGGTTCCACCCCTGACGAACACTATCTGGCGTGGCTGACCGCAAGGATTGCATCGGCAATCATCGAGATCCGCCCCGGCGAAGCGCATTTCCTGCACCTCGCCCAACCTGATCGTCTGGTAGATCGAGTGCGACACCTGATCGGTTAAGGAAGTTCTGCTTGTTCAGAGCTTCCTTGATGCAGGTTTGATCAGGTCTCACGCAGTACACCACCTGGCACGCTGCGTGAACAACGCGATACACAGCACCGACATGACCGCGTGAATCACCACACCAGGCTGTTGATCGCCTGCCAGCGACAACGAGATCAGAAGGCCTGTGTGAAACGTCATCAGCACGCCCAGAACGGCGGTCACCACCCGCAGGTTGGTTCGGTGTGGCCATATCCAGAGGGAAGCACTGGCGATGGCCAGTGCGGCAAACCCATAGTGCATCGACCACATGCCGCCCTTGCCGGCGGCGGCAATACCTTCCGGCCCACCGAGCAACGTCGTGGCCGCGAGCGTTTCTGTCAGGAAATTCAAAACCAGGACGACGGTGAAGAGGATTTTCATAAAGCCAGCCCGAAGTTTGAGGGGATGCAGACAAACATTACTGCGTGGTCAGGCGGACCACGACCGTACCTGAAACAAGATCATGCAAACAACGCCGGCTCTTCATGAAGATGAGCAGTTGATCGATGATCGGTAGTGCGGCAATCCACGGCACAACCGATACAAACAACAAGGGAAAAAACAGCGCACGTACACAGATCAGCTTCCACAATGGCGCGGGGTTACGACCATACTGACCATCGATGCCACTCGATAGTGGCACAATGGCAATACCCATGATCTGCTTGCCCAGCGTCTGACCACGACGCCAAAGGCCATAACCATTGAGGAGAAGATAGCTTGCGATCGCTAACAGGAACACCCACAGCATCCACCAGCTGTCGACGTAGTCTTCAGCGTCTTCGACCACTCCTGCAATCATGACCAGCACAACGGTAAGCGTCGGCACCAGAATCGCGTCGATGCCCGTGGCTAACAGGCGGCGAATTCGTCCCGCAAGAAACAGTCCATCACTCATTTTTTGCCTCCACTTTCGCCTCCACTTCAAACACCAGCAGCGCATTGCCACCACGCTGTCGTCCGACATAACCATAACCTGACGTCACCACCAGCAGATCATCGGCGAGCATCGGGCCGTGCGCATCAAATGCACCACCCTTGGTATCGATGCCATTGACCGCCGAATAGTCGCGCCATGCATCATGGGACCACAACAATTTGCCGGTGTCGGCCATTATCACTTCAAGATATCCATCGATGCTGCCGGTTACGACGATGTCATTCGCGGTTATGATGGCCGATGACAACCCGAATACACATTCCTCTTCAGCACAACGGGATTCGCGGGTGTAACTCCAGCGCTTCTCGCCCGTTTCTACATCCAGAGCGTAGAGCCCAGGCCTGGGTGTACCGGGCGCAGGAAAGCCTTTGACCTCCTTGTCACTGATCGGCACATACAGCAGCCCCAATGATTCGTTGGCGGCCATACCCCAATGCACACCGCCGATGATGCCACCACGCCCGAGTTTGGTCGTCCACACCGGTGTACCGGTATCCGGATCCATCGCGTGCACATCAGCTGATTTCTGACCGCCAATCAACAGCTCGCGCCCTGACCTGGTTTGCAGCAGCATGGTCGGCGCACCAAAGTCCACATCAGGCCCGGTCGGTTCAGCGCAGTTGGGGTGATTCAGCGCCTTGATGTTGCACGCTGCGGTATAGGCATCATTTTTGGTGTACTGGTGTATCCAGACGACCTTGCCGGTCTTTGCTTCCACGGCGAAAATCGAATCACTGGTGTCGGTGGTGGGATGTGTGAAGTTCTGACCAGTGCCAAAAAACAGCCAGTCACGTTGAGGGTCATAACTTGGTGCACCCCACACGGCAGCACCACTCGGCCCATACTCCTGCACAAATCCAAAGAAGTGACTTCCCGTGACCTGTGCCTTGGCCTCAATGGTTGGCAGGTACCAGAGTTTCTTCCCTGTGCTGATATCAAACGCCGCCATACCACCACTGGTGGTGCAGCAACCGTAGAACGGATTCGCTGCCAAGCCCACCTCCAGGGAAGCAACGGGCAAGAACACGGCATCGTGAGTCACCAGCGGTGTACCGGAATACCACGGCAGCGGCTCATCCTCTACCACGGCGTGCCAGATGAGCTTGCCATCCTGTGCATCAACTGCGTACAGCCCCTGGGTTCGATCATTGAAGATCAGGATGTCTTTGTCAGCGATGCGGCCGCGCACGATGGCACTGGCGATGGCGCCCTTGTGTTCGTGTACCCAGCGTTCACAGCCAGTCGCACGATCCAGAGCCACCAGCCCACGACCACCATCGCCAACGAAAATCGTGTCTTCGGTAATCAACGGATAAGCGCGTGGTGTCGTGCTGGCAAGTCCGTACACCCACTTCATCGTCAGTCCAGATGCATTGCCCGCATGGATCGACGAAGCAGGTTGATAGCGTGTATTACGATGATCGATGCCCCAGCCTTCGGCGTACGACGTCTTCAGATTCGGCACTGGGTCCGTGCCATCGCAGGTTGCGCGCGCAGTCAGGCAAGACAGGCCAAGGCAAACGATCAGCACCTGCCCTGCTACGGTTGAACATAATCGACCAGCAGCGATTGTTCCGCTGGTTTTCTTGTTACGACGCTGCATTCACCCCCCGGAAATTAAAAATAGTGCACCGCAGCCCTGCGGCCCTCTACGGCTATTGCTGTGCTGCCGGGCGAGCGCCGCGGATACTACGAAGATTCAGAAGCTTTGTCGTCCTTGAATGAATGGCCTGGATAAATGACGACTTTACCGCGCCTGCGTAACCTTCGACGGGCGGCTCGTCCGATTGCCGAGTTCCAGACCGCAGTGCTGCCGTCGATTGTTTCCCTAAACTTAATTGGACGAAAATTACGCAACCGAAAGTGCTGCGCAGTGGTATTTAAGAGCTTCGGAACGATTGACTGGAGAGAAGATCGGGATTGCAGCAGATATCAATCTGTGAGGTCACAACCAATGAAGTTGGCAGATTCAGTAATGAGACGTCGAGTAAGAGCGTCCTGTGGGAGCGATCTCCCGATCACGAACGTGACTTTGATAGGAGCGATCTCCTGATCGCGATCTTCGATGATCCCGACAATCGCGGTCGGAGACCGCTCCCACAAGAGACCACAAAGTCGCGATACCCAATGGCTGTGGGAGCGATCTCCTGATCGCGATTTTTGTAACGGTCCATGCCGAAAATCAGCACAGGATAAATCGTCAGGCCGCGCTGGTGGTCGCGGTCCGAGACCGCTCCTGCAGCGGAGAGGGCGGCCCATCGCTCGTCCTATCGGAAGAAACGAGACGATGTAACGCAATCGGTTGATCCGCGCGCCGAGGAGAAACGGGACAAAATCACCATCGATCGACGCGCCATAGCGGCCATTGAAGATCTGCATGTGCTCACCTCTCTATGATCTCTATGATCTCTATGATCTCGACGAATGGAGGCAGACCCGACAACCGCTAACGCGTCATGTCTGCGGCGGACCCGAATTCCTGACTGAACAATCTGTCTCGATCAACCAGACGCTGGCAGCGGGTACTGCAAAGCCAGTTTCATGGTGACCTTCATGATCCAGACTTCTGTTCATCCTTCTTGTGAGTACGTTCGCGACGTTCAACACCCAGCGCTGCGACATACGGTACCGCCCACTTCCCGTAGGCCCACCAGCCAAACAGGAGCACCACGATGCCCCAGTTCGATAACAACTGCAGCACATAGAGTGGCCAGAGAAAGGCGAGAAAAGAATTGAGCAGGGACTCGAATGCCAGCCTGAAGAACACCTGGGTCACTTCCTGGCCTATGAACCCAAGGACGGTTTCACTCGATGCCACACCACTGAACAACGTTCTTGTTTCCAGCACGATGAACGTGATCACGTAGCCAAGTCCATAGAATCCACCACCTCTGGAGCTCCACAAGGTTATGGCAGTCTCGCGGGCGATGGTCCCGATCTGCCGTGGCTGTGCATAGATCAACTTGGTCGTGGCGACCATCGAATCAAAGCGTCGGCGCAGCCAGCCGCGCCGTTTTTCTACAGCGGCCTGCACTTCTTGTGACCCAGACTGTTCTGCAGCCATCCTGTCTCACCGTTAAATCCAGTAATCCTGTGTCGCCACGTTTACAGCAGACCACTGGCGAGATTACGCTTGAAGTCCCCAGGGAGGGAGAAAAAACAAATGGTGCGCACTGAACGCCCCTCTTACAACGAAAGTCGTCAACTCAACGAAAGTCGTCAACTCAACGAACGTCGTCAACTCAACGAACGTCGTCATGCCAATGAACGTCAACCTGTTCTGCCATTCAATGCTGCCTATCGGGCCATGAATCAACGCGATCAGGAACGCGAAACACATGACCCGATGCAACTGGAACTGTTGCCTCCAGTGCAGCCAGACCTGTTCATCGACACGCCCATAGCAGACGTCTACGCAAACGACGGAACACAAGGGCAATAACACAACAACTGGTTCTGTCAGGCAGAGCTTTCCAACCCAGCAAAATCTTTCAATAGCGGAGAAAAAAAATGTCCACCAAGGACCACGAACAAGTCTCGATCTATCCATTCGCTCCCGAGAAGCGTGAGGAACTCTTACGCAAAGCCCGGGAGTGTGTTTTCAACTGGACCACAAAAGACGGCTGGGCTGTCGGTGTCGTGCACGCCTTTGTCTGGCACGAAGGTCGCGCCTGGATTACGTGCGGATCACATCGACATCGCATATCCGCGCTGCGGCGAGATCCCCGTTGTTCGGTGGTGGTGAGCGGCATTGCTGCACCGGACGGCCCAAACGGTGCGATTACCATCAAAGGTCGCGCGATCATTCATGACGACGAAGCCACCAAGCGCTGGTTCTACCCTGCACTTGCCCGTGGTCCATACGGCCGCAATGGCGGCCCGATGACTCCCGAGGCGGAAGCACAGGCCAAGGCGTTCGAAGAAAGGCTGGACTCCCCATTGCGGGTGATCGTCGAAATCGTGCCGGTGAAGTTCATAGAACTCGACAGCGACAAGATGGGCAAGGACAGCATCGGCCAGCTCGCCGACGAAGAGCGAGGGCCGTTGCTCGAAGCTGATGCCCAGCGCATGCCCAAAGAACTGAAGCGTCTGGGTATCGACTAGATCAAGCCTAATGTACCCGCCAAAAACGCTGCAAAAAGACTTCCTGGCGGGTCTGCCGGATGCAGGTCCTGTGGTGATGGTGAATCTGGTGCGATTCCGAGAGCGTTCCCTGGATGGGAACGGGACCGGTTGGGACGCCTACAGCCGATACAGCAAGGGTGACATGCCCTTGCTGAAAAAAGTGGGCGGCACAGTACTTTGGGCAGGTCACATCGAAGGTATGGCGCTGGGCGACGTGGCCGATGGGGAATGGGACTGGGTCGTCCTGGCTCACTACCCGTCCCGCGCAGCCTTTCTTGAGATGACAACGTCTCCAGAGTACGCATTGATCAATGTCGATCGCGAGAACGGGGTTGAGGCCCACGTCATATTCGCAGCGAATCAAACGTACTCGAAGTTCATGGTTAAGCCCGAAAACCAATGAGAAAGACCAGGGCCAACTCGAAGGAGTGCACCCCAGCGCTACTCCATACATCGAAGCAGCTCAGATGACCGTTAGGCAAACGCGAGGAGTCGTCATGTTAAGCATCGCGGTCTGGCTCGCCGGTGTATCTGTAACGGGCATGTCGACGCCACTGACCCACAGTGTGGAAGCGTAGCAAAAACGAGCGCAACTCGACCCACTGCTGCAAGAAGTCTAGTCACAGATGGTAGTCATCCCAGCAGGCCCCTTTCGAATGGGATACAGTAAACGTGACGTCTTATGCCGCAGTTCAGAAAAGCCGTCTCACCAGGTGAATGTGACTTCCTTCAAGATGGGGAAGTACGAAGTTTCCTTCGCTCAATACGATCTCTTCGCGATGGCGACAGGACGGGAACTGCCTTCGGCTAGAGGGTGGGGTAGAAAGAGCCGGCCCGTGATCAATATCAACTGGGATGCAGCGCAAGCCTATGTGCAATGGTGTGCAATGGTGTGCAATGGGCTAAGCCAACAAACTGATCTGCGCTTCCGGTTACCAAGCGAAGCAGAGTGGGAATACGCTGCGAGAGCAGGCACCACCACAACGTTCAATTGGGGACGTCGACGCCTTCGGCGTGGCAAGGCGAATTGCGCCAATTGCAACGATGGCTTTCCTGAATCCGCTCCAGTCGGCAGCTTTCCGCCGAAAGCCTTTGGCTTATTCGACATGCACGGCAATGCATGGGAGTGGGTGATGGACCAGTGGCACCACGACTTTATCGGCGCTCCCAGTGATGGCAGCGCCTGGGACGATGGCAGTGGCGGTGACCGGGTGTTGCGAGGTGCCTCGATGTTCAACTCGGTTCGGCACTTGCGCGTTTCGTTGCGAAGAGGCTGTCCTGCAATCGCATCCAACCGCGGCTTTGGTTTCCGCAATGCCCGGGATCTTTGACTCCTGTCTTCACGCGATCACAAAAATTCGCCGAAATGAAACGCGCGTCTGACAAGCTAAAATAAACCAACACCATTCGTTGAGCACATTGGCAATTGTCTCAGCGGTTTCCTTATTACACTGGTTTACACAGCCCGCAGCGGCGCCGACACAAACTCGTTCAGCCCATCGATATCGTGAGACATGATCACCAGGTCCCTGACCCGGCCATTGCGATCTTCGACAAAGTCCGCCAGTAGAGCTTCCGGCACGAAGCCGAGTCTCCGGAACGCCGCTTGCGCGCCGTGCTGATCAACCGTCATGTGTGCGACCAGCTTGCGCAGCCCCAACAGGTGCGCTACGTCGAAGATGTTGGAGGTGAGCACACGACCCAGGCCCTGCCCTCGATGGGTGGGACCGACGTTGACACGAATCTCGCCGATTCGTCGTGTCCACGGCGCGGTTTCCCGGTGCACCGTGGCATAACCCGCAAGTCCGGTCTGATCGTAGGCGACCAGCGTCGTTGATTGACCCTTGGCAATGCGGACTACCCAGTCATCCACCACGTCGGGCTCAGTCAGATCCACGCGCAAAAACAAGAGGTCTTCCTGTGGCAACCCTCGCGCAAATGCCAGCACCGCATCGCGATCTCGCGCCGTCATCAACCGCAGCTCGATCTTTGCGTCTGACCCGAGCGTGACTGCTCGCGGATACTGCGCCGCAACCTTTTCCAGTGACATCATTCCTCCGATAGATTTTTAACTGTCCAATCGTCGCGCGGCGGCCTGCAGTTCCGCAAACACCTGATCAGTGGCTTCGATGAGTTTTTCCAGATCAGGCAACAGTCGCGGCTCGCACAGAAACGCATAAAACAACTGTTTGTTGTAACTGTGAATAGCGATGCCGAGGCCGAGATTGCCAGTCAACAGCAGGACACCGACGTTGTCGACGATGGGCCGACCGAGAATATGCAGGGGTACCTGGACACCGGGAACATTCGTACAGGTAAAGTTGATGCCGTTGTTCGGCAAGCCAGTCACCAGGAGTGGAAACACCGGCAGTGGCTGCCGCGCCGCCATGGCAGTGGGGTCAAGCGTAGTGCCGATCAGTTGACTCGACACCATCGCCAGTGGCGGTGTATCGCTGGATTGTTCCATCAGAAGTGTTAACGCCTGCGCTTCATTGCCGTTCTTGATGCGATCGGTTTCCCTGCGCACGCGGGTCAATCGGTCGACCACATCCATCGGCCAGGCCGGCATGACCGGAAAAATGGC
>JAYSTS010000012.1:0-25964 GCA_043719475.1 Gammaproteobacteria bacterium | reverse complement strand
ACTACTGCCAGGCAGAGTAGTAGCGGCGCAATCAAACTGGTCGCCGAGACGCGAGTGGCCGGGTTGATCGAAGGTAAATACTTCAACGTCCAGTTTGGATTAGTTGTCAGCGCGTCTATTTTTTGATCACCGGTAGTGCCGGACCCCCATTGGAAGATCGTCGTCGGGGTTGATCCCATGAAGCTCTGGATCAGCTCTACCGAGCCTATCGACGTATTCATGGTTTCGAACGGAGTGCCGAAGTAGGCGCTGTCCACCACGACGAAGAGCACGCCAGTAACTTTTCCCTGAGCCGTTATCGGCGCAGCGGCGTAGATCAGATCACGCTGGCTGGTCGACGCTTCCGGGCCGGCGAAAGGTTGAGTTTCGGCCCTCCGCATCAGATCGAGCGCGGCAAAGGTGATTGGGATAGGCGACTTCAGATCGACTTCGGCGGCCCCCCGCGCAAAGACCTCGACTCTGCGAAAGTGAGGAAATAGCGAGGCAAAATCGTCTGCAGGTTGATCATGTCCCGTTGTGCCATCCTGCGTTGCAAGGAGTCGGGCGGCGATTGGTGGTGAAGCTGCAATAAGGGTCGTCTGGTTTTTGAGCTCCTTGAGTCGGCCGTTTACTGCGGCAAGGAGTTGCTGATGAACTGCTTCGTTGTGCTTGATTTCAGTGTTGTTCCCACCGCTTTCAATGAGCAGCCACCAGAGCACGACAAACGCAGCGGTAATCCCGACAGTGGCGACGATGATGGTGGTGAGCGCGTGTACCCAGATATCTGCGCTGGCGTTGACAGAGGTGTCGCCTGCGTTGGTCTCCTGCTCAACATTGCTCACGCTTTATCCTTGTTTCTGCCCTTACCGAAAGGCGCAGCGATAATATCGGCCGATTGTGATGCGCGCCAGACTTTTCAGGCCTTCAAGGGTTGGTTGGCGCTAACCTACGATGGATCATCTCCGCAAGCTCCAGGACCAGCGCTTCAGCGAGCAGGGACTTCGCCTGAGCTGGAAAAAAATGTTCGTGATCGGCAGTGATCAGCGTTGCGGCGTTCAGCTCTGAGTTAAAACCGATCCTGGGGTCTGAAACATCGTTGACGACGATGGCATCCAGGCCTTTGCGAACGCGCTTTTCCCGGGCATATCGCAAAGCATCGTTGGTCTCTGCCGCAAAACCGACCACGAGAGTTGGTCGGGTGGGAAGATTTGCAACCGATGCGATGATGTCGGGGTTTTGCACAAGTGGAATGGACTCAAGTCTGTCTTCTATGCGTTTGATCTTCTGCGCCCGGATGGTCGCAGGCCGGTAGTCTGCAACAGCGGCAACGCCGATAAAGACATCGCAATTTGTCGTAGCCTCCAGCGCAGCGGCCAGCATTTGTTGCGCGCTCTCGACTCGCATGGTGGTAACGCCACGGGGCGAGGACAAGGCCGTGGGCCCGCTGATCAGTGTCACCTGCGCACCCAGTGAGGCGGCCGCCGAAGCGATGGCATAACCCTGTTTGCCCGAGCTGTGGTTCGAGATGAAACGTACGGGGTCGATGGCTTCGCGGGTTGGCCCCGCAGTAATCGTGAATCGCAGACCCCGCAGTGGCTGATCCGGTTCGGTGAAGTGCTCTTGCACGGCAAGGACAAGTTCGTCGGGTTCAAGCATTCTGCCGAGTCCAACTTCCCCGCAGGCCTGCTCGCCGCTTGCAGGCCCAAGAATCACCTTTCCGTGCTCCTGCAGCCGACGAACATTGGCCTGGACTGCTGCGGCTTCCCACATGACCACGTTCATGGCGGGAGCAAGCAACACAGGTGATCTGGTGGCCATGCAGACGGTACTCAGCAGGTCTCCCGCGAATCCGTACGCCAATTGAGCGAGGCAGTGTGCCGTTGCCGGTGCAATCAGCACCAGGTCAGCCCAGCGGGCCAGTTCGATGTGTCCCATGGCGGCTTCTGCTTCGAGATCAAACAGGTCGCTTCGAGGCGACGAACCAGCTACTGCCGCGAGGGCGTGAGGAGTTACAAACTGGTGGGCCGAACGGCTCAGCACGACCTGGACCTCGGCACCGGTCTGCCGGAGTTGGCGCACAAGCATTGGCGTTTTGTACGCTGCAATGCCGCCGGTGATGCCGAGTAGGATGCGCTTGCCTGCCAGAGTCATCGACGAGACCGTCCGAATGAAAACATGTGCTGATGATGCCGGGATACACGATAGCATCGACCTCGGACCGCAACTACCAAGTGGCTCACGGCAGCGGCAATTAAGCAATGGCTATCGACCCCGGGAGCGACTTCTCTCAGGAGGGGCAGCGGCTCTAACTGACGCGGATCTGCTGGCGGTCTGCCTGGGCTCGGGCACGAATGGGCTGAGTGGGGTTGCGATAGCCGAGCAGCTACTCGAGAGGTATGGCTCGGTTGGCGCAGTACTGTACGCCCCTGTTGAGCGTTTGCTGAGTGAGCGTGGATTAGGGATGGCTAAAGTTGCGACGCTCAAGGCGGTACTAGGGCTCGCGGAGCGTGTCGCGCGTGAAGACCTCGGCGACAGTCCTGTCCTGTCTTCCTCGCTTGAGGTTCAGCGGCTCCTGCAACTCCAGCTGAGTGGTCTGCAACGAGAGGTTTTTGCCTGTTTGATGCTGGATTCGCGACATCGCCTGCTGAAATTTGAAGTGTTGTTTACCGGGACCATCGACAGCGCCAACGTGTATCCAAGGGAGATCATCAAGCGCTGTCTGGAGCTGAACGCAGCGGCGGTCATTCTGGCGCACAATCATCCGTCCGGTATTGCAGAGCCGAGTTTGGCGGATATCGCGTTGACCGAAAGACTGCGGCCATTGCTGACAGAAGTCGGCGTTCGGCTGCTGGATCACATCGTGGTGGGAAGAGGTCAGTCCGTTTCCATGGCAGAAAGGGGCTTGTTGTCCTGATGGGCGGTCCTGATGGGCGGTCCTGATGCGCAGTCGTGAAGGGCAGTTTTGACCGTGCTGGCCGTCTGGTGTATAAAGCCGCTCCTTTTTTGCCAGCCTAGTCAGATCATGTCCCAAGTGTGCCAAGTCACCGGAAAACGACCGCAAAGCGGAAACAAGATCAGCCATGCCCAGAACAAGACACGGCGTCGCTTTCTGCCAAACCTGCAGAGCAAACGATTCTGGGTTGAAAACGAAAAGCGCTTTGTTCGATTGCGTGTCTCGACCAATGGCATGCGCGTCATCGACAAGCGTGGTATTGAAGCCGTGCTGGTTGACTTGCGGGCTTCTGGCATCAAGGTATAGGCAGCAAACCGCAGCGCTAGAGTGGTGGGGTCCAATTGCCCTCCACTACATTTTTAGCGCGTGCAACAGGAGCAGACAAGATGCGCGACAAAATCAAGCTGGTTTCCAGTGCGGGCACTGGCCACTACTACACAACAGACAAGAACAAGCGGACGACGCCGGACAAGCTCCAATTGAAGAAGTATGACCCGGTCGTTCGAAAGCACGTCCTGTACACCGAAGCGAAGATCAAATAGCGATATTCCTTCTCTTGATTTTGGGTAGCTGAGCCGACAAATGCCAGAGCTACCCGAAGTCGAAACCACCCTGCGCGGAATAGCCCCCTTCGTCGAAAGACGCAAGCTGATCGGCTGGACGATCCGCAACCCCTCCCTGCGCTGGCCTGTCGAAATTCCGACGATCCTGAAAGATCAGCCGGTCGTCAGGCTAAGACGTCGAGGCAAGTACATTCTGTTGGAGTTCCAGAGTGGTGCACTGTTAGTGCACCTGGGCATGTCCGGCAGTTTTCGATGTGTCCCGAGAGCTGCGCCTTATCTGACCCACGATCACGTCGAATTGGATTTTGGTGGAGAAACCCTTCTTCGTTTGAATGATCCGCGTCGCTTTGGCTCGGTTCTGTGGCAATCGGGCGATGTGGACTCTCACCGGTTGCTCAATCACCTCGGCCCCGAGCCGTTGGGTAATGAATTTTCCGCGAGTTACCTGAAGACCCGTGCGCTCCGGCGGAAGGTCGCCATCAAGACTTTCCTGATGGACTCTAGCGTGGTCGTTGGCGTTGGCAACATCTACGCAAATGAGGCTCTATTTTTAGCGGGCATTCGTCCTGCGCGGCAGGTAGCCAGGGTCCCGCTCCACAAGTTCGAGGATCTGACAGTCGCTGTCCGGCGCGTCCTGCGCGATGCAATCACACAGGGCGGGACTACATTACGTGATTTTGTGAGCCCGGATGGGCGCCCTGGTTATTTTCGCCAGCACCTCCGAGTCTATGATCGAAAAGGTGAGGCGTGCCAGAACTGTGGAGAGGCGATAGTGGGTATCGTGCTAGGGGGGCGGGGCACTTTCTACTGTCCGGTATGCCAACCGGTGCGAGGTTTCGGCCGATTGACGTGTTAGAGTTTTAGCAGCCCATTCCAGACAGGAGAACAGCATGACAGTGACTGCATGCAATTCCAGGACGTCCAGATCCGTTTCGAAAATCTTGCAAAGTGCCGTCTGTATAACGCTTGGCCTTTCACTGCTCGGTGCGCCGATCGCCCAGGCCGGGGAGCTGGAAAAGCCGACAGCTCTCGCGATGGTGGGAGATCTCATCATTGCCAGGCCTGCAGGATTGCTCATCACGGCGGTTGGCGCGACGGCGTTTGTCGTCAGCCTGCCGTTTAGTGCTGTAGGTGGCAATGTCGGTGAAGCAGCGAATCAACTGGTGGTTGGGCCAGCCAGGGCGACGTTTGTCCGTTGCCTGGGATGCACTAACACCGGCCGTCGCAACGATGTCAAAGACTAGTCAGAAAGCCGTTTGTTAAACACAGATCCTGAGCTCAGGATCTGTTCAGACTTCGCACGACAGCCGGGTGGACAAATTTTGAAACGTCGCCGCCCAGCGCCGAGATTTCCCGTACTAATGAGCTTGAAATAAAGCTACATTCCGTGGAAGTCGGCAGAAAGACATACTCGATCTCCCGATCCAGCGACTGGTTCATTTCAGCCATCTGGAACTCGTAGTCGAAGTCCATCATGTTTCTGAGCCCGCGCAAGATGAAACGGGTACCACATCCACGCACGTAGTCCACCAGCAGCGTATTGAATCCGTCGACGGTTACCCGATCGCCGTATTCTTTGAGCACTTCTTCACACAGTGATACCCGATCGGCCAGATCCACCTTTGGATTCTTCTGAGCAGAAGTACCGATCGCCACGATGACGTGATCAAACAGGTTGAGCGCTCGACGAACCAGATCGGTGTGACCGTTGGTGATCGGATTGAAGGAACCCGGATAAACAACTGTGCGCACATTTCTCTCCCAGTCCGTGCAACGCAGGGCTGGCGATGGTATCAGGGCATGCCATCGAACAGAACTTGAAATGAAGGTGATTTACTGGATCGGCGCTGGGGTCAGCAAGGTCAGGTGATTGCTGCCGACGCGGCTGTATTTGTACACCCTGTATTTTTGGGGAGGCTCAAAGGGGGCGGCGGTTTCGCAATAAATCAATGCCGTTTCGGACAGCAGGTTTGGCAGCAGCGAGAGGGCGCTTTCCATTAAATCACTCGCATAAGGAGGGTCGAGAAATACCAGATCCCAAGCCGAATTTTTTATCGAGCGGAGGAATTGCAATGCGTCCGATTTCTGAACCACAACCCCGTGAGCTTTGAACAATGCGATTACGGATTTGAGTTCGTTGACGGTCCGACCATCGGCATCGATCAGAGTGGTGTGAGCCGCGCCCCGAGAATGCGCCTCGAGGCCCAACGAACCGCTGCCCGCAAACAGATCCAGACACCGGGCACCATCGATGTGACCGGCCAACCAATTGAACAACGTGATGCGGGTGCGGCCAAGAGTTGGCCGCACTTCAGAGTTTTCAGGGAAGGGAAGCTTTCTACCTTTCCACATCCCGCTGATAATGCGAACTTCGTTCTTCAGATACTCACCAGCATGTGCCAAGTCCCGAGGTCACCGTATCCCGGTGCTCCCCTTTCGCCCGCAGACACGTTTTTGTATTGCCTATTGCTGCAAAAACCGCAGATTGGTAATAGGCGGGGGCGATAGTGGAAGAAAAAACGACCAAAGGCGAGGGTGGCTTCTGGAAGCGACTGAAGAGCGGACTCGCAAAAACCCGCGAACAACTGGCTTCTGGCGTCGGCAATTTACTATTGGGTGAAAAAGAGATTGATGCCAACGTTCTTGAGGATCTGGAGACCTCTCTGATCATGACAGATGTTGGGATGGAGACGGTCCAGGACGTCATGGCCGAGTTGACTGCGCGGGTCAAGCGCAAAGAGCTGAACGAGACGCGCGCACTCCATTCGGCATTGCGCGAACTGCTCAAGCAAAGGCTCTTACCCTACCAAACACCTTTTGTCATTCAGCCGGCGCGACCATTTGTGATCTTTGTGGTTGGCGTAAATGGGGCCGGCAAGACAACGACCATCGGCAAACTTGCCAAGAGACTGCAGATGCAGGGACACAGCGTGATGCTGGCTGCCGGTGACACCTTCCGAGCTGCAGCAGTGGAACAACTGCAGACATGGGGCGAGCGAAATGGTGTGACGGTGATTGCGCAAAGTCAGGGTGCAGACTCGGCGTCGGTGGTTTTTGATGCGGTGAAGGCTGCCACCGCTCGGGGCGTTGATGTTCTGATCGCGGATACGGCAGGCCGGCTGCAAGCCAAGACCAACCTGATGGAAGAACTGCGCAAAATTCGTCGCGTGGTAAGCCGAGAGAACTCCGAAGCACCTCATGAAACGCTGCTCGTGCTGGATGGTGGCGTCGGGCAGAACGCCCTGAGTCAGGTTCGCGAATTCGATGCTGCCGTTGGAGTGAGCGGCTTGGTGGTGACCAAGCTGGATGGCACAGCCAAGGCTGGTGTGTTGCTGGCGGTGACCGCCCAATCGCACAAGCCCATCTACTTTATCGGTGTTGGTGAGGGCGTCGATGATCTTGAACCCTTCGACGCTGACAAGTTTATCGACGCATTACTACCTTTGGACTGACGTAGGCTGGATCGAGCGGAGATTTCAGTGAAGACAAGCCGCCTCCCCGAGGTGGTGGCGGTCGAAAATGCGTCAGCATCTCAATAAACTGGGTAAGTCGAACGTCAGCAGTCCACACTATATGTCCAAGTGGGGGGGCGGAGGGGGGCGAGAGTGAGAGTGGAAGGTAAGAGTGGAAGGTGAGAGTGGAAGGCAGAGAGGCCAGTAAACCTGTGAACAGGATTTGAATCGAGTGGGATTTATCGAATTTCACGGCGTCACCAAGCGTTATGCCAACGGCTATGAAGCGCTGAGGGATGTCAGTGTCGAGTTCGCCGCGGGCTCCATGACTTTTCTTACGGGACATTCGGGAGCGGGCAAGAGCACGTTCCTCCGGCTACTGTTGCGAATGGAAGATGCAACTCGAGGACAGATACTCGTCAATGGCGTGAACGTTACGCAGCTGAAGGGCTCTCGACTGCCGTATTACAGACGCCATATCGGTGCCGTCTTTCAGGAACATCATCTGCTGGCGGGTCGATCCGTGTTCGACAATGTCGCCACACCGCTTCGTGTCATCGGGATGCCTGAAAAGGACATTGGTCGACGAGTACGTGCCGCATTGACCAGGGTTGGATTGCTTGCGAAGGAGCGATTGCTGCCTTTGCATCTGTCCACCGGAGAGCAGCAACGAGTGGGAATTGCTCGTGCCGTCGTCAATCGACCAAATATCCTCTTGGCGGATGAGCCAACCGGGAATCTTGATCCGGATCTTTCGCGAGACATTATGTCGCTGTTCGAGCAGTTCAATCAGATCGGAACCACAGTGATCGTCGCCAGTCACGACCGAGAGCTTATTCAGAGCAGTGGGCGGCGAATCATCGAACTTGCAGCAGGACGGGTGGTTGCTGACAGCGGCCCGGGGCAGGTTGCAGAGGTGACGATACCTATGTCGCCAGGATCGCCAGCGAAAGACTCCCTGGCTCAGGAGGTGGTAGGTGGCTAGAGGAACGATGGCTAGGGGCAATGAAGACCCATTTCCAGCGGCTCAGGAGAGCGGGCCTCGCAGTTGGGCGAGGGATCATTTACGAGTGCTTCGCGAGGCGTTGCATTACGTTAGTGAGCGTTTCAGTGCCAGCTTGCTGGTGTGGCTTCTTGTTGGGATTGCTCTCGCGCTGCCGGCCGGGCTCTATCTCCTGGAAAAAAACCTGGTAGACATGAGCGCGGCCTGGGATGGTCGGCCTGGCCTATCGGTGTACATGAACCTTGAAGTGCGATCAGAAGTGGTCGAGAGCCTGGCTACGCGGCTTCGATCCGAATCGGGTGTCGCAATGGTTGTGACAACTTTACCGGAGCGGGCGCTTGAAGAATTTCAGACACACACGGGACTCGGCGACGCTCTCGACATGCTGTCTGGCAACCCACTCCCTGCCTCGATCCGGGTGACGCTGGACGCGGACGCTTCGCCGGCGGATCTTGATCGTATCGCGGCGTCGATAACAGACGAATCCGACATTCACGAAGTTGTTGTTGAAAAAACCTGGCTTGCTCGGGTCAGGGACATTTCCTCTGTGGTTAGCCGACTGTCGCTGGTCCTCGCTATCCTGTTCGGAGTTGGCGCAGTGCTGGTGACGGCCAGCTCAGTTCGGCTGGCCATAGAAGCCAGACTGGAAGAGCTGCGGGTTCAGAAACTGGTTGGTGCAACGAACGCCCAGATTCGACGACCCTTCCTGTACTTCGGCGCGATCTATGGGGTGGGAGGTGCATTAGTGGCGCTGATGCTCATCTCAACGACACTGCTGGTTATTGAGACGCCGCTCGTTTCCTTGTTCAGCAGCTATGGCTCGGATCTGCAGCTGATTGGTTTTGATCCTGCTTTCCTATTGGTGGTCTTGTTCGTTGGCACGCTCCTTGGCGTGTGCGGAGCCGTCCTGTCGGCCGGTCAAAGAGTCTTCGAGCTCGAAATTCACTGAATTCGGGAACTCCGTAGCTGAATTGGTAGTTTTTCGCTTAGCACTCGAGGATCGAGAGTGCTAGTATTTCTGCAAATAGTGTTACCGGAGGTATCACATGGCCGCAAGTATGGTTGCTCTCGCTAACTTAAGTCCTGGCAAGGATATTGAAGCGTATCTGCATACCGTAGCCACATTCCCGCTGCTGAGTGCCGCCGAAGAGCAGGCGCTGGCGCTTCGTTTCGCTAACGATGGTGATGTTGACGCAGCTCGCCAGCTGGTTATTTCTCACCTTCGTTTCGTGGCGCACATTGCAAGGGGCTACCAGGGATATGGGCTATCCCACGCTGACCTGATCCAGGAAGGCAATGTCGGGTTGATGAAAGCGGTAAAGCGATTCGATCCAGCAATGGGTGTCCGGCTAGTGTCGTTCGCCGTGCATTGGATAAAGGCCGAGATTCACGAATTCATCCTGCGGAACTGGCGGATTGTGAAGATCGCCACGACCAAAGCGCAACGAAAGCTGTTTTTCAATCTGCGCGGAAGCAAAAAACGGTTGGGCTGGCTGTCCGGCGAGGAAACTCGAGCAGTCGCTCGCGAGTTAGGCGTTCCGGAAGCCGAAGTCACTCGCATGGAGGGACGGCTTGCAGGCGCGGACATTTCATTCGAAGCCGATGATGACGATGATGATGAAGCGGCTTTTGCGCCGGCCCACTATCTTCGAGCAGCCAACGCAGATCCTGCTGAACTCGCGCTCGCTGAAAACAGCCAAGACACATCCCTTGAGCGACTTTCAACGGCGCTCGACCAGTTGGATGGCCGCGCACGGGACATCGTGACACGACGCTGGCTTGCCGATGACAAGGCAACGTTACATGAGCTGGCTGCCCACTATGGGGTGTCGGCTGAACGAATCCGTCAGATCGAACAAAGTGCCATGAAAAAATTGAAGCTCTCCATCGCCGCCTGAGATGCAATCAGCAGCCAATGTCACCGCCGTTGCCGCATTGTTCGGATTAGCCGGGGTCGTACTCGGAGCCTTTGGTGCACATGGCTTGAGCGCACGCGGGCTCAGCTCTGATCAGCTTTCGAGTTGGCAAACGGCTGTGCAATATCTGTTGATCCATGCGGTTGCTTTGTTGGCAATCGGATTCGGGATTCGATTGACGGCTTCTCCCTGGCTTGAGTGGTCAGCCGTCGCCTGGATGATTGGCGTTATCTTGTTCAGTGGCAGCATTTTCATGCTGGTGCTGGGCGGGCCACGGTGGTTGGGACCGGTGACGCCGGTCGGCGGTGTCGCCTTGATTCTTGGCTGGTTGACGCTGATTGTCGGAGCGCTGCGAGATTGACACATCCGCGTGGTCGGCTGACTAACGCCCAACGGCGCGGACTAGAAGATGTCTTGCCCGCTTATGTAGTGGCTGCCGATGAGAACTCAACAAGCGGCTGGTTCGGTAGAGATGCGCCACTCGGCGTCGAGATTGGCTTCGGCATGGGGGATGCGCTGTGTAACTGGGCGTCCGACTTACCCGACTGGAACTTGCTTGGCATCGACGTCTATAGCCCGGGTATAGGCGCTTTGGCCAATCGATTGAGCGCAGATGGCATTACCAATGTGCGAGTGGCCCAAGGTCGAGCAGAGGAATTCGTTGCCGAACGACTACCGGCTGCAAGCGTGGATGAGTTCCGCGTCTTTTTTCCCGATCCGTGGCCCAAGAAACGCCACCTCAAACGACGCCTGATACAGCCCTTGTTTGTCGCATCGATGGCGGAGCGCCTGAAGGTGGGTGGGCTGGTGTGGTTTGTTACGGATTGGGTGCCTTATGCGCAATGGGCCCTGGATGTCTTCGACCAAGCCCCGGACCTGGTCCCCCGCGAAGGCTCGAAAACGGAAACGTCGTCTCGGCCAGAAACGAAATTTGAACGGCGCGGACTACGACTCGGGCATGCCATCACTGAGCTTGTCTATACACGTGTCTGACCTGCGGACCAGACGATATGTTTGCAACGCCTTGTCAGATGAACGACTGCAGTATCGTGTCGATGTAACGATAGCCGAGAGGGGTGGTGGCGATACGGTCTGCGCGCAACATTCCCTTCTGAACCCAATGCTGCCAGATCGGCTGCAGATATTCGGCTGAGGCTAATCCCGTTGTGTCTTCAAAGGCCCGCCACGGCTGGCCGTCGGGGAGTCGCAAGACGTTTAGTAGAAACTCGCCAGTGCGCACGGCAAGCTCCACATCAATCCATTCAACGTGCTGCGGCTGTTCCAGATAGAGACGTGGTTGGGCGGCTTTTCGAGTTCGAATGATCCCGTCTTGATTTGTCAGCTTACCGTGCGCTCCAGCGCCAATCCCGAGATAGTCGCCGTACTGCCAGTAGTTGAGATTGTGCTGGCAAACAAAACCTGCACGAGACCATGCCGATACTTCGTAGCGCTCGAATCCCGCACGACGCAACATAGCCGACCCTCTTTCCTCGATATCGAGCATGGTTTCTTCGCGCGGCAGGGGCGGCGGTCGACGATGGAATTCTGTCTTGGGCTCGAGGGTGAGTTCATACCAACTCAGATGTTCGGGTTGAAGGGCGAGTGCGGCTTCGAGGTCGGCAAGGGCGTCGCTGACCGACTGGTTTGGCAAGCCATACATGATGTCCAGATTTATGTTGTCAAATCCTGCCTGTCTTGCGAGCGCAAACGCGCCGCGCGTTTCGTCGGCGCAGTGGATGCGACCCAATGAGGCCAGCTTCTCGTCGTTGAATGACTGCGCGCCGAACGACAACCTGTTGATACCGGCCTTGCGGTAGAGGGGAAAGGCGTGAAATTCGGCAGTACCTGGATTAACTTCCATCGTTACTTCTACGGTTGGCGAGCCCAACAAACGTAACAAGTCATCGAACACATGGGGTGGAAACAGGCTCGGTGTACCGCCGCCAAAAAAAACTGAATGGATCGGACGCTCTTCAAGCGTTACAGACCACTGATCCAGGTCGATGTGCAGCGCATGCAGATACTCAGTTGTCGGTAGCCCGCCTTTCAACGGGTGCGAATTGAAGTCGCAATAGGGACATTTTTTGACGCACCATGGAAAGTGAACGTAGACCCCAAGGGGTGGGGTGATCACGACTCAAGCATCGTTAACAACGCGCGTGCCGCGAGCCCACGGTGACTCCTGTCGTTCTTGATCTGCGCAGGCAATTCCGCCGCAGTCAGCACCCCCCCATCGGGGATGAACAGCGGGTCATAACCGAAGCCCTGATCGCCGGCCGGGGACTCACCAATCCGGCCAGACCAACGTCCAGTGGACAGTGCCGGAGCCGGGTGGGCTGCGTGTTGGAGGAAAACCAGGGCGCAGTAAAAGTGGGCTCGGCGGTCATTGGTGCCTTGCAGCTCGGCCAGCAATTTCTTGTTGTTTTCCTGATCGGTCGCCACCAGGCCTGCGTATCGCGCGGAATAAATTCCTGGCGCACCGCCCAGCGAGTCGACGACCAATCCGGAATCATCGGCGAGAGCTGGCAGCCCGGAAACCTCTGACACATAACGGGCTTTGCCCAGGGCATTTTCAATAAAGGTCGCGCTGATCTCAGGCGCAGACGGAATATTCAGAGAAGACTGACTGACCAAATCCCAACCGAGAGATGCGAACAGGGCTTGCATCTCTCGGACCTTACCCTCGTTGCTCGTTGCCAGTACGACACGTCGCTTCATTCTTCGTTGTACATCTTCTGGCTGTGTTCGAAGTGATGAGATCGCCCATCCGGCAAGGTGACGCTGATCGCCAGACGCATGGTTTCCTCATCGGAATAGTCGAATACTCCAAGATAGTATCTTGCAGGCGGTTCGTTGATCTCACGCATGATCGGGCGGTTGGACTGCCCAAGCAGGTTTTTTACTTCGACTTCAACCACGGCTGACAAGGCTTCGAACGGAGCTTGCGCTGAGAGAATCGAGACGTTAACGAAGCCCCTGCGCGGCGCTCTTTCCAGTTGATACTGTTCGGCGATTTCGGCCTTCAGACTGGTTGTCGGCAGAACTATGTAGTGAATTTCCATGTTCTCGAACACGACTTTTTGCTCAGCACGAACCGGCGTAGTGGTCAGTAGCAAAACGATAAGCACGCACCACTTTTTCAAGAGCTTCGCCTAGTCACGAGCTGCGCCCCAGTCGATAAAAAGCGATGGTACCGAACAGATTTGGCATCTGGTTGGCGAGAAATTGTTGGTGATAGTCCGGTCCAACCACGAAGCGCTGGATGATTCGGTATCGATGTTCACGGCACAGCCGTTCAAAATCATCAAAGGTGCAAAGTCGAATATTCGGTGTATCAAACCAACTATTTGGAAGATGTTGTACGACTGGCATCTGTCCGAACAGCCCCAGATGTAGTCGGCACCGCCAGTGCGCGAAATTGGGAAACGTCACGATACATTCCTTGCCAATGCGCAGCATTTCCTTGAGCAAGGCATCCGGATAACGAACCGATTGCAAGGTTTCCGTCATGACGACCATATCAAAGGCATCGTCGGCAAAATCCTGCAACCCAGCATCCAGGTCGTGTTCGATGACGTTGACACCTTTGGCGATGCAAGTTGTTATGTTGGTGGGGTCAACATCCAGCCCGTAGCCATTGACCCCTTTGTATTCCTGCAAATATGAGAGGAGATCACCTTCTCCGCAGCCCAGATCCAGAACCCTGGCCGAAGGATTGATCAACTCCGCGATAATGGAAAGGTCAGGTCGCATGTTGATCCAGAGTTTCGTGCAGCTGCCTGAGATACGTACCAAGTACAGCCAGGTAGCGGGGCAAGGGCAGGAGGAATGAATCGTGACCATGCTCGGACTCGATGACCGAACTGACGACGTTTTTCTTGGCACGTACCAACGCATGGACGATTTCCCCGGATCGCTCGGCAGAAAATCGCCAGTCGCTACTGAACGAAATCACCAGAAACCTGGCCTTGGCTCGAGACAGCGCGTCAACCAAATCATCGCCGTAGGCACCCGCTGGATCGAATAGATCCAGGGCCCGTGTCATCAGAATGTAGGTGTTCGCATCAAATTGTCGGGAAAACGTTTGTCCCTGATAGCGTAGATAACTCTGCACCTGGAACTCTACGTCTTGTCCAAGTGCGAGGTCGCCAGATTTCAATTGACGACCGAAACGTTGGCCCATGCCGGATGCCGATAGATAAGTCACGTGACCTATCATGCGCGCAAGCGCCAGACCGACATCCGGGTTCTCTCCGATCGCGCGGTATCGACCCGCAGCGAAGTGGGGATCACTGGTAATCGCATGGCGTGCAATTTCATTGAATGCGATGTTCTGGGCGGTCAGCTTGGCTGCACTGGCGATGAGGATTGCTGCACGCACGCGGTCAGGGAAGTCGATGCTCCATTGCATCGCCTGCATACCACCCAGGCTGCCTCCGATGACAGCGGCAAAAGTTTTGATGCCGAGGTGATCTGCCAACAGCGCCTGGCTGCGCACCCAGTCTTCGACAGCAACGGTTGGGAAATCCGGCCCCCAACCCGTGCCGTCTGGCCTTACCGAACACGGCCCGGTGCTGCCGTGGCAGCCGCCAAGGTTGTTGAGGGCGACCACCAAAAACCGATTCGTATCGATGGCTTTGCCAGGACCAATACAATTGTTCCACCAGCCTGGCTTGTCATCCTGCCTAGTGTGTAGACCAGCAGCGTGGTGATGGCCAGACAGTGCATGACAGATGAGTATAGCGTTTGACCGCTGGGAATTCAGCTCACCGTAGGTTTCGTAAACCAGCTCAAAACCAGGCAGATTTGCACCGCTGCGCAGAGGAAACGACGATCCGTAGCGAAATGCCTGTGGCGTGACGACGCCAAGTTCGCCGCCTTCGAAGGCCCTGTCCTTCAACCAAACAACCCTACAAACCGACCGTACAGATCCGGCAGGATCATCTCCAGCATGGCAATGATCACGATCACGATGATGGGGGATAGATCCAGCCCGCCCATCGGCGGCAGTAATCGTCTTGCTGGCGCAAGGACCGGCTCAACGAGCTGATCGAGCAAACGCAGTGCAGGATGCGGGTTGCCGGGTGCGATGAAGCTGACGATGGCGATGATGATGATGCTCCAGCGGAGGATCTTCAGAATGAGGAGGAGGATCTGCAAACTGGCGAAGCCAAAGAGTAAGCCAATTCCGGCCAGGCCTTGGCCGCTTGTCAACAGGAGCCCGAGGAACTGAACGAGGACCGCGGCCAGGAAAGCTGCGACATCCAGATTGCGGTAGCTGGGTATGACGAGGCGAGCTGGCTTCAATATTGGATCGGTCAGTCTGACAAGGCCCTGAGAGATCGGATTATAGAAATCCACCCGGCAAGCCTGGATCAGAAACCTTGCGATAAAAAGAAACGTAGCAAGACTGACAACTACTTCGATCAGGTATCGGAGTGCATTGGCCATCGGGGTCAGAATTCCTTCGCGAGTTCAGCGGACCGTCGAGCGGCCCCGTGCAGAGCGCGCACTATAGCATCCGCGACTCCAGCGTCATTCATGATCGAAAGAGCCCGCTCGGTCGTGCCCCCAGGCGACGTGACATTGGCACGCAGAGTCGCTGGATCCTGTGCAGATTCACGCGCAAGCAATGCAGCACCGTATGCCGTCTCAACAGTCAGGCGCGTGGCAGCGTCGCGGCTCAACCCAAGCTCGACACCGGCACGCACCATTGTTTCCATCAGATAGAAAAAATAAGCAGGCCCGCTTCCGGACACCGCGGTCACAGCATCAAGCTGGCCTTCCTCTTCTGCCCAGATCACCTTGCCGACGCTCTGCAATAGCGCCTCGGCTTGTGCGCGATGATCGACGGAAGCGGCCGCATTGGGGTAGAGCGCTGAAATGCCCGCTCCGACCAGCGCCGGTGTATTGGGCATGCAGCGCACAACGGATTGTTGTGGTGGAGAGTTGAATTCGAGGGTACGGATCGGGATTCCGGCCGCGATGGATATCAGGAGTTGATGTCTTGCCAGAGGCAGTGCAGCGAGTACCTTTTGCAAAACCTGGGGCTTTACCGCCAGTACGATGATGTCGGCGTGATCGATCGCCAGCGCGTTGTTTGAGTAGGTGGCGATTTTGAGTGGCGCAAACCGCTCAAGCTGTGCTGGCAAAACATCTGCGGCGCGAAGCCCTTCGCTTGGATGGCCTGCTCCCAGCAAACCGTTTAATAGGCTGAAGGCCATGTTGCCAGCACCGATGCAGGTGACGATCTTGCCGTGCAATGCGCTATCGTTGTTCAGGATCGATCTCCAGTTTTCGGTAAACGCCGACCGAACACGGCCTGGCCAATTCTCACATGAGTCGCCCCTGCCGTAATGGCCGCTTCAAAGTCTGTGCTCATCCCCATGGACAGTGTGTCCCAATGTTCGCCAGCGATAGGTCGCAACCGATCAAAAGCCTCCGCTAGTCGGGCATAACCGACCGCTGGGCGTGTTGTTTCATCGAGAATCGTCATGAGTCCGCGCAGCCGTAGCCGTTCGCAAGCGTGAGTCAGGTGCACCAGCTCCTCAATGGCCTTCTGGTCCTCGACCGCGAGCCCACCCTTGTCCGGATCTCCGTCGACATTGAGCTGAATGCAGATCTGTAGCAGACATGCCGCAGGAGTTTGATCATTCAGACGTCGGGCGATCGATGGGCGATCAACGGTATGGACCCATTGGAAGTGACGGGCGACCTCCCGGGTCTTGTTTGCCTGTAGACGACCGATGAAGTGCCACGTGAGCGGTAGTTCCGCCAATTCACTAATTTTCGAGAGCGCTTCCTGCAGGTAGTTCTCACCAAAATCTGACACCCCGCAGGCATGGGCCGAGGCGATGGCTTGCACTGTTTGAGTTTTGCTGACAGCAACCAACCTGACAGAATCCGGTGCTCGACTGGCGGCGATGGCCGCCGCACGAACTCGGTAGTTGACGGCTGTTACGCAGGATTGGAGCGACGGGGTGGCTGACGACATGATTGTGGTGTGTACTGCTTCGCAAATCTGACGCTCTCGGCCTGGAGGGCGTCGGGTGCGTCATGGTGCTGGTCGGGCTGAAATAATACTATACCTGCGTACCTCAGCATGGATCGCCTGTCCAGCGGGATCGGCAAATACCTCATTTCAGACGGGCCAAGCTTCCGGCCACAGACAGGGACAGCGCATGGATATAACGGAATTACTCGCGTTCAGCGCCAAACAAGGTGCTTCGGACCTGCATTTGTCCGCGGGCCTGCCACCGATGATTCGAGTCGATGGCGACGTGCGTCGGATCAACCTGCCGCCTCTTGAGCACCGCGAAGTGCATGGCCTCATCTACGAGATCATGAACGACAAGCAGCGGAAAGATTTCGAAGAATTTCTGGAAACCGACTTCTCCTTCGAGGTGCCGGGTGTCGCCCGATTTCGTGTGAATGCCTTTAATCAGAATCGAGGCGCAGGAGCGGTGTTCCGGACGATCCCGTCGAAAGTGCTCAGCATGGAAGACCTTGGCATGGGCCAGGTTTTCAAGGACGTATCGATGGTGCCCCGTGGGCTTGTGCTGGTCACCGGTCCAACCGGCTCAGGCAAGAGCACGACACTCGCCGCCATGGTCGACTTCGTCAACGACAGTCGCTACGACCACATCCTCACCATCGAAGACCCGATCGAGTTCGTACACGAGAGCAAGAAGTGTCTGGTGAACCAGCGCGAAGTCCATCGGGACACTCACGGCTTCAACGAAGCGCTTCGCTCGGCATTGCGGGAGGACCCGGACATCATCCTTGTTGGTGAAATGCGTGACCTGGAAACGATTCGCCTGGCACTCACCGCAGCAGAGACGGGTCACCTCGTCTTTGGCACGTTGCATACAACGTCGGCCGCAAAAACAGTCGACCGTATCATCGACGTATTTCCCGCTGCCGAGAAAGATATGGTGCGCTCCCAGCTTTCGGAATCGTTGCAGGCGGTTGTCTCACAGACGTTGCTGAAACGAGCCACCGGCGGTCGCGTAGCCGCACATGAGATCATGATCGGCGTACCTGCAATCAGGAACCTGATTCGAGAAAACAAGGTTGCACAGATGTATTCGACCATTCAAACCGGCCATGCAGCAGGTATGCAAACCCTTGATCAATGTCTTCAGGAACTCGTGGCAAAGCGGGTGATCACCCGCGAGATCGCTCGCGAGAAAGCCAAGAACCCGGAGTTGTTCTAGTGGAATTCGACAAACTGCTGAAGCTGGTTGTAGAGAAAGGCGCCTCGGACCTCTTTATCACGGCGGGCAAGCCGCCAATGATCAAGGTCAATGGCGTTTTGCATGCGGTTGGGAGAAACGCCCTAGCACCGGAGCAAGCGCGAGATCTGGTTTACGGCGTTATGAACCGTGATCAGCAGGAGATGTTTCAAGCAACGCATGAGTGCAACTTCGCCATCAACACCTCGGGCGTAGGCCGATTTCGCGTCAGTGCCTTCTACCAGCGCAACCTCGTTGGCATGGTGCTGCGACGCATCGAAGTGAACATTCCAAAGGTGGATGATCTGGGTCTGCCGCCGATCATCAAGGATCTCGCCATGACCAAACGTGGACTGATCATTTTTGTCGGCGCGACCGGCACCGGCAAGTCAACGTCGCTGGCGGCGATGATTGGCCATCGGAACGAAAACTCCACAGGTCACATTGTCAGTATCGAAGACCCGATTGAGTTCATTCACCAGCACAAGGGTTGTGTGGTTACACAACGCGAGGTCGGTGTGGATACCGACTCTTTCGAGATCGCTTTGAAGAACGTTCTGCGCCAGGCCCCTGATGTGATCATGATTGGTGAGGTGCGCTCGCGGGAGACCATGGAGTACGCGCTTACTTTCGCGGAGACCGGTCACCTCTGTCTGTGTACGCTACATGCTAACAACGCGAACCAGGCGCTGGATCGGATCATTCACTTTTTCCCCAGCGATCGGCATTCGCAAGTGTGGATGGATCTGTCTCTGAACCTCAGAGCGATGGTTGCACAGCAGCTTATTCCAACGGTAGACGGACAAAGTCGCCGCGCTGCGATTGAAGTTCTCATCAACACGCCTTTGGCTGCGGATCACATACGCAAGGCAGAAGTACATCTGATCAAGGCGTTGATGACCAAGTCGCGCGAGCAGGGTATGCAGACCTTCGACCATGCACTGTATGAGCTGTATTCCCAGGGAGAAATTACCTATGAGGCGGCGCTGTTGCATGCCGACTCACCAAATGATCTGCGCCTCATGATCAAGCTGGGCGCGGATGCCAGTCCGAATCCGCTCGCGGCGGTCGAAGGCTTGCGTCTTGAAGCTGAGCCGGTTGCGACCCAGATAAATTATCGTCGATAGACCAACCGAAGTTATTTTTGGTTGATCTCGCGCAGGTAGGACTCGGCGATCAGAACTGCAGCCAAACCGTGGCTCGCCGCGTGATTACCCTTGGTGTACTCGGCTGTTGCCCGACTTGTCAATCGTTCATCGACCATTTGAACGTCGATGGCAAACCGCTTACCGAGCTCGATTCCGAATCGTCGAGCAGCTGCCGACATGTTGCTTTCAGTGTCATCCATATTCAGGGGCAGACCAACGATGAGTTGATTCACGCGCCATTCTGCAATCAACCCGGCAATTATTGACCAGTCTGTCTTGCCATTTCGGGCCGTCAGAGAAGTCAGGGGCGAAGCAGTGGCAGTGATGGATTGCCCCATGGCGACGCCGATGTTTTTTAACCCGAAGTCGAACGCCAGAACACGGATGACTTCGGGAGAGTCAGGCATGACCCGTTCTGATGGCCAGCATACGCAGATCGATTCCGAGCATCTTTGCAACCCGTTGCCTTCGTAGTTCACATGGCAGATCAAACAGAACCTCTCTGCTTGCAGGGGCTGTCAACCATGCGTTTTCTTCGAGTTCCCCTTCCAATTGACCAGCGCCCCAGCCCGCATAGCCCAGAAAAATGGCCACGTGCGCTGGCTTGTCGGAACTGAGCGCCGCGCGAAGAGCATCCCCGCTGGACGATAGAACAATGCCGTTCGCTGTCGGCAGTGAAGATTCGAATTGTCGATCATCAGTATGCAGCACAAACCCTTGCTCCGGTGCGACAGGTCCGCCATCAAACACCGGGACATCCAGTACTTCGGGCAACGCGGGAATGCCTTGGGTTCGGGCGAGTCGACGTGCATTCATGCGGGCCATGCGGTTGATGACAAAACCCATGGCACCTTTGGCGTCGTGTTGGCACAGGTAAATGACCGTGTCACCGAAGTGGCTACCCACCAGAGATGGCATGGCGACCAGGAAACTGTGGGAGAGGTTCGGTATCACTGGCTGAGCGCCGTTCCGTAGCGCGAGAATTTCCACGTGCGAATGATTTCCAGCTGATCATACTTTTTGCGCATCTCCACCGGGAAAGGCTGGAACGGGGCGGCAAGTCGGACGATTCGTTCAGCTGCTGCATCAAGGGGCTGGTAACCGGAGGATGCAATGACTCTGATGTCCGCCAGGGTGCCGTCTTCTCGCAGCACAACAAGCAGTCGAAGATCGCCAAACAGGCCAGCGTCCGGAAAATTCGCGTTGCCGATTCGCTCCACTTTTTCCCGCCAGGTGTTGAGGTAAGCCGCCTCGGCCATGCTCTTGGCGGAAACGCTGGTGAGTCGACGAATGCGAGGTGCGTTGGCCGATGCTTCTTCCTCTTCTGAAATTCTCGCCTCGAGACTGGCAATTTCGTGCAGCAGCGACTCGTAGTTCTGCTCCTCAAGGTGTGGCTCTTCTGCCTTGTCGCGCAGCTCAACCTCCGTACCTACCTGGAAATCGTTTTCGCCCGTTGTCCCAATGACGTCGATCTGGCGGGCTTGCGTAGCACTGGGCACTGGCTCTGGCAGCTGTGCGATGGGCGAAACTTTCTCATCATGAAAAGGTGTTCGCTCTCTTGTCGTAGGCTCACTCTTCTCGCTCGCGTCGCCGCTGCCAGTCTGATTGGTGGCGGCAATATAGTCGGCGTTGTCAGGTGCCTTCTCGTCATTATAAAGGGCCAGAGTCACCTCGATACTCGGGGTGCGATCAAGGTTCAGATCTGAAGAAAACCCGACACCGAGGATGATTGCAACATGCAGGCTTGCAGCCAGAAAGAGGGTGAATCCCAGGCGATCCCGTGGCTGGATAGAGAGGATAGGTGCTTCGCTCACAATGCAGTTTCAGCTCGCCGTGAGAGTCAACTTCTCGATCAGTGTACCCGCGATATCGAGGCCGAATTGCGCGTCCAGTTCACGAATACACGTCGGGCAGGTGACGTTGACCTCGGTCAGATAATCACCGATCACGTCAATACCGACAAAGAGCAGTCCCCGACGGACCAACTCCGGCCCGACGATACTGGCGATTTCACGATCCCGCACAGTGAGTGGTCGACCTTCCCCGGTGCCACCGGCGGCCAGATTTCCCCTTGATTCACCGCTTTTGGGAATGCGTGCCAACGCGTAGGGAACGGGCTCACCATCGATCATGAGGATTCGTTTATCACCGTCACTGATCTGCGGCAGATAGCGTTGGGCCATGACCAGTTCGACCTCTCGACCGGTCATCGTCTCGAGAATGACATTGAGGTTGGGATCTTCCCGAGTGACTCGAAAGATGTTCATGCCACCCATGCCATCGAGTTTCTTGAGTACAACGTCCCCGTGCTGTGCATGGAAACTTTTCAGCACCTCCATGGAACGGGAGATGATCAGCGGCGGGCAACAATCCGGGAACGCAGTGGCAAAGAATTTTTCGTTGCAGTCGCGAAGGCTGCGTGGGTTGTTAACCACCATCGCGCCGCCCTCCGCCGCGCGCTCAAGAAAATACGTGGCGTAAACGTACTCCATGTTGAAAGGTGGATCCTTGCGCATCATGACGATGTCGAAGGAGGCAAGGTCACACAGCTTTGGTGCGCCGAGCACATACCAGTCACTGCCGGCCTGCTTGTAATCCAGCGTCTGCGCGAAGTCGTCGCGCAGGCGTAACTCGCGAGCAAAACCTTGTGCGCGATTGTCGGAATAGAGGAGATCGGCGAGGGTCAAATAACTGACACGATGACCACGCAGTTGAGCGGCCCGAATCATTGCCAGAGTTGAGTCCTTTTTCAGGCTCAAGGTTTCGAGCGGATCCATGACGAATGCGAAGTGAGCCATGTAAAGACCGATTCAGCGAGCGGGGGGTTAAAGTAGCGGCATGTGTGCCAACCGGCAACTGAAATGAGAACGACTTCTCCTCCCGGGACCACCTCTCTGGCCCCCCCTGCCTATAGCTGATACATATCTGGTTCGCTGGTGCGACGACCATTTCGTTGCGACATCACCTGGACAAGATCGATGGAAGAGGAACTCCGAGGCGTGCGTGTATTGGTCATTGATGACAGCAAGACTATCCGCCGAAGTGCCGAAAATCTGTTGACCAAAGAAGGCTGCGACGTCATCACGGCCGAAGATGGATTCGATGCGCTGGCCAAGATCGCGGAAAGCAATCCAGCCATCATCTTCATGGACATCATGATGCCGCGGCTGGATGGCTATCAGACGTGTGCCTTGATCAAGAATCACAGTCTCTACAAATCGACACCCGTGGTGATGTTGTCATCGAAGGATGGTCTGTTTGACCGTGCCAAGGGACGCATCGTGGGGTCGGACCAGTACATTACCAAGCCTTTCAGTCGCGAAGAGCTGATAGGAACGATTCGTTCGCTGGTCGTTGGCGCGTGAGTTGTTCGAAGTCATGGTAGACACCCAATAATGGCACGTATTCTAGTCGTTGAAGATTCGCCGATTGAGACGCATCAATTGGTAAATCTGCTGGTCAAGCACGGCCACCAGGTACTGACTGCAGCGTCTGGTGATGCTGGTCTGGCAATGGCCCGAGACGAGGTGCCGGACGCGATTCTCATGGATGTGGTGTTGCCCGGCATCAATGGCTTCCAAGCGACCCGGCAAATAACGCGCGGCGCAGCCACTCAACACATTCCCGTGATCATGATCAGCTCCAAGAAGCAGGAGGCAGATCGGGTTTGGGGAGAGCGTCAGGGAGCCTGCGCCTATCTCGTAAAACCGGTCAGCGATGAACAGCTGATGACCTGTATCAACGGGGTGCTGGATCGTTGCAGCGGGGCGTTGTCGTGAAGACAGCCGCCTTCAAAGTTCTACGAGAACTCCAGGTGGCCGCACGAGCGAACAGCGTGGCGGTTCCGTTCGGCGAGAAGAATGAACCCAGGTGGCAAGGTATCGGCTATCAGCTGGGCGGCGTTCGACTGGTGTCGTCGATGGGCGAGGTACTCGAAGTACTCAAGGTGCCTAAGTACACCCCGGTGCCAGGGGTCAGGGACTGGATGTTGGGTATCGCCAATATTCGCGGGCGTCTCATTCCGATCATCGATCTGCATTCGTACCTCGGCATCGAGCAGACTTTACCGCAGGCTTTGGCACGGGTGTTGGTGGTCGAAGCAGGCCCGCTGGTCGCAGGTTTGATGGTTGAAGCTTCGCTTGGCATTTCGCACTTTTCGCTCAGCAGTTTTGAACCACCTGGAGAGGAAGTGCCGCCGGCTTTCGCTCCCATTGTTCGTGGTATTTATCGGCAGGGGGGGCGTGTTTTCCACGAAGCCCGGTTGAGCGGATTGCTTGGTGAAGAGAAATTTCTCAAGGTTGCCTTGTTTGTTGATGAAGTCACCGAACGCCGGGAACGGCGTTCTGCAATGGAGCTGTAGCAAAGGGATTGACTATGAATAATCGAAGAATTTCGCCAACCACGCTGATCTTGTTGTGTGTGTTTGTGTCCTTGTGTGTGGGCCTCGTCTGGACCACTGTTACCGACGATGCGCAGCTCCTGGAAAATCACCCTTTGTTGGTCGCGTTACTCAGCCTCGGCCTGCTCGGAGCAACCGGCTGGCAGATGTTACGTGAAGTCAGAGTGCAGCTCAGCGAGCAAGCGGCTCAAAACGAACGGAATCAATCAGCGATCCTGCAGCTGCTGGATGAACTTGCAGATCTTGCAGAAGGGGATCTGACCGTTCGCGCTTCGGTAACAGAGAACTTCACCGGTGCCATTGCCGACTCGATCAACTTCGCGATTGATCAGATGCGTGAACTGGTGACAAAGATCAATGATCTTTCCGGTCAGGTGGTCGGTGCGGCGACGTCGACCCAGGCCACCGCCAGTGGCTTGGCTCAAGCTGCAGAGAACCAGGCGCGTGAAATCTCAGCTGCCTCGCAGGCGATCAACGAGATGGCGGCTTCAATCGATCAGGTTTCGGCCAATGCGGTTGAGTCCGCTGCAGTTGCCGAGCGTGCCGTGGGTATCGCAGGCAATGGGTCACAGGTGGTGCACGATACGATCAACGGGATGAACAGCATCCGTGGTCAGATTCAGGAAACGGCCAAGCGTATAAAACGGCTGGGCGAGAGCAGTCAGGAGATTGGTGACATCGTCTCTCTGATCAATGACATTGCCGATCAGACCAATATCTTGTCATTGAATGCGGCCATTCAAGCTTCGATGGCCGGAGACGCGGGTCGTGGATTTGCCGTGGTAGCTGATGAGGTACAGCGATTGGCAGAGCGGTCGAGTGCTGCGACCAAACAGATTGCTGCGCTCGTCAAAGCGATTCAGACGGATACACACGAAGCCGTCACCTCAATGGAGCAGACCACGGCAGAAGTCGTTGGCGGCGCAAAACGAGCGCAGGATGCAGGGGTAGCGCTTGAGGAGATCGAAAACGTCTCGCATACGCTTGCAGATCTGATCCAGAACATATCGAATGCAGCGAGGAAACAGGCAGCGAGCGCTGGCCACGTATCCAACACGATGAGTGTGATACAGGCCATCACCGTCAAGACCGCGCAGAGCACGGACCACACTGCCAAGTCCATCGGCAACCTGGCGGCAATGGCAAACGCGATGAAGGAGTCCGTCGAAGGATTCAAGTTGCCGTAGCGAAGCGGTGGACTGAGCGCAGTGGTGGTTTGAGGGCAGCGGTGGATTGAGCGCCGTGCTGGATTGAGTGCTGCGTTGGGTTTGGTGATTGGTCGATGATCCGGTTCTGCTCCGGCAACAGGAATGGCAAGAAAATGAGTCAAGGCCGGGAAATGTTTGCCCTTGAGTGGGTGAAGGGCGAAATCTTCGGGGCGCTTGAAGACGCCCGGCAGGCGTTGGAGGCGTTTGCGGAGTTCGGTCGAGACGAAACGCGGATGCGAATTTGTCTGACTTCGTTACACCAAGTTCACGGCACGCTGGTGATGCTCGAATTGCCAGGCGTCGCTCTCCTCGCTGATCATCTGGAGCGGCTCGCCCAAGGGCTGCTGAACAAACAATTTCCAGACGACGGATTGCCGTCTGAAGCGTTGATGCAAGGGATACTCGAACTGCCGGTCCGTCTGGAACAGATTCAGGCTGGTGGGGCAGACACCGAAAGTGGCGTGCTGCCGCTGGTGAACCGTATTCGCAAGCAACTCCATCTCGATGAAGTCGCACCTCCTCGACCCGTGCAATTCGTCGCTGATGAAGCCGCGCTCGACCGGTTTGAGCGCATTAATGGCCGCGCCAAGATCAAGCGAATTCGTGCCGCCTATCAGGGTGTACTGCTGGCCCTGCTGAAGGGAGAGGATGAACCTCACTTTCTCGATACGCTCAAAAAAGTGGGCGTTGGACTTGAGCGCATCTGCAAGGACACTCCCTCGGAAATACTCTGGCAGTCGTTTGGGGAGTTTGTCGACAGTCTGCGTCTGGCAACCCGGCCGTTGTCCGCTGAAGTCATCAAGGTGCTGCGGCGTCTGGATGCGGAGATACGTCGCTTCGCACAGGACGGCGTTGAGGCCATTCTCGAACCTGTTCCCGAACGGCTGTTGTTACAGCTGATCGATGCGGCTCAGGTGCGCGGGCAACCGACATCGCGCCTGTTGGAAATGCGTCGGCGAATGGAGCCGGTCAACGACGGTGAGCTCCTGGCTTCTGGCCGCGAGGCGTTGGTGGCCGCAAGTCGAGTGCTCACTGAAGAGATCGCGGGAGTCAAGGATCATCTCGACCTGCTGGTGCGAGGCGACCAACCCGATGCCGACAAGCTGGTA
>JAYSTS010000110.1:0-6550 GCA_043719475.1 Gammaproteobacteria bacterium | reverse complement strand
CTGCGGATATCGACCTGCCAACGGCAAGGCCAGAAGCGGTGGGCATGTCCAGCGAACGACTCGCGCGTATCGCGCCGATCATGCAGTCCTACATCGATGAACGGAAGGTCCCGGGTGTCATCACTGCGGTAGTGCGCAAGGGGCAGGTGGTGCACTTCTCGATGCAAGGCGATATGGATGTCGAAGCGGGTCAGGCAATGCGTCCTGACGCACTCTTCCGGATCGCCAGCATGACCAAACCGATCACTTCCGTAGCACTCATGATGCTGTGGGAAGAGGGTCGATTTCAACTGCATGACCCGGTGAGCAAATATTTGCCTGAATTCGGGAATCCAAAAGTTTCGACCACCCGCGATGCCAGTGGCAAGACAGGAGAACTTGTCGACGTGGTTCGACCGATCACCGTTCGAGACATGCTCACGCACACGGCCGGACTGGCCAACAACTACATCGGCAACTCCGCCTTCTACCAGGAAGTGATGAAGCCGGTTGACGGAGAAAATCTGGAGGCACACATCAAGCGGATGGCCGCATTGCCCCTCAACTACCAACCGGGTACGGCCTGGGAATATTCAGGTGCCACCGACGTCGTCGGCCGCCTGGTGGAAGTGATCAGCGGTCAAACACTCGATGTCTTCCTGCGTGAACGGATCTTCAAACCCTTGCGGATGCCAGATACACACTTCTATCTGGACGAAGGTTATGCGTCGCGACTCACTGCGCAATACAAACCCGGTCCGGACGAAACTATTCAACTGGATGATGGCGCAGGGTCCAAGAGCCGATGGATCAGCGGATCAAAAACGCTGTTCCGGGGCGCTGGTGGTCTGGCGTCCACCACCAGCGACTATCTGCGCTTTCAGTTGATGATGGTCAATGGTGGCGAACTGGATGGTGCGCGTCTGCTCGCGCCGTCCACCGTTCGTCTCATCGCCGACAATCATACCGGCGATCTGCCACTCTGGCTGGCCGGGCCGGGGACTGGCTTCGGACTCGGCTACGGCGTGATTCTGGATCGAGGCGCGGCTGCCACGCCTCTGTCGGAAGGTTCGTTCTATTGGGGTGGTGCGTACTGCACCTTGTCGTGGATTGACCCGGAGGAAGAACTCATCGGCATTATCATGACCCAGGTGCGACCCTATACCCACATCAACATCCGACAGGATTTCCAGGTGCTGGTGCATCAGGCCATCCTTGAACCATCGACCACAAAAAGGCCACAGCGCTGAACTTCTGACATGGCTGTCAACACACAACCCTGGTTCGCCGAACACATGGCCCAATGGGCACGCGATCCGGTTGCCGCGCACGACTGGGATGCAACTCCCGTGGGCGGCAACGGCATCGTGCCGACACTGCTGCTCGCAACCACCGGGGCGAAGACCGGCGAATTGCGGACGTTGCCGCTGCTCTACCAACCCTGCGGTGAAGGTTTTCTCGTTGTTGGCAGTCGAGGAGGCTCAAGGCGTCATCCGGGTTGGTACCTGAATCTTCTTCACAATCCGGTGTGCAGCGCAGTGGCCGGTCGCATGACCTTTGGCCTCCGTGCCCGCACGCTGGGCGGCGCAGAGCGTGAGCGATACTGGAACCTGATGTGCCGCTGCTGGCCTGCCTATCTCGACTATCAGGCACGCACAAACCGGGAGTTGCCGGTGGTAAACCTCAGGATAGAAACCGCGACTTTACGGTGAAATGACACCAGCCGGAATACGCGGACACACCTCGGGAAAGAGGAATACGCGGACACACCTCGGGAAAAATTGCCGCTGTGGTCGTCGACCATAAACAATCCCAGTGCAACACTTGTTTTCGGTATGCATGGCTTTGAACGGTTCTTTGAACATCTCTCAAGATAACGAACTGAGATCAGTCCCCAAAACCAGGTGATTCGTGACGTGTCCAAACTTCATGTCAGCGAAGCTCACTTTTTCGTTCCTCTCTCAGAACAGCGCTTGCGTCGCCAGTGCCGCACCTTCACTCAATGCCCTGAGTTTTGCCCACACCACATCGTCTGCTACATCACGAAATCCTGCTGCCGTGTCGAACCCGCAATCGGTGCCGGCGATGACGCGCCTCGGGTCTTGCAGCGTCCGAGCCACAGCGATGATTCGGTCGGCCACCACCTGCGGGTGTTCCACATAGTTGGTGGTGGTGTCTATCACACCAGCGATCAGGACTCGATCTGCCGGGATCACGTCGGGTGTCAGCAATCGGTACTCGTGGGCGTGGCGCGGGTTGGCCATGGACAACATCAATCCCCCGACACCGGCTCGAACCAGGCTCGGCAGGATAGTCTCAAGCGGTACGTCTTCGTCGTGCGGACCATTGTAGTTGCCCCAGCAGACGTGCATGCGTACGCGATCCCGCGGGATGTCGGCAAGCGCTGAGTCGATGGCCCGCAGAACGTGTTCCACAAAGACAATGAACTCTGCATCACTCGCATCGGCAAAATAGGTGTGACGCTCCATCGCGAGGTCCGGGCAATCGAGCTGCAGGACATGTCCGGCATCCACAATCGCGCGGTACTCCGTAGCGAGCGCAGCAGCCAGTGCATCGATGTAAGCCTCCATCTGGGGTACCAGACGTTCTGCATCGCCGCGGCGATGATTCCTGGGGATGGCGCGGTCATGAACGTGTCGAAAAATGGCTCTGGCGCATGGTCGAGCAACGCCCGGAATTGACTCAACTCCTCGACCAATGGCTGGGTATTGGTGTAGTGCACAGCTCCTTCGGCACGAGGAGCGGCGGTCAGGTTCACGCCACCCGTGTATCCCGGCAACTTGAGCTTGAGCCACCCCGGATACTTCGCCATGTCGCGAAACCCTGGGCGCTGACTGCGGCCACCGAATCCGGACATGCGGTGCTGCACGTAGGTGAAGAAGCTTTCACGTGGGTGTTCGCCGTTGTTGCCGATATCAATGCCACAGTCGAGTTGTTTCATGATGGCTTCGCTGGTGGACGCGATGATTGTTTGCCCGAGCTCTTTTTCGTCCACCAACGCTCCTTTGAAACGAGCGGTCTGCAGTTCGACCAATCGGTCACTGCGGGGCAGGCTGCCCGCGTGGGTGGTGAGAATTCGAGAACTGGATGTCTTCATGGGTTTAGTTCCAATGATGCGAGCTGTTTCAATGGCTGAACCCGACATCTTGTGTGGGACACCGATGGTTTCATTCTGGGTGCCGACCATCGGGCAGGCAAGGCACAGCGGAGACTCACTCCGCTCCGGCGTCGAGACGGGGCACAGCCCCACTGGGCCATCCGTGTCCGTACCGGGTTGAGATCGACGTGGACCATCGCAAACAGCACCGTCCGTTCATCGAGCAAGGCGCCGGATGATCACAGTCACGGTACCGCTGCATGAGGACGTTTTCGCCGTCGTGATCTCAAAGTTCAGTTTACCGGGAGCCTAAACCGAGCTCCTCAGGCCATTCAGTGCAACCACTTTGCGGCCAGCGCGATGAGAATCTGCGGGTTCAACTGTCCTTTCAGCCCGATGGCGACGAGCTGTGTCCCGGTTTGAACCCCGGGTGCAACTGCTGTGTCAACTCCTGGGTCAACTCCTGCATCAGGAGCGACACCCGTAGGCGCGGCATCCTTGCCGCGATCCCCAACCGAAAAAACATCGACCCGCAACACCTCCCACCGACGACCGACCACTTGCAGCACCAACGCCTGACTACCCGGTTCACTGACAATTCCCTTCACCCTCAGCACGGCAGGATCGAGCTCTTTCGCGAATCCTTCCAGCGCCTGCTTGGTGACTGCATGCGCGAGGCTGACATGCCAGCTCACGTAGTGTGGATGCTCTCCGGATGCACCCGAGCCGCGTAACCGCTGGCTGTTGATGCCAAGCAGCAGATTCATCGGCAACCAGCCTCGTTGGGATGGAACCACACGGACTTGCGGACAGACCTTGCCGAACCACTCAAGCCGCGCACGCAGTTCCGCCTCTGCAATCAGATCAACCTTGTTCAGCACCACGAGGTCAGCCGCTTCAAGCTGTCGTTGTACCGTCGATCCGATGTAACGATCACTCAGTTGTTGCGGTAGCGTCTCCGCGTCGGCTACCACCAAGACGCCGTCCAGATGCAGGCCCGGGTGACGGCCGTACTGAGCCAGCTGCCGCACATCTGCCACACCGCTGGCTTCAACCACGATGTGGTCTACCGGATGCCGCGCTTCGAGAAGTTGGTCTATCGCCTCTGAATAACCGTCAGACATCGTGCAGCAGATGCAGCCGTTGGTGAGACTGATCGTCGTTTCGCTGCGTGAATCGATCAGACCGGCATCAATGTTGATGGCGCCAAAGTCGTTGACCAGCACTCCGAGGCGCCGGTCGTCGCAAACCGACAGCAGATGATTGAGCAGTGTCGTCTTGCCTGCGCCAAGATATCCGCCGATCACCGTGTAGCCGATCATCCGGCGGCCTTGAAGCACTGCCCGCCAAGCACTGTGCCCCAGACACGGATATCTCGGATCGCCAGCGGAGCAACGGCCAGCGGATCGTCGTGAAGCACCGTGAAATCCGCTTTTTTCCCTGCTTCGAGTGAACCGATCTCGTGATCCAGGTGCAGCTGGTACGCCGCATCGATGGTCGCCGCCTTCAGCGCCTGCGACGCGGTTATTTTTTCTGCAGGTCCGAGCACACGCCCTGACGGCGTTACCCGGTTCACCGCACACCACATCGTATGCAGCGGGCCGAGCGGCGTGACGCCGGCATCGGAGTGGAATGAAAACGACACCCCTTCGCGGATCGCCGATGCACACGGTTCCAGCGCGTTCGCTCGTTCCGGCCCGACCGTGATCCCGTAGTGCTGATCACCCCAGTACCAGAGGTGGTTGGTGAAAAAGTTCGCACACAGACCGAGTTTCGCCATCTTGCGCAACTGCGCCTGGGTCGTCAGCTGCGCGTGGGTGATGGTGTGACGATGGTCGGGAGCCGGCGCAACCTTGAGCAGCGCTTCGATGGTCTCAATGGCGAGATCCTGCGTGCGATTGCCGTTGCAGTGCATGTGGATGCTCAGGCCCGCCCGATGGAACGGCAGCATCCAGTCGAGCAGCTGACCGGGTACTGCCAGCAGCTGCCCGTGATCTTCACCACGGAAATAGCCCGGCGGATTGAGCAGCGCGGTGAACCCCTGGATTGATCCATCGAGAACGAATTTGACGCCAGGAAAGCGCAATCGATCCGTCCCGGAATTCTTCAGCCGTACGAATTCGTGGGCAACAGCCTCAAAATCTGCGGCAGTACCCGGCATGGCAGGTAGGTTGTACTGAACAACCCGTAATGGGAAATCTACTTCTGACGTGAGTGCACGCCATTGCTCAAGCGCGCGGGTGGCAATGATCGAGATGCCGCCGAGATCAGTGCACGTTGTGATGCCGGCGTTGCGCGCGAGCGCGGCAAAATTACGGATCGCAGCCTCGCTCATGTTTGAACGCTGAATCTCGCGGAACGCTGTACGACACAGCGACATCGCTGCAGGTTCACGCAACTCACCGTCAAGTTCACCCGAATCATCGCGCCCGAGGCCATCAACCTTGAGATCAGTGCTGACGTTGTTGAGCTTCAGCATCGCCGTATTCGCGGTCGCGAGATGTCCGTTGGCGTGATGGATGAAGATTGGTCGTGTGGAAGACACCTGGTCCAGATGCTGCCGATTGAGGCGCGGCTGATCCGGAAAGTAGATCGGATCAAAACCCTCGGCAATCAGCTGTTGTGCGGGATCAGGCATCGACCTGTGAATTTCTCGCAGCCTGTCGATCAGCGCCGCGTACGACTTGATGCCTGATGCGACCTGACCATCTGGCAGCGGGCGATCGAAATAACCCACGTAAGGCCGCTGCAACATGCCGCCAGCCATGACATGTGCATGGGCCTCAACAAAGCCGGGAATGATGACGAGATCACCAAAGGTCTCGTCAATCACATGTTCGCCCCAGCCCGCAACGTCCTCAAACGTACCGACACCGAGAATCATCCCGTCCCGCACCGCCACATGGGTGGCCTGCGGGTTCGACGGATTCATGGTGATGATGTTCTTCGCACGAAATATGTTGATCATGTGTTCCTCCCCGACTGCGAGTGTAACCAAACTCCGCATTGACGCGCTTCGGGGACACGCTCCGGGCGCTCGTCTACCACGATGCTGCAGCTGACAAATCGACCCACACGAGGCGGAGAGTTCCATGGCCGATTACGGCACCAAGCAGTCCTGCGCCGGGTCTCTCGCACTCAAACACCACTTTGATTCCCGACGGACAATCCACTTGCGCCCTGCATCCTCGGCGCGGACGATTGCATTCGTCCTGAGGTCAATGTATCTGATCGAATTGAAATCAACATTTTACGAGAAATCATGGCACTGCAGATTGCCAATCCATCCTTGGTCGGCAAGATCGAGCGCCTAGCCAAACAAACCGGGCTAAGCAAGACCGCCTTGGTAGAGCGGGCCGTTGATCGGCTGCTCAGTGAGACCGAAGCGCCCTCGATACAAGCCGCGCAATTGGCGGCATTGCTCGCCCAGTTGGACCGCATTCCGGACCGCAG
>JAYSTS010000109.1:0-2940 GCA_043719475.1 Gammaproteobacteria bacterium | reverse complement strand
AGGCAATCACACCTGCAGCAGTATTGCTGATCGTCAGCGTACCGCCGTGCAGCACCGCCACTTCCTCGACAAAGTTGAGACCAAGGCCCGTGCTCTTGCGGCCGGTGTTCGGTCGGGGCAGAGAGTAGAAGCGTTCTTTCAGACGGGGCAGGGCGTAGTCTGGAATCGGAGCTCCGGCGTTGCTGACCTTGATGATGACTTCACTGTCGGCGGCTGCCACGTCGATGTTGATTTCCCCATGGTCAGGCGTGAACTCGATGGCATTGTCGAGCAGGTTGTTGATGCCATGCCGGAGCAGAAATCGCTCGCCATGGATATGCAGAGCGGTCGGGACGTGGACAGCCAGCCGGAGATGACGTTGCCGCAATCGTGGAGTCTGGCTCTCCACAACTGCGTGTACCAGCTCGTCAATCGCCAGCACTTCAGGTGACTCAAGTCCCTGTCTCGATTCCACCTGAGACAGACGCAGCAGCCGTTCGCTTAGCTGGTGGAGGCGTTCGGCTTCAGTTTCAATGTTTCGAAGGAACCTGTCCCGATCCGCAAGCGACAGATCCTGGTGCAACAGTTCTGCAGCACCGTTGATCGCGGCGAGCGGTGTTTTCAGTTCGTGGGTCAGAGTCTGAACATACTGTTCGACGTAGGCCTTGCCTTCGAGCTGCACACGCATCGCCTCCACTGCGCCTGCCAGTTGTTTGAGATCGCTGCCGTTCAGGTGCGGCACGACTGCCCGGTCCCCTTCGCTGATGGCGGTTGCGTAACTCGTCAACTGTTTTAGTGCACGGCCGAATCGCCAGGACAACACCGCGCCAAACAGCAGACCCAAGGCGATCAATCCACCACCAATGAGCGCCAATCGTTGCTGGGATCGTTCGATATAGGGTTGCAGCGTATGGTTTGGCTTGGCCACGGTGAGCACACCAACGATCTGGTCGCTCACGCGAATGGGTGCTGCCACATACATGACCGTCGAGTTTTCATCCGCTGGATCATCCCGGGTTGAGCGCGCGCCGTACTTGCCATGCAAGGTCAGGTAGACATCGTTCCAGCGGGAGTAGTCTTGACCTACGGCAAGCCCTGCAGAATCAAAACGGACGATACCGAGTTGATCGGTGATGTAGATGCGATGGCTCACATCGTTTTTTCGCATGCCCCAGATCTCGGCCTGTGGATGGCGGGCCTGATAGCGGGTCAGTACCGAAGCGAGTTTGCCGGCCTGCAGGTCACCAGGTTCCAGCTCTTCGGCCAGCAGTTCCGCCAGCAGATTGGCGGTGTCGACGAGTGTTTCTTCGGTGGACTGGCGAACCGCTGGTTTGATCTCTTCATTGACCATCCGCAGCACGAAGTAGCCGATCAGCCCGACAAATACGCCGTAGACGAGAAAGATGCGCAGGCCGAGTGACAAAGGCATGGACGTCAGCGGCTACTTGAGTTTGTGAGCCGCTGGTAACTGTAGCCAAAACCGCGATTGGTGCGGATGGGTTCCCGGTCTGCGTCTACTTGTCTGAGCTTGGCCCGCAGACTCTTGATGTGGCTGTCGATATTGCGCTCGTAACCGGCGTAGGAGCTGATGCCGGCGGCCTGCAGAAGCTGTTCACGGGAGAATACACGTTCTGGTTGTCGCACGAGGCAGGCCAGAATTTCAAACTCGAAGCGGGTCAGGCTCAGTGCCTGACCCGCAAAGCTGATCTGTTGGCGATTGGTATCGACCACAAACTCGGTGTCCGCCGGGCTTGCGCCGTTCGACTCTCTATTCAACGCTCTATTCAACTCACTATTTAACTGGGCACCGCCAGCTTTCGAGTGACCGGTCCGTTTGAGAATGCCGCGTATTCGTGCAGCGACTTCTCGCGGACTGAACGGTTTGACCACGTAGTCATCCGCGCCGATTTCAAGCCCGACGACGCGGTCCACTTCGCTGCCACGCGCGGTCAGGAAGAGCACGGGAACCTCGGAAAAGAGCCGCAGCCGTTTGCAGGCTTCGAAACCGTTCTGATCTGGCAGGCCTACATCCATGATCACCAGGTCTGCGCCCTGGTCCTGCAGATAGGCAATGGCTTCGCCGGCAAGCGTGGTCCAGTGCGTTGAGTGCCCATCGGCGGTGAGGGCATAGATCAGGGTGTCGGCAATAGCCGTTTCGTCTTCGACGATCAGAATGTGAGGCATGTGGCTGACTACGAAACCTTGGCCGGAATTGGCGGTCTGACTTTACTGGCTGGCCGAACAGAAGTGGAGTGCGATACCCTCAACTCATGCAAGATCAGATGAAAGATCAGATGAAAGATCAGATGAAAGACCGGGATGTGTTCCGCATCTGCCCGATCTGCGAAGCAGGCTGTGGCCTGCGCGTGACCATGCAAGGTGACACGATCGTCCGCATCCGAGGCAACGACGATGATCGTTTTTCCGAAGGCCATCTCTGCCCCAAGGGTGTGGGTCTGGCGGCGTTACATTCGGACCCGAGACGAGTTCGGCAACCCCGCATCCGGGATGAAACCGGACCTCGAACTGCATCTTGGCACGAAGCCTTTGCGATGGCTGCCAAGCGTTTGAGTGAGGTGCGCCGCCAATATGGCAACGACGCGGTCGCGATCTATATCGGTAACCCTTCGGCGCACAACGTCGGCCTTGGGACGGGGCTTGGTGTTTTTGCCGGGCACCTGGGCTCGCGCAACCTGTACTCTGCCGCAAGCGTAGACCAGATGCCCAAACAACTGGCCAGCGAACTGATGTTTGGCAACGACATGGCGGTGCCGGTGCCGGATATCATGCACACCGACTTCCTGTTGATGCTCGGCGCCAATCCGGTGGTCTCCAATGGCAGTTTGTGGATGGTGCCGAAATTCCGCGACAAGGTTCGGGCACTGCACGAACGTGGTGGACGTCTGGTGGTCGTCGACCCTCGTCGGACAGAAACTGCGCGCCTCGCGGATCAGCATATTG
>JAYSTS010000108.1:0-6568 GCA_043719475.1 Gammaproteobacteria bacterium | reverse complement strand
GGATGTTGACGTCGATATAGAGGTCATTGGTACAGGCAAACGGCGTTAACACCGACAACAGATTGAGAGTTGTCAGCGAGTTGGTATTTGTCGGGTCTGTATCCAGATCATTGCCGGGGATGTCTCCGTTGTCATCCGGATTGATGCCTCGGGTCGACAGATCGGTCACATTGCCATTGGCAACACCGTTTGGCGCACTGTCCCCGCTGGCCGTGAACTGGAAGGTATAAGGTGCATTCGCTGCTACCGGGAAAAAAGTCACCGTCACTGGAACGATGACAAAGTCGGCAGGATCTAGCGAGCCCGGCTGTGCGGGATTGAGCAGCGTGGTGTTGCCCGGTGCTCCGGTGTAACCGGCATTGGCGACAAATCCTGTATTCCCGCCAATTACGCCGGCAGTGTTTATCGCCCCAACACTGACGAAGTATTCACCCGGTGCGTTGACGGCGCCGACGTTGGGTTGCAAGGCACCAAACTCGGTTGCCAGATCCAAAGTTGCCTGAATGTCGAACAACTCTGCAAAAGCGGCCCCTGCAACACGCACATTGAACGTCACTGCGAAGACGTTGTTGCCTTCATTGGAAAGTGTACTGGCATCCAGCGCCGCGCCGATCAACGGAGGTGTCGGCGCTGCAGCCGTCGGACACGAGGCGCCGCTGGAGAACGTTTGTGTTGGTAGTATTGAAAGCTGAGTAGTACCCGCGTCGCTGACATCAATGTGGTACAGACCGCCATTCGAATTCTGGAACAAATAGAAATTGCCGACATTGTCGAAGTAAGCCGCTCCCTTGCCAATTCCACCCAATCCAGTCGAACCAATCACTGTGGTCGCAGCGTTCGCCGGATTGATACTGACCAGCGTTCCAGCAAAGTCCCTGACGCCGTAGAGCAACCCGTTATTCGGGTTTACGGCGATATCAAGTACGTCAGTCAGGCCGGTTCCCGAGCCGATCAAGGACGCAGTCAGCGCATCCACATTGATGGCATATAAATCATTGCTGCCAAACGGTATGACATACAACAGGTTGCCAATGAAACCACCGCTAGAAAAACCGATACCGTTCGGGAGCCCGGTTATGGCACCGATGACAACCACGGTTCCGTTGGCATCTACCGCCACCAGTTGATTCGTCGACGAGCGTAATCCGTACATCAGGTTGTTACTCGCCCTATACCCGATGCTGGTGTAGAGGACACCATGAGTCGTACCGCTAATAGGATTGAGACTATTACCCCCGATGTTGATGCTGTTCAGTCGTGCCGGATTGCCAGTGGCCAGGTAAAGCGTGTTTGTACAGGCAAACGCCGAGAGTGCTGGTACTAAATTAAGTGGCACCACGTTGGAGACATCCGTCACGTTGCCGTCCGGTGTGCCATTGGCCACCAGATCCGCCGAGCCAGTGGCCGAATTCGTATAGGGCGCACCTGATGAATCCGGGAAAAAGCGGACGTTAAAGGAGACCGTCACTACGTCGCCAGGAAACAGACTGCCGGGTTGTCCGTTCTGCAACAGGTTTGCCTGAGCTGAACCGTTGAATCCGGCGTTTGCCAGGAAGCCAGTATTGCCGCCGTTGACGACGCCACTGGTATTCACTGTCACAGCGGAAACAAAGTACTCACCGGGCACATCAACCTGACCAATCGCGGCGACCGGCGTGCCGAACTCCGAGCTCAGGTCATCGGTCACCTGCAGATCAAAATTGTTGACGCCAGAATCATTGCGCAACGACACCGAGTACACCGTCGTGAACTCGTTGTTGCCTGAATCCGTGACGGACACCACACTCTTGGTCGTCTCCAGTGCGAAAACTGCTGGTGCCGCCATCGACGCCACCAACAGCAGTAAGCCCTTCAACGCGGTGCAAAAACGCTTGCCCGTATGGTTGTGGAGGCACGCACAAGCTGGATTCTGCCGGAACATAAAATTGTCCTTTAATGTGTTCTGCGATCTGCGATAGCCAACACGGTGAACCGGTGTCGCCGTATCCAATCTGGCGCCACGCGGTCCACTCCACGCTCTCAATTCTTCGAATTCTAGCCGCCCGCCTGAGTTAACAAGGTGTCGAACTGCACACACATTCGAGGTTTATTGACAATAAAATGCACACAAGCTTTCTGACGGGTATTTGTCAGTTGCGCGAAAGTAACTTTTCATTACTCGGTCGACGAAGGCAAGAGGATCGACACTCAATTTACATTTGGGACGACGACATTCGCACAAGCCGTCAACAGAACTGACTCTTTGTCACTTCACTGTGTACGCTTGATCCGCAACCTGCGAACCGTCAGGATAAATGCACTCCCCAACCTTTCAGGATCATCCATGAGTGAGGCTCCCACCAAGGGTTACGTGCTCAATCAAACAATGCTGCGGGTGCGCAACCCAGAAACTTCAGTTGTCTTCTACCGCGACATTCTCGGTATGACCCTGCTCGATCGCTATGACTTCGAAGCCATGCGCTTCACGCTGTATTTCATGGGTTATGAAGCGGTCCACGACATCCCGACTGAACCCGCTGAACGGGCCCGCTGGGTCTTTTCCAGACCGGCACTGTTGGAACTGACACACAATTGGGGAACGGAAGGCGATCCAGCCTTCAACTACCACAATGGCAATTCAGAACCGCGCGGGTTCGGCCACATCGGCATCAGCGTGCCGAATGTGGACACTGCCTGCGCGCGATTCGAGCAGGCCGGTGTCGAGTTCGTGAAGCGGCCGCAGGATGGCTCGATGAAGGGTCTCGCCTTCATCAAGGATCCCGATGGCTACTGGATCGAAATTCTCTCCGGAGAAAGTCTGGCCGCCATCGTCGCCCCCTGAATCTGGAAGAAAGAATCTGGAAGAAAGAATCTGGAAAAAAGCATCAAGAAAAAAGTATCAGGTTCAGACGAAGTCGTTCCAGGCTTTCACCTTGAGCGCACCGGGATCCATCCAGCGCAGTGCCTCCACAATGGCACCGGCCATCTTTCGGTCCGTAATCAGGGAGACCCCTGCGTCAATGGCCCGTCGACGGATATTGAAACCGTCGGGACGACCCATCTCGTCCCATGCTTTAGGGATGTTGATCACCAGATCGACGGCACCGCTGGACATGACAGCCAGACTTTCAGCATCTTTGTCGACGACGGTGCAATCGATACCTATCGATCTCAGCATCTCGGCGGTTCCCGCAGTTGCATAGATCGGAAGGTTTAGTTTTTCCTTGATCGTATGGGCGTCATCGCTAAACCAGAATTTGTCCTGCCAAGTACCCAATGACATGAGGATGCCTTTTTTCGGAAACTTGAAACCGGTTGCCAGCAGCGCATGCAGCAGCGCCTCGTGTACCGAGTCGCCCATGCATCCAACTTCACCCGTACTCGACATCTCCACACCCAGCAAGGGATCGGCGCCATGCAATCGGGAGAACGAGAACATCGGCAGCTTGACGCCCACATGATCCAGATCCAGCGCATCGGTTCGTGGAAACAATGGCTGGGCACCGAGCATGCAGCGAGTCGCTTCGGTCGCGAAATTGATGTTCAGCACCTTGGAGACAAACGGCAAACTGCGCGACGCACGCAGGTTGCATTCGATCACTTTTACCCAGTTCTGCTTGGCCAGGAACTGCACGTTAAACGGCCCGGTGATACGCAGCGCCTGAGCCAGTTGAGCCGCGATTTCTCGCACCTTGCGCATAGTCGGCAGATAGAGTTTCTGCGGTGGCAGAACCAGCGTTGCATCACCGCTGTGTACGCCGGCATCCTCAACGTGTTCGGAGATTGCCCAGTGAACCAGCTCCCCACGATTAGCGACCGCATCGATTTCAACTTCGCGGGCATGCGTTTCAAACTTGGACAGAACCACCGGGTGGTCCGGTGAAACGATCTTCGCCCGTTCCAGGATGCGTACCAGTTCCTTCGGTTCATGAGCAACGCTCATGGCTGCGCCCGACAAGACATAACTCGGACGTACCAACACCGGGTAGCCACCAAGCGTTGTTACCATCTCGTCTGCTTTTCCGATGTCCGTGACATGCAGCCACGCAGGTTGATCAATGCCCAGAACATCCAGCAGAGAAGAAAACTTGCGGCGATCCTCAGCGCGATCGATGTCTTCAGGACTGGTCCCGAGAATCGGCAGGCCAGCCTGGTGCAGTTTGAGCGCAAGGTTGTTGGGCAATTGCCCGCCCATGCTGACGATGATGCCATCCGGCTTTTCACGCTCGCACAAATCACACACCGATTCGAAGCTGACTTCTTCGAAGACCAGTTGATCCGTTGTATCGTAGTCCGTGCTCACCGTCTCTGGATTGCAGTTGAGCATGATCGTCTCGTAACCGAGCCGTGCGGCGGCATTCACAGCGTTCACCGCACACCAGTCGAACTCGACGCTCGAGCCAATGCGATAACAACCCGAGCCAAGGACCAACAGCTTTCGACGCTGTGATGGCTTGACGTCATCGGCGATGCTCGAATAACTCGAATAGAGGTAATTAGTCTCGGCCGGAAATTCAGCCGCCAGCGTATCAATCTGGCTGTAGTGCGGCACGATGCCAAGCGATTTTCGCTGAGTTCGAACACTTTGTTCGCTCTGTTGTGTCATACGGGCAATCGCTGCATCGGCAAAACCATGTCGCTTGGCTTCTTTCAACAAGACCTCAGACACATCTGTACCGTCGGCAACCAGATCTTGCTCGATCTGTACAATCTTGCGCAAATGCTCAAGAAACCAGCGATCAATGCGCGTGTGCTGATGAATTTCTTCAACCGAGTATCCTTGTTTCAATGCGGCAGCAATGGCGAAGGGTCGTCTGGGCGTCGGACGCAGATCGCGGGCAAGGTCGACAATCTCGCCGTAATTGCTGGTGTCCAGACCGTCTACGCCAATGTCGAGCATGCGGAGCGCTTTTTGCAGCACTTCAGCAAAATTACGGCCAATGGCCATGACCTCGCCAACGCTCTTCATCTCGCTGCCGATCTCGACCGTCGCACCGGCAAATTTTTTCAGGTCCCAGCGCGGCATCTTGCAGACCATATAGTCGAGCGCTGGCTCGAAAAAAGCGCTGGTTCGGCGGGTGATGCTGTTCGAGATGTCCGGCAGCGAGTAACCCAGCGAGAGCTTTGCCGCGACATACGCGAGTGGGTAACCCGTTGCCTTGCTCGCCAACGCGCTCGACCGAGACAGGCGCGCGTTGACTTCGATGACTCGGTAGTCGTTGCTCAGCGGGTCGAGGGCATACTGAATATTGCACTCGCCGACGATCCCCAGGTGCCGGATGGTCCTGGTGGCGATGGTCCGCAGCATCTGGTATTCCTCATCGTTGAGCGTCTGTGACGGCGCAACGACGATGGACTCACCGGTGTGGATGCCAAGCGGATCGAAATTTTCCATGTTGCAGACCGTGATGCAGTTGTCACGAGCATCACGCACAACTTCGTATTCGATTTCCTTCCAGCCACGTAGACCCTCTTCCACCAGCACTTGCTGGGCGCCGTCATTAAAAGCACGCACCAGTGCAGGTTCCAGTTCTTCAGCACAGTCGACGTAGGAACTGCCTTTGCCACCCAAGGCAAATGCACCACGCAGCATGATAGGCAAGCCGATCACACCTGCGGCTTCGCGCGCCGATTCAATGTTGTTGCAGGCAAAACTGCGCGGTGATTTAACGTCGATCTGGGCCAGTGTGTCTTTGAAGAGCTGCCGATCTTCCGTAGTGCGAATCACTTCCACAGGAGTGCCCAGCACCCGCACCCCGTGTCGCTCGAGGATGCCTCGATCATGCAACGCTATCCCACAATTCAGCGCAGTCTGACCACCAAAGGCGAGTAGCAGAGCATCCACCTGTTCCTTGACGATGATCTGCTCGACAAATTCAGGGGTCACCGCAGCAAGATAAATCCTGTCTGCAAGACCCTCGCTGGTTTGAATAGTGGCAATGTTGGGATTGATCAGAACCGTAGAGATGCCTTCTTCCCGCATGGCTTTCAAAGCCTGCGAACCCGAGTAATCAAACTCCCCAGCCTGGCCGATCTGCAAAGCCCCGGAGCCGAGGACGAGCACACACTTAGGTTTACTGGGCAGGTAGGCGCCGTACATTGGAACTCCTTTTCTCGGGTTTACAGCTGGTTGACGAAGTCGTCGAAAAGATAGGCGGTATCGGTGGGACCTGGGGTGGCTTCCGGATGGAACTGCACGCCATAGAACGGTTTACGGCGCGATCGGATGCCTTCATTCGTACCGTCATTGATGTTCACAAACCACGGCTCCCAACCGTGTGGCAACGTGTCGTTGTCAACGGCATACCCATGGTTCTGGCTGGTAATGAAGGATCGACGCGTGAGCAAATCCTGCACCGGTTGATTCAGTCCTCGGTGGCCGTAGGGAAGTTTAAACGTCTTCGCCCCCGCAGCCAGCGCCAGAATCTGGTTACCTAGACAAATACCAAACACCGGCTTGTCAGCACGGTTCAGCATTTCCCTCACCTGGCTCGTCAGCTCTCCGAGATTGGCGGGGTCCCCGGGACCATTGCCTATCAACACGCCGTCGACTTCAGGCCAGTAACTGAGCAAGTCAGCGTGCCACGGC
>JAYSTS010000107.1:0-19482 GCA_043719475.1 Gammaproteobacteria bacterium | reverse complement strand
AGGCAAGGTAGCCGTCATTACCGGTGGGACACGCGGTATCGGTTTTGGCATTGGCAAGGCTTTCCTTGAGGCGGGTGCCAGTGTGGTCATCAATGGCCGAAGTGCGGATAAAGGCCGCGCCGCATTGGCAGAACTCGCGGAACCAACGCGCACGCTGTTTGTGGCCGGCGACGTGACCAGACGGCTGGATGTGGAAGCTGCCATCAACGGCGCCATACGAACCTTTGGTCGCGTCGATATTCTTGTTAACAATGCAGGTGGGTCGTCCGGTTTTGCGCCGGTTGCGGAGCTGAGCGAAGATGCCTGGCAACAGGCAGCAGCCTGGATTCTGCATTCTGCATTCTGGGCGACCCGGCTCGCGCTTCCGGATATGCGCACTCGCGGCTGGGGCCGGATCATCAACATCTCATCAGTCGAAGGCAAACAAGCCAACAAGGCCAATTGCAGCCATTACATTACGTTCAAACATGCACTCAATGGCTTTACCAAGGCGGTTGCATTCGAATACGGTGCCCAGGGCATTACGTCCAACGCCATCAGTCCCGGCGCGGTTGAAACTGATCTGATGACGATTACCGGGCGAGACGCGGCGGCGTCCCAAGGGTTGAGCTATGAGCAGTTCCTTGCGAACTACGCGCAGGATGCCTCGACCAAACGCTTGAACACCGTGGCAGAGGTCGCAGCGCTGGCCATGCTGCTGGTTTCGGAGCTGGGCATTGGCATCAATGGTGCGATCCTGCCGGTTGATGGTGGTACGGCGCTTTGATTCAGGGCGCTTTGATTCGGGGTGCTTCGATTGACGACGCTCTGAACAAGCAGAGCGCCCTCGGGGACAGACAACGATGCCAAGACCTCATCCGTTACTGAAATCGATCTGCGAGAGGCTTCTCGTCAACGTCCGGCGTCGCCTGCCGGATCAAGCCGCAACGACGTTGTGCGTTCCGGCGCAGGCGTATCGAGATCCCGATCAGTGGCAACGCGAGATCGACTCGATCTTTGTGCGCATGCCACTCCTGGTCGCACTGTCCTGCGAAGTTCGGCAACCGGGTGACTATGTCGCGCTGCAGATCGCCGGTCGACCCATTGTGGTTATTCGTGGAGATGATGGGCGTGTCCGTGCTTTCCTCAATATCTGTCGACATCGCGGCGCGAGGTTAGCCTCAGCGGATTGTGGCAATGTCCGGCGGTTCATCTGCCCCTATCACGCCTGGACCTATGATCGTGCCGGTCGTCTGGCCGGCATGACGGAAGCAGAATCTTTTGGGGCGCATGAAGTGTCCGGTCTGATCGAGTTGCCAAGCGAAGAGCGTGCGGGGATGGTGTTCGCCTGTTTGTCCGCAGATGCGACGCTGGATCTGATCACATGGCTCGGCGAAATGTTGCCCTCACTGGAGGCGCTGGAGCTCGACCATCTCTACCCATTTCGTCCGACCACCACGCTTGCCAGCCCAAACTGGAAGATTGCAGTAGACGGTTATCTGGATGGTTATCACATCGGCTACCTGCACAAGGACTCCATCGGTCGCAAGGCGATTACCAATCGCAATACCTACGATCTTTTCGGGCCGCATGTGCGAATCGGTTTTGCCAATCGCCGTATTGAAGAAATCGAGACGCTGCCGGAAGAAGAGTGGGTGCTAGCGGACTACATGAGCCTGGTGCATTTCGTGTTTCCGAACATCTCGATTTCCGGCGGGCAGGGAGATGCCCTGATGTTAAGTCGCTTGTTGCCGGGTCCGACTGTTGATCAGTCAACTACGGTACAGCACCAGTACTTTCGTGAGCCTGTTACTGGTGAAGCGGTTGCGATAGCCGAGGCGCGCCGTCTCAACTACGAGCAGGTCGTTCGCGATGAAGACTATGCAACGACATTCGGGATCAGCGCGGCGTTGCCAGCGATGGATGGGTCGCCTGTCCTGTTCGGCCGCAACGAACCCGGAAACCAGAACCTGCATCGACATATCGCGCAGATGACGGGCAGCAATCTGTATTGACCAAGAGGTAGCTCCTGATGATTCCGTTGCCGGTTCGCAGGTTTGCTCAATTGGGTGTTTTCGCGCTAGCGTGCGGCGGTATGTGTCTCGTTCACCTCGTTCACCTCGTTCACCTCATTCACCCCCATTCAACAACAGGAGGCTCAACATGGCTGACGTCGAACTCTCCATCGAAGATCCCGTCGGGATCATTCGCCTCAACCGACCGGAAAAACTTAACGCATTCACGTATGACACGTTGCGGGAAATCCGTGCAGCGGTAGAAACCTGCGCCGGTGATCGTCGTGTGGTCGGCATTGTGATCACGGGAACCGGCCGTGGATTCAGCGCCGGACTCGATTCTGCAACCCTGGCTGCCGTCACCTCACAATCCCAGTCAGCCCAGTCAGCCCAGTCAGCCCAGCCAGCCCAGTCAGCCCAGCCAGCCGAAGCACCGAAGAGCGAAGCGCTGCCAGGCATCTTTAGTTATCTGCTCGAAGTACCGAAGCCGATCATTGCCGCCGTCAATGGCGTCGCCGCAGGCGGTGGGCTCATCCTGGCACTCATGAGCGATCTTCGCATCGCCGCCGATACGGCCTCGTTCACCACCGTGTTTCTCAAACGCGGATTGATTGCTGAACATGGGTCGAGCTGGTTACTGCCGCGTATGGTGGGTGTCGGGCGTGCACTGGACCTGTTGTGGATGAGTGACCGGATCGATGCGGCCACGGCGAAGGAGTATGGGCTGGTCCAGCAGGTGGTGCCGGCGAACGAACTGGTCGAACGCGCATCAGACTATGTACGCAGGCTGGCTGAAACGTCCGCACCGGCGGCGATCGCTGAAACCAAGCGGCTGGTGTACGCCCACCTTGGCACCAATTACGTCGATGCGCTTCGCGACGCGGACCGTAGTCAGTGGCGATTCGTTAGTGCGCCGGATGCGCGAGAAGGGGCGCAGGCGTTGATCGAAAAGCGTCCACCACGGTTCGAACGCTTGTCATGAACTGATGAATCGATCACTCGAAATGTTGGCTGAACCGGATTAGAAGATTATCCACAATCGCAGTCATTGGTATCTGGATTGCTGTCGAACCCCGGCACAAAAACCGGCGCAAAGCCACCACCGATGGTGCGAAAATTGGTCGTCTGACCCTGATACAGCCTGGCCGCAACCAGGATGATCTTGTCTTCGTGACCAAAGCAACGCAGATCGACCTTCAGGTCTACACCTTCGGCTGAATCGGAGGTTCGGGTTCGACGCAGGCTCGGTGCAACAAAGCGCTGAGCGATGTAGTCCTCACCCATGATCTCGTTGAAGACACGACGTGTCAGTTTGCTGCCACGATAGGTGCCTTTGCCGCCGTAACCGCACGTGGGTTTGAAAAACCAGTCGCCGCGATGCTCCCACCACCAGTCAGTGGGCATGGCGCTCACCGCGAGACACTGGGGAATGCCATCGAGCAGTATTTGTCGCGAAGGTGCCTCGATGCCTTGTTTGATCAGCCAGTCTGCATCCGTCAAACGCACCAGATTGCGTTTGTTGGCGAGGATGGCGTGGCCGTGGGGATGCGGGGTGATCAGTACCTTCTGGCTGAGCCAGGCCTGCCTCAGGGCGTCGTGTTCGGCCGCTTCAAGGTAAAAGTCGGTCAGACGATTGTAGACCGCATCAATGGGCAGGGCATCGGCGAGCAGTTCACCTTCTCGCCAGACCAGCGCGCTGGCATCGGCGATGACAGTGTCGATGCCAGCTCGCTGAAACAAGTTGCGGAACAACAGAAATTCCGGATAGAGATACTGCTGGGTCGGGTGGTCATCGACGATGGCGATGCGGCGCAGTTGCCGGCCCGGATACTTCGTCCGGAAGGGTGCCACCAACATGTCAACAAACACGGTCTCGACGTTGGCGAGGATGACGGGGCTTTGTTGGCAATCGATCGGCGCCGATTCACGGAACTGCAGGTTCCGCGCGGCGCTCGCGCAGAGCAGGGCACCACCGGCATTGGTATTGATCTCGATCAATCGAGGTCCATCGGTGTCCAGATGGAAGTCATAGGCAGTAAAGGCTGATTCGAAGCCTGGATCTACGGCAGCACTTGGCGGTGCCTCCAGAAGTGCTTGTTGCCGCCAACCGGGTGTCGAAGTTACCGCTCGTATGGTTCTGACGACCCTTTCCATCGCTGCCAGTTGGTCATTGGTGATGAAGACCGAAAGGTCAGAAAACAGATGGGGGTGGCTGTCAGCAAGAGCCACGGATTGATTCGAGGAGGCAAGCGCTTGCGCAAGTTCAGCCCGCGCAGCGGCGACGTCGGTACCGATGCAGAAACAGCTCTGGTTCAGCTGGGTAGCGGCGTCTGATCTGGTCACGATGTGCATCCGGAAGGCTTGGGATCACGATGGGGGGGCACAGGTGACTTTTCAAGCCTTCTTAACCTTGACTCGACAATAGTCGGTATCGCTCCCACAGACATTGGGCATCGTGACTTTGTGGTCTCTTGTGGGAGCGGTCTCCAGACCGCGATCGTTGGGATCATCGAAGATCGCGATCAGGAGATCGCTCCCACAAAGTGATGGAACCAACGGTTCGCGATCGGGAATCTCCCACAGGACGTTTTTACTCGACGTCCCATGACTGAATCTGCCAAGTTCATTGGTTGTGACCCAATGGTTTGATTTTTGCTGCGATCCCGACCTTCTCTCCAGTCAATCGTCCCGAAGCTCTTAAATACTCCTGCACAGCATTTTCGGTCGCGTAATTATTGTCCAATTGATGTTTATTCGATGGACGGGTCCGATGTGCTCTTGGTTCGATGCCTGTGTTCGATGGTCTGCCTGCGACCAAGTCGGAGCGTGATGGAGTTCTCCTTCAGATCCACATTCGGCGAAGCCTGGACGTCAAGATTCTGCAAGGCTGGCCGATAGCTTCTGCACAGGGCTCGAAGGATGCTTGCTCATGAATCTGTCATCGCTTGGGGGAAGTTCACAGGCTCCCCATTTTAACGCGCACGCGGCCAGATCCAACGGCCATGCGTTGAACTCCGCTGGCGAGGCAGGTGAACTCGCCCGCCAGTTGGGTGCTGGTTATGGTTTTGACTCGTTATCGAAGGGTGGCAGCGTCAGCGCCATCCCTCGTACGGCAGCACCGTCGGCTGCCGATCTGCTGCGCTCGGCGCCGCAAAGTGTTCGATCCGCAGCGACCGACGCGTATGACCAGGCAGCCAGTTTCTCGAGTTATTCCGAGCACAATGAAACCGAATTCTCCCTTGAGCTTCGCACCCGGGAGGGTGACGTCGTGTCGTTGAATTTTCGTCAGCTCGACTATCGGTCGAGTGCACAAGGCAATGGCGCCAGCGTCTCCGAGCAGGGGCTCGAACGCATGGTCAACATGTCAGTGACGGGCGATCTTTCCGATGCAGAGTTTGCTGCGATTGACCGCATGCTGGCACAGGTTACGGAAGAGGCTGCGTCATTCTTCGAGGGAGATCTTCTGGCCACTGCGGCCCGACTGACGTCACTGGATTTCGACAGCGAGCAACTGGCTTCTTTTGCCCTGGACTTCACGCGAACGAGCCAGATTGAGTTGACTCAGGTGTATACCGATTCCAGCCAGGCGTTGAGTGATCTGGCCTCACGGGACAGTGAGGTTGCTTCGCTGCTCGAGATGCTTGCATCAACACAGCGACAGTTGATGGAGGAGGCCCGGGACTTGTTCGATGCGCCCAGCGCTGCAAAATTTGCACGCTCCCTGGTCCCTGAATTGTTCAGTCTGGGCGACGAAAGCAAGATCAACGCAGTTTGATGACAGAGAAGCGATTGAAGTGAAGCTTTGTCGGCCGCGTGGACTGTAACGGATCGGCTATAGTTTCCATCAGTCAACGTCTCGCCGGTACACATGTCAGACCACATTCTCACGCTCACCTGCGCCGATCGGCCTGGCATCGTGCACGCCGTGTGTGGTGCGCTGCTTACCGTCGGTGGCAACATCACCGAAAACGCCCAGTTCAGTGAGCCGCAGAGCGGTACTTTCTGTATGCGTACCGAATTTTCCTCGACCCAGGGTGATGCCAGTGTTGTGCAGAAGCTTGTTACGCAGCGACTTGCCGAATCCAGTGCAATCCTGTCCGTTCGCTCGACCAGCTATCGACCGCGAGTCATGATTCTGGTGTCAAAACAGGATCATTGTCTGTTCGATCTGCTGTACCGGTGGCGAACCGGAGAACTGGCGATTGATCTGCCGCTGATCGTCTCGAATCATCCGGACTGCAGCGCCATTGCCGCTATGTACGGAATTCCCTTTCTGCACCTGCCGGTATCGCAGGAAACCCGCAGCGCACAGGAAGATCATCTCAAGTCGCTGATCGTGGAACACGCAATCGATCTGGTGGTTCTGGCGCGTTACATGCAGATTCTCAGTGACGACCTGTGTCGATTTCTCGCTGGCAGAGCCATCAATATCCATCATTCCTTTCTGCCGGGCTTCAAGGGCGCAAAACCCTACCATCAGGCCTGGCGTCGTGGTGTCAAAGTCGTGGGTGCGACGGCACACTTCGTGACGACCGAACTGGATGAAGGGCCGATCATCGAGCAGGCGGTTGAACGCGTAAATCATGCGCACTCGCCGGCCGAGTTGATTGCGTTGGGCCGTGACATCGAACGGATGGTGCTGTTCAGGGCAGTGAAATACTGGTCCGAGAACAGGATTCTGCTGATTGGTGAACGAACCGTCGTGTTCGCAAATTAGTTTTTTCGGGTACTGCTGGCTCGACTGATGGCACTGTGCACGAGTGCATCCATCAACTTCGGAAAATCGTAGCCGATGGCTCGGGCACCGTCGGGGAAGAGACTGGTCGGGGTCATTCCCGGCAGCGTGTTGACCTCCAGCAGGTAGATCTCGTCCGTATCGGTCACGATGAGATCGGCGCGAGATAGATCGTACAGACCCAGTGCCTGGTGCGCCTTGATGGCAATCTCGCTCATGCGCGTGGCGACTGCTGGTGGCAGGACCGCGGGAATGATGTGTTCACTCTTGCCGACTGTGTAACGGTTGGTAAAGTCATACCACTCGTCATTGGCGGTACGGATTTCGATCACCGGCATGCTGCGGATGGGGCCTTCGAACAGATCCAGCACGCCGACGGTCATTTCCCGACCCATGACAAAAGGCTCAACGAGCACGTCACCACCCACTTCCCGACAACTGGCTATCGCGGCAGCGATATCTCCACCGTTTGGCAGCAGGTGGACACCCAGCGCAGACCCTTGGGCGAGTGGCTTGACTGCCACCCGCAGGCCCAGCCTGCTGCGAATTGTCTCGACGGCCTCGGAAATGTCCTGATCGGCGGTGACCACGACATCGGGGGTTATGGGTAAGGCGAAACGTTGAAACACGGCCTTGGCGAGACTCTTGTCCATGGCAGTTGCCGAACCATGCACGCCTGCACCCACGTACGGCAGTCCAAGCATTTCCAGATAGCCCTGCACCGTGCCGTCTTCTCCGGGCGATCCGTGTAAAGCCGGGAATACAACGTCAGGCGCAAATTGAAGCAGATCGCGAGTGAGCCCTGCCCCGAGATCGATGATCTCTGCGGTATGACCTGCGGCGATCAACCCTGCCGAAACTTCTCGGGCCGACTTCGCGGAAACTTCTGCCTCGCGCGAGTAACCGCCTCGCAGTACAGCAATACGCAGACTCATGTGCCGAGCCCGTTTCGGTGGTGAACCCGACACCATCGCTCATGGTCTCGCCAGGCACCGTCGATGAACAGAAATTCCGGAGACAGCCCTTCGAGTTGAAAGCCGCAGCGCTGCACCAGTTTGATGGAGCGTTGATTCTCGGGCTGGATATTGGCTTCCAGGCGATGCAGGCCCATGGTCTGGAATGCATGCTCGCAGACTTGATTGAGACCTTGCACCATGTATCCGGCCCCGGCGTACAGGGCTGCGGAGTAATAGCCGAGACTTGCCGATAGAAAGGTGCCGCGAATGATATTGTTCAGGTTGATGACGCCGGCAATGGCGTGGCTCGACTTGTCACAAACCAGAAAGCTCTCGTGATCGTCCCGATTCAGTCGTGTCACGTACGCATCGAACGTGCGCACGGTGATGGGTGGGGAGATCCAGGGTGCATGCAGATCCTGGCTGCCCTGTGCCATAGCCAGAAATTCGTCGCGGTCGCTTATGGTCAGCTGCCTCAGGTAGATGCGAGGTTCGTTCATGACGGATCCTTTGCAGGCGAACTGGCAGATGTGCTCGCGGGCTCACCCGTTTGGGCATCTGACAGCAGCAGAGCGGACAGTGACGGGGGCAGAATTGCCAGACCGACCCCAATCAGATGGACCGGGTGCAGCTGCAAAACACCTGCCATTGGCCATAACGATTGGGTAGCAAAACCACTGTCCGCCCAGGCGACCAGACCCCACGTCATGATCGCTGTGGCCAGGATTACGGCAATCATCCAGAAAAGTCGATTCATCATGGCGCGATGATATAGCTTGCACCGCGGCTGGCTAGCCATGCGGTTGTGAACTCGGCCAGATCATAACGTCGGGGCACCGTGTCATCGCCGTCGGCGGCCGGGTCGTGGACCAGCACACTGTCGCCGTCGATCCCATACACAACGACCAGATGACCGCCCGTGCCATTCAGTGGTGCGCCTTGCAGTTCGCCGGCTGCGAATCGGATGGAGGCAGCAAACGGCAGCCCTGCGCGCAATACAGCCAGTGCAGTTTCCCAATCGCTGTGCAGCTCGACGGCTGCGACCGCTCCCTTCAGCGCTGCTGCGCGGGCGGCGAGTGCCCAGCTGCCGTGCATTCCAGTGGCACGATCGCGAGTCCAGGCGAGCACTTCGTCACGGCCTGTGCCAGGCAAAAGCATGGCGAGGCTGGTTGGTGAACAGATGGATCTGCGCAGCGGTTCCTCGGCGGTCATCTGTGAAATGGCCTGGGGAGTTCTCGCCACCACGCTGGTGCATGGTAATGACGCTGTGGTTACGGAGAGCGGGCGCGAAGAGATGGCTATCAGGTAGTGCTCGGGTGGCCCATTGGCGGTGAACAGCAGTCGGATGGTCGGGTTGTTGACCGGCAGCCGGGTATGCCAGCAGTCGATATGCGTGGATACAGCGTCGTTCATCGGCAGCTGGTCGGGGCGCTCCCCAACCAGTGAAGGTACGGGCAGCAGTGGCCACTCGCCTGCATCGGCGATAAGCCGGAACTGGTGATCCGGGGTTATTGATCCGGGAGTCACGAAACTGCCGACCAGGATGGCATCAGCGGGTATCGTTGGGATCAATAGCGTGATGGTCCATTGACCAGCGGCACCATCGGCGACGGGCACAAAATTGGCTGGCCCCTGTACCGGCAAAGGATAACGGGCAGCGCTGACCGGATCGGCGAGCCTAATGGTGGGCCAAGGACTAGTGGGCGAGGTATCAGAGGGCCTGGAATCAGACGGCAAGGAATTGGTGGAGAAGGTATTCAATTGAGTAACGGAATCAGCCTGCTGATGTATGGCACGAGCGCCTGTTCCCTGTGTGATCAGGCTTTCGATTTGCTGATGAGTATGCCAGAACTCGCAGGTTTGACGCTGCGTGTTGTCGATGTAACCACCGATGCCACGCTCGTTGAGCGATATGGTGCAAGACTGCCTGTACTTGCCCATGGCAGCGTGGAACTGGATTGGGTTTTCACGGCGGAGCAGGTGCGTCGGCTGCTTCGTTCGGCAGGCGAAAGAACGTGATTGCATTGGTGGTAGTGGCCTTGATCAGCGTCGCCTTCGAAACCTGCAGCAGACCCGCAATTGTTGCAGCAATGTGCGGTAGATAAGCCGGTTCATTGCGCCGCCCGATGGGTGGATGCAGCAAATCCCTGGGTAGATCGTGGGGCAAAAGGAATGGTGCATCGGTTTCGATCAGCAGACGGTTCAGCGGGATCCTGGGTACGAGGTCCCGAAGTGACTGGCCTCGTCGAAGGTCACACACCCAACCCGTGATCCCGATCCAGTATCCAGCGGCGAGATAGTCATCCAGTTCTTGCGCAGTGCCGGTAAAACAGTGGATCACGACGTTGTGCGGCGGCGTTTCACGTTCTTGCAGCATGCGCAGCACTTCACCATGTGACTCCCTGTCGTGCACGAACAGCGGCTGGTCTGTGGCATTGGCAAGGTCGATGTGACCGGCGAAAACGTCGCGCTGATCACTGGCCGGGGAAAAATTTCGATTGAAGTCGAGACCGGTTTCGCCAATGGCCACAACATCGGATTGTTCGGCCAGGGTGGTTACCCGGTGTTGCCAGTCCGGCGTTGCCTGTGCCGCGTCGTGGGGATGGATGCCGACCGTCGTATAGAGATGGGGTACATCCCTGCGTGTTCGCAGTGTTGTCAGAAATCTGATGGAATCTTCTGCCGCTTGGAGATTGGTGGCGGTGATGATCAGTCGCTCGATCCCTGCGGTTTTCGCCCTGGTCAGAACGTCGATTCGATCCTGATCAAACTGGGCATGCAGGACGTTTGCGCCGATGTCGACCAGACCACCCATCAGCTTTTTCGCAGTACCAGCAGTTCATGCTGTCCGAGCAACGGCTGTGGTTCTTTGAGCAACAGCCCATACACCACGCGGAAGGCCAGGACATTTTTCACGTAGTTGCGAGTTTCGTTGAACGGAATCGTTTCGATCCAGACGTCCATGGGCATCCCGGTCACGTCGGTAGTCCATTTCTTTACGCGACCTTCGCCAGCATTGTAAGCCGCGGCTGCCAGTGGCAACTGGTTTTGGTATCGCGCCAGCAGGCCAGCCATGAATGTGCTTCCCAGATTGATGTTGGTGGACGGCTCGTAGAGGGCCGCTTCACTGGGTGGTCGTTGGCGCGTGCGTTGTGCAACCCAGCGCGCCGTGCTTGGGAGCAGCTGCATCAGTCCACGTGCATCGGCGACGGATCGTGCCTGCCGATCAAAGGCGCTTTCCTGACGAGTGATGGCAAACAACAAGGGAACTGGCAAACGGGAGTGTTTGGACGCTGCATCGAATTCATTGCGGTACAGCATGGGAAATCGAGCGGGAACTTCATCCAGCAGTCCGGCCCGATTGGCCAGGAAAATACCGAAGTTCGGGAACCCCTTGTGCAAGGCGGCGTAGGTGAACTCCCGAGCCGCCTCTGGACCAAGATTATCTGCGCCGAAGAGCCACTCGCGTCGTGCGTTGACGGGCTCATTGCGTGCGAAGAACTCGAGCCCACGAGCTCCATTTGGATATTTGGTCATGGCGTCTATCGCCTCGGGTCCGAGCGCCGCAGTGGTCGAAGGTGCGAGTTGAGCCGACACGCCGACCTTTTCTGCAGCCAGGAAGCCGTAGTAGTGGCGTTGCGAGGCAATGCCACGGTAGATCTGTGCAGTGGCTTGTTTATCGGCCTGGTTTTCTTCCATGGCTCTGCCCAGCCAGTATTGCCACTCGATCTTCTGGTGTTCGTCGGCAGGCATCAACGTGATGAATCGCTGCAACTCGATCCAGTTCTGTCGATTGCGAGACATGGTTGCAAGCGTTGCCAACAGAACCGGATCGTTGGTCTTGAATGCTGGCTCCGGGAAGATGCCCTGGCCGGCGCGGGCTTGCCAGATGGCTCGTTCAATGGTGGTTTGTTCCTCGGCGCTCCAGGCATGCCGATCCCGGTAAGCCGGCCAGACTTGGTACGCGTCGGTCGGATTTCTTGCCGCCAGTCGTACCAGCCCGTTCAACACAACCCGTCGCACTCTCGGCGCGCTTTTGCTGAATCGAGCCGGGATCAGAAGGCGACGCGGATCGATGTGGACCTGGTAGTACGCCTCGCCCCAGAGGCGATGATCGCCCGCAAGACGGGCAATCAGGTGTCGGCCTAGCGCAATGGAATTGGCCGTAAAAGCAAGTTCCATTCGTTGCCAGGTAATATCCTGGGTTATTCGGCCGCTTTGCCGCAAGGCTGTAAACAAGGGGTCGCACGCGATAGGCTGCGACTTGCCGATCATCCAGAGTGTGAGCGCCGCGGCAAGGGCATTCTCGCGATCACCGGCGGCCAGTTCGGCGCGCGCCTTGTAACACTGCAACTCGATACCGTACACACGATCATCGGTGGGATAACCCTGCAGAAGTGCCTTCCAGTTGGACTTTGCTGCCTGTGACTTGAGCCATCCCTCGCGCAGTTCCGGCGCTGCCGGTAGATCAGGATACTTTGTTTCGAAGCTGTCGATTTCGGCGACGGTTAACGTCGCCATGCGCCGCTTGAGTTCTTGAAAATCGAGCCAGGGCGCCAGTGGGTATTGATCGAGGGTTTTGCGCGCCGACTGGTATTGGGTGATGCGTCCGGAAGCCAGATGGGAGAGGGCGGTCTGGTAGGACCTTCGTTCGCGGGCGTAGTCGGGTGCAGCGGTGGCAAGATCGGCCACCACCAGCAGGCAGACCAGCAGCATCGCTTCTATCAATGGCAATCGCGATCGCAGCAATGGCGATCGCGGCAATGGCAATGGCAATGGCAGCAATAGCCATGGCAGCAATCGCAATCGCAAAGGGTGAATCCATGTCGCCCATCCCGATCGACTCGGCAATCGGGTACTTCCTGTCTCGAGCACTACTTCTCCGTCGTGTTGCCTACGCGAACTGCCAGAACGTCACAAGGTGCGCCATGCAGGACCCCGTTGGCGGTGGAGCCCAGGAGCAGGGCAAAACCATGACGACCATGACTGCCCACCACTATCAGGTCAGCATGATGGGCCTGGGCAGTCCTCTGGATCTCATGCTCCGGCCGCCCGAAGATCAGATGTCGGCGTGCTTCGGGTACACCAATGCTGTCGGCAAACTCGGCGAGATGAGAGCGAGCCTGTTCGTGGATCTGATCCTGAATCGCCGAGAGGTCCATCGGCACATCTCCGCCGTACGCCAGGCTGAGTGGTTCGATGACGTGAACGATGTGAAGTTCTGCCTCGGTTGCCTGCACGATGGCCAGTGCCCGATCAGCGACGGGCCTGGATTCCTCGGTCAGGTCGACTGCGAGCATGATGCGGTGATACGCGTTCATGTTGTCTCCCGATCTCATTTGCGAGCACCATAGCATATACCCTCTAAGTCAATTCAAGCCCGTCACCATGGCCTGGTTATTCATTCTCCTCGGATTGGTACTCGTTCTCGGCCCCGTGCTCTACCTCATGCCGACGCGTCGGGACAAGGAGCAGGCGATGTTGCGCAGTTGCGCGCGAGCAGCTGGATTGGTCGTGGAGCTGACCACGCTGCACAAGGTGGACAGCGAGGCTCACGAGCGGGTGTCGGCCAGCGCGCAGCCCAGACAACCCAGGATTCAATGTGTTCGTTATGGCCTGCCCATGGGATCCCCGCTGTCTGGGTTGCCTGAAGTCCATCTCGTGAGAGGGAGGAATTCGGACTGGCAGGCGGATCCTGAGTACCCGGCTGTCGCAAATAATGAACTTGTCCTGCTTCTCTGGCCGTTGCTGGGAAGCCTGCCCGGTAGCGCCAGAGGGCTGGCTGTGACCGCGTCCCTTGTCTGGGTGTACTGGCTTGAAAGCCTTGACGGTACGGCATCCGGGCAGGATCGCGTGGGTGAAATCCGGCAAGCCATGGCGACAATCCGGGAACAGGTCACCAACTGGCACGCCAGACGTCTTTCTTGACACGTCTTCAAAGCAACCCTTATAACGGCGCGGCATTTTCGACCTGGTTCAACCGCTAACTGCTGACATAACCCGGTATCTTCAGGAATCCGGGATCCGATGGTAGGGCGCACTTAAGGATGTGTACGGCCACATCGATTTGTGAATCAGGGATCTGACTTTCGACGCCGGCACAGGAGGCCTTGGCTGCCGAAATGGCACGTTCTCTCGTCATCGTAGAGTCTCCGGCGAAGGCCAAGACCATCAATAAATATCTCGGCAATGACTTTGTCGTTCGCTCAAGCGTGGGCCACATTCGCGATCTGCCCATGGGCGGCAAAATCACTGATCCCAAGGATCGGGCCAGGGAAGCGGCAAAAACCAAGGCCATTCCCATGGCTGAACGAGCCAGCTACAAGGCCGCGCGAGCCCGCTCTCAACTGGTCCGGCGCATGGGTGTGGACCCTGAATCCAACTGGGAAGCCAGCTACGAGATCCTTCCCGGCAAAGAAAAGGTGGTGGCGGAACTAACACGGTTGGCCAAAAACGCCGACACCGTCTATCTCGCAACGGACATGGACCGTGAAGGCGAAGCCATTGCCTGGCATCTGCGTGAGACCATCGGTGGTGATCCCGGTCGTTATCGGCGGGTGGTATTCAACGAGATTACCCGTAAAGCCATCCAGGAGGCCTTTGCAGCCCCTGGCGAGCTGAACATGAATCGGGTCAACGCCCAGCAGGCGCGACGATTCCTGGATCGGGTGGTCGGCTTCGAGTTGTCACCTCTGCTGTGGGAAAAGGTTGCAAGGGGACTGTCCGCAGGCCGCGTGCAATCCGTGGCGGTCCGATTGCTGGTTGAACGTGAGCGGGAAATCCGCGCGTTTGTGCCGGAAGAATACTGGGAAGCGTTTGCAGATTTGTCACGCAAAGGCGATGAGGCAACTTATCGTTTCCAGCTTGCCAGAGTTGACGAGAAAAACTTCAGACCGGACAACGGCGCCGCCGCCGAGGCTGCGCTGGTCCGCATGCGGCAGGGTGGATTTACCGTCGTCAATCGGGAAGACAAGCCAACCCGATCGCGCCCGAGTGCACCCTTCATCACGTCGACCCTGCAGCAGGCTGCCAGCACCCGGCTTGGCTACTCCGTGAAGAAGACGATGACGATGGCGCAGCGCCTCTATGAGGCGGGGCACATCACCTACATGCGAACCGACTCAACCAATCTGTCAGGGGAGGCGGTGGTGAGTTGCCGTGAATATGTCACCAAGAACTTCGGTGATCGCTACTTGCCAGAAAAGCCCAGGCTTTATTCCAGCAAAAAAGACGCGCAGGAAGCACACGAAGCCATCCGACCCTCAAACGTTGGCACTCGCAGTGAACATCTCAGCGATGTCGAGAATGATGCCGTTAGGCTCTACGATCTGATCTGGCGTCAATTTGTGGCCTGTCAGATGCCGGACGCGGAGTACATGTCGACCACGGTGACCGCGCAGGCGCAGGGGTGCGAAGTGCGATTGCGCGGCCGGGTTCTCGTGTTCGATGGCTACACCCGGGTTCTGCCGCAAGCCGCCCGCAAAGATGAAGATCTGGTGCTGCCGGACTTTCGCACCGGCGAGGCGCTGGCGCTGGCCGGCGTGGAAGGCGTTCAGCACTTCACCAAACCGACGCCACGATATGGTGAAGCGAGCCTGGTGCGTGAGCTCGAAAAACGTGGGATCGGTCGACCGTCGACTTATGCCGCCATCATCTCGACGATTCAGGAGCGTGGTTATGTCACGCTCAATGCGCGACGTTTTTATGCAGAAAAGATTGGCGAACTGGTGACGGATCGGCTGGTCGAGCAGTTCGAAAACCTGCTCGACTATGGCTTCACGGCGCAGATGGAAGCTGAACTCGACCGCATTGCCGAAGGTGACATCGCCTGGCGTGAAGTGCTGGATCAGTTCTACGAAGATTTCTCCGGCAAGCTTGAGACGGCCAAGTCCGCGGATAGTGGTATGCGGGCGAATGATCCGACCGATACCGAGATTGTGTGTCCGAAGTGTTCGCGCCACATGCAGATCCGTACCGGCTCGACCGGTGTATTTCTTGGCTGCTCGGGTTATGCCCTGCCGCCCAAGGAACGATGCACACACACCATGAACCTCATTCCCGGTGAAGAAGCGGCAGACGTTGACGCGGATGAAGAGAGCGAATCCCGGTTGTTGCGTACGCGGCATCGATGCGGACGCTGTTCGTCCTCCATGACCCCCTACCTCATCGATGAAAGCCGCAAGTTGCATGTCTGCAGCAACAATCCGGATTGCGGGGGTTACGCCGTCGAGAACGGACAATATCGGATCAAGGGTTACGAAGGGCCACTGTTGGCCTGTGATCGGTGTGGTGCCGACATGCAGTTGAAGTCTGGCCGATTCGGCAAGTACTTCGGTTGCACGAACACCGCCTGCGGGAATACCCGCAAGCTGCTGCGCAATGGCGAAGCTGCACCACCAAAGGCTGATCCCATCCCCATGCCTGAATTGCGTTGCAGCAAGGTGGATGACTTTTACCTGCTGCGTGATGGCGCCAGCGGACTGTTCCTGGCAGCCAGCCAGTTTCCGAAGTTTCGCGAAACCCGAGCGCCATTGGTGGGTGAGCTGAAGTCCCATGCCAACGAGCTCGATCCGAAATTTGGCTACCTGCTCTCAGCGCCCGAATTCGACAGCCAGGGTCGGCCCGCGTTACTTCGATTTGCGCGCAAGACGCGTGAGCAGTATGTGCAGACCGAAGTGGACGGCAAGCCGACCGGATGGCGAGCGTTCTACCAGGACGGACGTTGGGCCATCGACGACGGATCCCGGTCTGACACTGGCGCGTCAGCGGCGAGCGGAACCAGGTCCACCACGCGCGGGACTGAAGCTAAACCCAAAGCGAAGAAAAAGGTGGCAGCAAAATCTGCTGTGGCCAAGAAGAAGGTTGCGGCCAATCCGCGCGCGAAAAAAGCAGTCACTGGCGGCAAGTAAGCGCTGAGGCTCGCAGTATCAGCGCGGACTAGGTGTAGCAAGAGTGCGAGCGATGCACGGGTGGTGTCGCGCGGGTAGGCGCTACATCTGACGAATGACGCCAACGCTGAGACCTTCGATGACAAAAGGGGTCACGGAGAGGTCGACTTCGATGGGATCGTAGGCCGGATTTTCTGCGATCAGCAGAACCTTGTTGCGGTTGCGTGTGCGTTGCAGGCGTTTGACGGTCACTTCTTCGTCAATGCGAGCCACGACGATCTGGCCGTTGGCGGCGTCACGCGTACGATGTACAGCGAGCAGATCTCCATCGAGAATGCCGGCATTGATCATGCTGTCGCCTCTTACCCGGAGCAGGAAGTCTGCGTGAGGGCGGAAAAACCCCGGCGGCAGTTCGACCCGATCTTCAATATGTTCTGTCGCGAGAATCGGATGACCTGCAGCAACACTACCGACGATGGGAATACCGCTATCGCCTTCAGGCAACCGTATGCCTCGACTGGTGCCGGGAATGACTTCGATGGCGCCTTTTCGGGCCAGGGCTTTCAGATGTTCTTCGGCAGCGTTGGGCGATTTGAAGCCAAGCTGTTCGGCGATATCGGCCCGGGTTGGCGGATAACCGGTATCGACGATATGGGTGCGGATAAGTTGAAGTACCTGAGCCTGACGCGGGGTGAGCGGCTGCATTCGAGATCCTGTGGTTTTATCCAGTAAGCTGGGATTATATACAGTGAAGAAACGAAAGCGAGCAATCTTGAGCGGAAGTTGTGCATCTCTCCCAAAGTCTCTCCCAAAGGGACTGCGCCGGCTGTGGAGTTTTTGCCTTGTCATTGTCCTGAGCCTCGGCGCCTATCCGGTCCTGGCGGTTGAAGCCGACTTCGAACTCTCCTTCGAGTCGCGCCTCTTTGCCAAGGAGGGTGTTTTCGGCCAGGACAACCAGTCCCAGAGCCTTAGTGCACACGGTGAGTTTGTGTTTGAGACGGGTGACCACTCACAGCTGGTGTTCGCTCCGTTTGCGCGCGTTGACAGCGAGGATGACGAGCGAACGCACGCGGACGTGCGCGAGTTGTTCTGGTCGGCGCTGGGTGAGCGCTGGGAGTTTTCCCTCGGCGCCAAGCAGGTGTTCTGGGGGGTTGCGGAATTCAATCATCTGGTCGACATCATCAATCAGACCGACCTGGTCGAGAATATCGACGGGGAAGAGAAGCTCGGTCAGCCGATGGCACAGTTGACGCTGGTGCGGGAGTGGGGAACGGTTGATCTATTTGCCATGTCCGGCTTTCGCGAACGAACTTTTCCGGGCAGAGATGGCCGACTGAGGTTGCCCTTTGTCGTGGATACCGATGCGGCCCGCTATGAGGCGGACAGCAAGCAGGCACATGTCGACTTTGCCGCTCGATGGTCACAGCAGTTCGATGCACTGGATATCGGGATCTCCCATTTCAGTGGCACTGGACGTGCGCCCAACCTGATTCCCGAACTGCGTGCCGGCAACCGGGTGGAGCTGGTACCAGAATATGAGTTGATCGATCAAACCGGCCTTGATGCGCAGTACCAGGCAGGCAACTGGGCATTCAAGCTGGAAAGTATTCATCGACGCGGCCAGGGCGATCCATTCCTGGCAGCCACGGCGGGAACCGAGTACACCATGGTCGGGGTGATGGGTTCGCAGATGGATCTGGGACTGGTTGCCGAGTACTTTTATGATGAGCGTAATGAGCTGGCGTTCGACACCTTGTTTGAACACGATTACGCGCTCGGGTTACGCCTCGGCTTCAATGATGCCAGCGACTCACAAGCGCTGATCGGAGTGATTCGAGACAAGGAAACCGCTGAAACGGTGGTCAGTATCGAAGCCAGTCGCCAGCTTGGTGACAACTTTTCAATCGCCGTGGAGGGACGCATCTTTACCGGCTCGGAGGAGCTTGAGACCGAAGCACCGGCTGCCTGGTTTGCCGAGGAAGAAAGAGCCGCTTTTCTGGAGAAGGAGGATTATCTGCAGGTGGAACTGAAGTGGCTGTTCTAATCAGTGATCCTGATTTGCTAGTGTCGGGCTAAATCATGAAGGACCGTCGATGAACATGTCCGAGTTATTTAACCGATCTCGCCTGGTGCATGACGAGGCGACGGTTCGTACCGCGATCGATCAGCTCGCCCTGCGGCTGGATCTGGCTCTGCGATTCCACAATCCATTGCTGATCTGTGTGCTGCAGGGCGGGGTCTATCTTGCCGGCCAGCTGCTGGCACGATTGCGGTTTCCACTGCAACAGGCAACGGTACAGGTTACCCGTTATGGAGATTCGACCACGCCGGGTGAACTGCGCTGGTTGTCGCCACTGAGCATGGAGGTCCGGGATCGATCGGTCCTGCTCGTTGATGATGTGTTCGACCGTGGCCTGACTCTCAGCCTGCTGCATGATCACCTGCTTACCGCAGGAGCGCGCCAGATCGTCAGCGCGGTGATCGTGCGCAAGGACGTTGAACATCAGACGACTTATCGGCCGGACTACATTGCGCTGGAGTGTGGCGCCGACTATCTGTTCGGCTGTGGAATGGACTACCACGGGTATTGGCGCAATCTGCCGGAAATCCGCGCATTGCCCGATGACCTGATGGATGACCTGAAGGATGCCCAGTAATGCTCGCTGTCATCTCCGGCAGCGCAAAATTGCCGGTGGATATGGAGACCGGGGCGCTGTTTGCGGAGCGCCCCTTCGGCGAGCCGTCGGCAATCATCTGGCATGCTCGATTGCATGGCACACCGATTCTGACCCTGGCACGCCACGGCGAAGGTGTTCGCATCGCTCCTCATGCAATCAACTACCGGGCCAACCTGCATGCGCTGGCGGCCGCAGGAGCACGCTGGATCATCGCGATCCACACCGTGGGTG
>JAYSTS010000106.1:0-2963 GCA_043719475.1 Gammaproteobacteria bacterium | reverse complement strand
TCCCTTGGCAAGATCCCGATATTGCCTGCGGAATCCGTCTTGTTCCGGCCTACGGCAGGGGCTCTGAAGTGATGCGAATTACCGACTCAGGACACTAGCATGGCTGGTAGAAGACGATGCGCATCAGGACTTGCTCGATGAGAAGTATCACGACCCTGCGAACCTGCCACTCTATATCGGCCGGCTGATGCAGGTGATGCGCGAGTGGGTCGCCGGTCAGGAACCGGAAGCACTGTTCATCAAGGCCCAGGAGCGTCATGCACCTTATGGCTGGGTGCAGCCGATTGAACGCCTCGCTGACAACCCGCAACTTGAAGCGCGGAATTGGTGGGTACCCTTCGACGTCGATGGCGAACAGGTGCAAGGCCCCGGAGCGCCGTATCGTTTTTCGGCAACCCCCTGGCAGTACCGGCAACCGGAAGAGCTCCCTGCAGACGCCATTCTGGCCGAACTCGGTTGGGAGGCATCACAATGAGCCGTCCCCTGCAGGGCATTCGAATTCTTGACTTTACACACGTGCTTGCTGGTCCTTTCGCAACCCGCATCCTTGCCGACATGGGCGCCGATGTCGTGAAGGTGAACTCGCAGGAGCGGGCGATCGCAGGCAACGGACCGGATTCGCCGTACTACGTGATGTGGAACCGTAACAAGCGGGCGCTTGCGCTCGACATGCGAAGCGCTGGTGGACGGGCGATCTGCCGACGGCTGTGCGACACGGCGGATGTGGTGATCGAGAACTTCGCCGTCGGCGTGCTGGATCGCTGGGGTGTTGACTACGGAAGCGTTAGTCAGACGAACGCCAAAGTCATCTATGTGCAGATGTCTGGCATGGGCCATGGCGGACCCTGGTCCGGATTTGTCACTTATGCGCCAACCATCCATGCCATCAGTGGGCTCACTCTCCTCACCAGCGTGCTGGGGCGCGAAGACATCGGTATCGGTTACTCCTACAACGATCATCAGGCTGGGCTGCATGCCGCATTCGCGATTTTTGCCGGGCTTGAAGCACGTCATCGAACCGGATCTGGACAGCAGGTGGATCTCTCGCAGTTCGAAGTCGGTGTCAATTTTCTGGGGCCTTCGCTGCTGGACTGGTTTGCCAATGGTCGCGCCGCGCGCCCCGTCGGGAACCGGCTACCTTATGACGCTGCTGCGCCTCATGGGGTATATCCCTGTGCGCCTCAAGGTGAAGGCATCGTGGGACTGACAGTAGGACAACGCTGGATTGCCATTGCATGCCTGACGGATGCTCATTGGCGCGCTTTGCGTAGTGTGATGGGAACACCCGAGTGGGCCATCGATGCGTTGTTTGACACCGTCGCTGGGCGGATGGCTGCAGCGGATCGTATCGACGCGCAGGTAGCTGATTGGACACGCACCCGCGATGCAACAGACGTGATGATGCAGTGTCAGTCTGCTGGCGTACCAGCCGGTGTCGTTCAGGACGGCATCGATCTCACTGAACGTGATCCGCAACTCAAGGCTGCGGGTTTTATTTCACCGATCGATGAGCCGGGGCTGTCACTCGGGCAGACCTGGGCGGATCGGCTGCCACTGCATTTCGAAGCCACGCCGTGCGATGACTATCACCGCGTGCGATTGCTTGGTGAAGACAACGTCAGCGTGCTGAAGGACTGGCTCGGTTTTTCGGAAGCGGAGGTACGCAGTGGAGAATCGGACGGAACGCTGCGCTGATCAGCCTTGGCTCCGGGAGCAAGGACTGGTGGATGTCTCGAAGATCGATACACCCACCGCTTTGATATTCAAACCGTTCGGTCAGCAACCCGGTCGGATGACCTGATTGTTTTCTCAGAACAGCTCGCAGACCAGTTTAGGCATCAATCATCGCTGCTCATGAAACCGAGTAACTGCAACAGGCTGATGAAGAGATTGAAGATAGAAACAAACAGAGACACCGTTGCCATGATGTAGTTGGTTTCGCCGCCACTGATGATGGCCTGGGTCTGAAACATGATCAGCGCACATGAGAGCAGCACAAACAATCCCGAAACAGCGAGCGAGAGCATAGGCAGGCCGAGAAAAACCGCTGCCAGGCCGAGTGCAAAAGCAACCAGCACTCCGATACCCAGGAAGGTTCCCAGGTTCAGCATGTTCGGTGCACTTGCGCTGCGTGCATAGGCCGACAGGGCGAAGAACGCCAGGCCCGTTGTTCCGAGCGCGGTACCTACCAGTTGTGCTCCGTTAGGCATGCTGAGATAGAGGGAGAGGATTGGGCCCAGGGTGTAGCCCATGAAACCGGTCAACGCAAACACCGAAACCAGGCCCCACACGCTGTTGCGTAGTTTGGTTGTCAGGAACAGCAAACCAAAGTAACCACCGAGCGTCAGCAGAAGCCCTGGCGAGGGCAGTTGCAGTGCGACAGACGCACCGGCGATCACGGCGCTGAAAACCAGGGTCATGGCCAGCAGGCCATAGGTGTTGGCCAGGACTCGGGATCCCTCGTGGGTGGTGGAGTCGATACCAGCTGTTCGGGTATTGACGTCGGGAATAGTCTCAGTGTGAGATTTGACGATCTGGGGCTTGAGCATCACCGTAAACTCCGGTTTCAGGTGTGGTTAAGCATACTCATATATCTCACTGGGTCCAGTCAGTCTTCTGAATCTGAGAGTCAGGTATTCCCGTCAGCTTCGAATTCGTATAAGTCGCACACAATAGCCACCGAAATCGATTGTTCCAGCGATTACGATTTCGCTGGGAGTTATGGTTGTTCGGGTAGTGCGGTTGCTCGCTGTTGCCGTGAAATCGGGAGATCATCACTTCAATCAGGCTCCTCGGTTCCGATTCGGCGTTGTGATACACGGCCATGCCTCAGCATCCGGCCACACTCAGCGTCGGCGTTGCACCTCCTGTTCGGAACCACTACACCGAAATCCCCTCAGCCCTTGGCAGATGTACCTGAGTTATTGTCGAATTGAGGTTGGCAGTCAGGGTTGCTGCTGCAA
>JAYSTS010000105.1:0-6646 GCA_043719475.1 Gammaproteobacteria bacterium | reverse complement strand
CTGATCGCGAACCAGATCCAGAGAGAATACCGAACATCCTCACTTACTCAAGTTCTCGGCTGGCTCGCGCCTTAGATGTCCCACCGTAGCTTTACCGAGCGATCTACCGGTTAATTCTTGTTAACCTACGACCACTAGATTCGGAGTATCACGATGGGTTCAAAAACAACGCCTGATTACGACGTCATCGCCGTGGGGGCAGGCTTCGCCGGACTGGCTTTGGTTCACTACGTACGCGAGGCGGGTCTGTCGATCCGCGTGTTCGACAAGGCCTCCGACATTGGGGGCACGTGGACCTGGAACCGCTATCCAGGTGCCGCCAGCGACAGTGAGTGTTACTACTACTGCCTGACGTTTTCCAAGGAGCTACTGCAAGACTGGAGCTGGTCGGTACGTTACCCCGGCTGGGAAGAGAACCTGCGCTACATGCACTTCGTCGCCGACCAATGCGACATGTGGCCACACATTCAGCTGAATACGGCGATCGCCCGCGCCGATTTTCAGGAAGAGACGAAGCTGTGGCGGATCCAGACTGCCGGCGGGGAAACCTTTACCTGCAAGTACTTCATCAGCGCAATGGGGATGATCTCCGAGCCAGTGATCCCGAGCTTCAAGGGATTGGGCACGTTTAAGGGGCCTTGTTTCCACTCCTCTCGCTGGCCACAGGAAGGCCTGGACTACGCCGGTAAGCGTGTAGCGATCATCGGCAGTGGCGCAACGTCCGTCCAGATGCTCCCAGTCGTGGCACAGACCGCAGCGAACGTAACGGTGTTCCAGCGCACCGCCAATTTCGTCTTGCCGGCAGTGCAAAAAAAGATGACCCCGGAATGGGAAAAAGAGATCAAGGCCAACTACGACAAAATCGTCGCCAAGTGCCGCAACCATGTCTTCGGCATGGCATTCGACAGCCCGGTGGGACGGAATCTGGCAGACACATCTGCGGACGAAGTGCAGAAAATTCTCGAGGAACATTGGCCCCGAGGCAGCTTCCGGTTTGTGTTCGAGACGTTTGACGACCTGCTTGGCAACGCAGAGTCCAACCGTGTGGTCGGCGAATTTGTCATGCGCAAGATGCTGGAGAACGTCAAGGACCCCAAGGTCCGGGACATGCTCACACCGCGAGGGTATCCATTCTTCGCCAAGCGACCGCCACTGGATCATGGCTACTTTGAAACCTTCAATCGGCCCAACGTGCACCTGGTCGATATCAATGAGGAGGAGCCTTTGGTCGAGATCACTGAAACAGGGGTCCGCACGACGAAACAGCACTACGAGTTTGACATCATCGTGCTGGCCACCGGCTTTCAGGCGTACACCGGCGCCCAGGAAGCGCTGCCGATCCGTGGTCGGAATGGCCTGCTGCTCCGGAATAAGTGGGAAGAAGTCTCAAGCTCGATCATGGGCGTCTTTGTTGCCGAATTCCCCAACCTGTTCATGATCACCGGCCCCCAGGCGCCGTTTGCCAACCTGCCAACTTCTATCGAGCAGAACAGCATTTATGTCGTGGACTGCATCAAGAAAATGGAGCGCGAAGGTTACGACCTGTGCGAACCGAAGGCTGCAGCGGAAGAAGCGTGGGTCGCCCATACGGCAGATATCCATCGTCAGACACTGATGGCCCAGGGCGACAAGGTCCATTCCTGGATGATGGGCGCCAACCTGGAAAAACGGAGCCCGCGCGTATTGATCTACTTCGGTGGTGCAAACGTGTATTACGACAAGCTGCGTGAATCAGCTGATGCCGGTTTCCCGGAAGTTGCGTTTGAGCGCAGCACGGGGTAGTGGTTCGTTGAAGTTCGGGGTCGGGAAACCCCTCACTGTAGGAGCGATCTCCTGATCGCGAACCCGTTGTCGCGAGAATATGAAACGCGGCTAGATGTTAAGGTTCAGCCACCAGATTCCGGAGTTCCGACCATGAGCGAAGTACTGATCCGAGACGAAGGCCATGTGCGCTGGATCATTTTGAATCGGCCCGAACGCATGAACGCCATAACCGGCACGATGCTGGGCGAATTGAATGATGCGTTGAAGGCAGCGGATGACGACACCAACGTGCGTGTTGTCCTGTTGACCGGCGAAGGCCGTGCATTTTGTTCCGGGCTCGACTTGAAACAAGCCGCTTCAGGTGAGGGCATTGGTGGTGCAGGTCTCGCCAGCGCCGGTGTACGTCATCTGTCCACCCGCGAAATCTGCACAGTGACACTACAGCGCATGGACACGCCGGTGATCGGCGTCATCAATGGTGCTGCCGCGGGGTATGGCCTCGATCTGGCACTGGGCTGCGACATGCGCCTGATGTCGGACAAAGCCGTTTTGATGCCGGGGTTTGCGAAAATGGGAGTGATCCCGGAAAGCGGCGGAACCTGGTACTTGCCACGTCTGCTTGGGTGGGCAAAAGCCTGTGAAATCACAATGCTCGGCGAAACACTATCTGCAGAGCGCGCGCTTGGGTACGGGCTGATCAACAAGGTGGTGAACGCAGATGAGTTGCGCAGCGTCGCCATGACCTGGGCCACACAGATCGCGGACAACGCACCACTCGCGATTCAAGAAATGAAACGGCTGTTTCGGCATGGTTTGACACAGGATTTCGAAAGTCATTCACATCACGTTCTGCTATCGGTGCTGAACCTCTTCAAGTCCAATGATTTTCGTGAAGGCGTACAGTCTTTCATGGAGAAAAGGCCGCCTGAATTCAAAGGTAGATAGTGAGGACACATTCGGCACAACCTGGCGCTGTCAGGTTATGCCAAGAACTCCAAGCGCTCTCGTCTGCCAGGCTTTGGTTGCTGCACGTCGCGCTGCGAGCACCTCCGGCGCGAGACCCCAGCCTTCCATGTACTGCAACGCTGCTGTGGACACAAAGAGATCCCACCAGGGCAAGCGGGCCATGTCCGTCAATGCGTACCGGGCGTAAGCTTCGGTAAAGCTATCGGCTGTTGTTTCGTCCCGCGCGCAACACAACTCCACACGAGCGCAGGCAACGTCCGAAAGTGGATCGCCGATCGCGGCGTCCTCCCAATCGAGCACTGCGACCAGTCGTCCATTACGCCACATCACATTGCCGGGCCAATAGTCGCCATGCAGCAGACATGGCGCGCCCATGAATGGTCCGCATGCCTTGCGTATTTCTTCACGCACCGTAACCACCGCACTGGAGGCGTCAACGGCGAGACGTAATGGCAACCACTCAAGCAGTGCTGGTAACGGATCATCGAGCAGCGGCAGCGTCGGAAACGTGTGGTCCACTTCGATTGCGTGGATCGCCACTAGCGTCGTCGCGAGCGCCTCAACGGGATCGTCTGGAAGCTTGGTGTTACCATCAATCCGATCCAATACAAGCGTATCGGGCGGCACAAACAAACGAGAACGGGGCACTGGCAGTCCGCGTTGGTGTAACACACCGAGCAATGCATGTTCAAGCGCTGCGCGATCGTGGCAATCAGCCTTGCCGTCAATATTCCTGTGTTGGCGCACGACCACTCGATCTTCCGCACCATCCTGCCGGACAAATGTCACCTCATGTACCGCCGCAGACACACCGCCCAGGAGCGGTGCCGCGTACGTCACGCGCGCGCCAGGCGCGAGCTTTTCGATAATCACGGCGATATCCATGCAGGACTCACATTTTCTGGAGTGCTGTGTCAGCCTCAACCAGGACTACGGCACGGAAACGGTGGCCGCAGCGCCTTGTGCTTTCACCATGAATACAAGAATTTTTGCGGGTTCAGTGGCACTCGCGTTTTCGCTGACCGCGTGGATATCATCTGGCGTCTCATAGAACGTCTCACCTACTTTCAGGACCTTGCGCTCGCCACCCTCTACTTGCATGACCACTGACCCTGCCAGTACGTATACGAAGGTATGGGCATTATGGCGATGGCTGGCGCCCTGCACCCCCGGCGGAAAATCGACGACGAGCATCAACCCCTCCTGATGTTTCAGGTCATTGAGATTCACCTGAAACAACGGAGTGACGCCTGGTTCATGCGCAAGCAGCCCAATTGGTAAAAGTAATCCAGTTGCAAGCAGGAGCACGGTCCCTCGGTACATTTTTTTGCCTCGTGGTGTTTTTGTGTTGTTCCCTAAACATCGATTCACTGTGCTGACCATTTGAGTTACGCCTCACTGAGCATGACTTCGGAGAAGCGATGCCTCAACTGATGAGCCTGTACTATATTGCAGAACCTCTCGTCACAGAGTCATTTTCGAGCCAGTGAATGTTAGTAATAAGCGGCTGATGATCGCCAAGTTCGGCGCGATTTTTCTGGTTCTTGCCCGATTGTTTCTCGTTTTCGAACGCGGTGGCTTGCTCGCCTGGACCGGCCTCATTGTTGGTGGACTGTTGCTCTCAAAGACGCTGCGTTTTCCGGGTGCAGCAGACGCAACACTGGTGTTGGCCTGCACCTTTATGTGGGCAGTCATGTGGGCTGGTACAAGCTACTATGTCATCTCAACCTGGGAGTCAGGCGAGGCAAGTAGAACTGACGATCACCGCCGCTACTGGTTCACAAACCGTTCGTATCTGGGTACTCGATGTGGACGACTCGGCAATCATCTACTACGACGCCGAACCGGAATTGGTTACCACGTTACAGTCAGGGCAACCTGTCAAATTCAAACGCCAAGGGCTGGAGCGCACTCTCGTTCCGAAAACGACTCCTGTTTCGGACCTTCCGCCGGAAGAGATGGCCCATATTTTTGAGTGCATGAATACCAAATATGGCAAAAGAAACCAGGCGACGGCGGTCTACTACTCAATGTTGGGTCGATCTCGGGACCGGGTGGCTGTAATCGTCGCGCTCCCAGGAATGGTTGAAGAAGAGGCGAGTGACTTCATAGAGTTGCGAGACGACAAATTGTGGCACTTGGCAAAATCCTGCTGATCTTTGTGCTGACGGGCGGCCTGTGGTCCGTCGCGACCATTTTTGGCGCATTCAGCGGCTGGTGGCTGACACCACTCGCTCAGAAAGGGAACACCGCTGCATTCCTCGATGCGGCGATCAAGATGGGAAATCAGCAAAACCGAGGCAACATTGCGCTCGTATTGATAAGTAACGGCGTCGTCTACGACGAACACTACAAGCCTTCAGTCGATGACGTTGATCGAGACACTGCGTTTCCGCTGGCGTCGATGAGCAAGTGGGTCATTGCGTACGGCGTCATGCAGTTGATTCAGGCCGGCAAGCTTGAACTGGATTCACCGGTATCGCGTTATCTGACGCGTTGGAACTTACCTGTTGGGAAATTCGACCCCACCGGAGTAACCGTTCGCAGGCTGCTGTCCCACACGGCTGGGCTCACCGATGAACTTGGTTTTGGTGATTATGCTCCCGACGAGCAGATCCCTTCGCTGGTCGACTCTCTGCACCAGCCACGCTCTTCGTCAGGTACCGCGAGCATCTCGGTAGGGGTCGAGCCGGGCACCCAATGGTTATACTCCGGTGGCGGCTATCTCATCCTGCAACTGATCGTCGAGGAAGTATCCGGCATGGGCTTTGCGCAGTGGATGCAGCGCGCAGTGTTCGATCCACTCGGCATGAAACGCGCGAGCTATGCGTATCATGGCAGTCAGCCAAACGCATCGAGATCTTTCGATAAGACCGGCAATCCTGTGACGTCTTACCAATATGCAGCCGCTGCGGCGACCGGCCTGTCCGCGTCTGCAGCGGATCTGATCAGCTTTGCGCAGGCTCAATTGCGCAACCAGGTCCAAAGCACACACGCATTGAGCCCAGAGAACATCAGAAAGATGCGCCAACCCCATGGGCAAATATTTGGCTTCGACATCTGGGGGCTGGGAACGATGCTCTTTGCGCCGACCGCAGGTGGTGACCATATCTTTGGGCATGACGGCGCCAACGAACCCGCCATCAACAGCGCGTTGCGAATCAACCCGGACAATGGAGATGCCATCATCGTGTTAGTCAACGGCAAACCTGACTTGGCCACTTCGATAGCCTTCGAGTGGACGCTTTGGCAAACCGGTGTGCCCGATTTCCTCATGCTGAAGCGGGTCATGGCGTCGGCACTGGTGCCTTGGTTGGCAGGACTACTCTTCATCGCAATCATGATCGGTTTATACGGCGTGCGGCAACACCACATGCAGCACACTCGCGTATAGATCCTCGATCAACAGAACGAGTTCTAGTCCTCTTCCTCAGACTCTTTACCTCACGCGGTTTTGCCACACGCGGTTTTGCCACACTCGGTTGCCAATCTATTGGTTGAACGATTGCCTTGCGACGTTCGCACCGCTCACCACGTACCCACGCTGACGCATTATCTCTAACAGTCCATCCGGAGCGACGATCTCACCCATGGGCAGAATGGAGATGGTCGACGTATTGTGTTCCAGCGCTCGTTGCGCTGCGGTTAACCACATCTCTCGCGCTCGTTTACGCGCTTTCGAAGCTTCTGGTCCGTTAAACGTAGCTTCGGTACACACTTGTTCGACATCGGGGTAGGTCTGCGCTCTCAGCAGTTCAACCGAACCATCCATCCATGCACGCGCTCGCTCAACCGACGACACAAGGTCGGATCGTATTGATCGCAATACCGTTTGCATACATGACTGATCGATCGAGGCGGATATTTCTCGAAGCATGCTCAGCGCTGCATCGATTGGCAGTACCACCCGGATGTC
>JAYSTS010000104.1:0-2980 GCA_043719475.1 Gammaproteobacteria bacterium | reverse complement strand
CAATGCCAGTTTGTCTGGACGGACTTGACGTAGAGGTCAAGTCCGCTGGCGCCGATGGGTGTCATGTTTGCTGCTGGGACTCTAGCGTTGGTGAGGGTCCAACGGGCCCGGATTTCGCTGCTGTCAGTCCTGAAACGAACGGCTATTCCGGCGGAGTCACGACTGAAATCCCAGACTTCATCGCGAACCACGCCCAATGCGCGTGCAGGCAATCGGTCATAGGTTGAAATGAGATCGCGGAATCCTTGCCCCTCGATAGTGAGTGAGGTTTTTGCGTCATACCAATCACATTCAAGCGGCGTCGTCGGATCGTTGACAGGCGACAGCGATGAGGGATCGGCGTTTGACGATGAGGGCAGTATCACGAGGCTTCTGGCTCCATGTCCGTTGAAGAGAAGTCAAGCTTGAAGGAATTCAAGAGTAAGGTGTTATTCGCAGGCAGTCCATGCAGGCAGCGGCATTTCAGCTTTAGTGCCGATACGGCATGAACGAATGCCAACCTGACGTGACGTGCAAAATACGGGCTAGCAAGCTGCCACACAATCGACCTCGGTCGAAATACGCTGGGTTCTCCGGTGATTGTGCGATCGAGGTGGGTGAGAGGCTGTATTAGACATGTAAATTAATCAAAAACATGTTCTGGCAAGGCGCCGATTGCTGTGTTGACACGCCGCTCTCCTCAATCTCCCATGTTCTGGTGCAACGATGGATGGTGTCGACGCTGGCAAGGGACGCCTCGACAACCGTTTTCAGACTGTCAACAACCCACCCGTCGGCGCTGGTCGCGCACGCTGGTTGTAGAGCAACTTGCGTAGCTGATCGATCTCCTCAGGTGTGAGCTTCGAGAAGTCCTGCGCAAAGTCGCTGCCGACGGCCATACCACGCTGTACTGCGGGTCTCGCTCCAAGTTCTTCAAACCAGCGCCTGAAGTATGGAAATTCATTGAGATCCTGGCCCTGACCCTGCCAACCGATCGTCCACGGATAACAGATCATGTCCGCAATCGTGTATTCGTCGCCGATCAGATAGCGTTTTTCATATAAGGCGTTGTTCATCACGCCATATATCCGGTTGACCTCGTCAGTGAAACGGCGCACTGCGTACGACTGATCACCCTGCGTATCACCGAGTCGTCGGAAGTGTCCACACTCGCCCGTCTTCGGACCCTGATTCGCCATCTGCCAGACGATCCACTGCACCACGTCGTAACGTGCTCGTGGCGCCTGCGGATAAAACTGACCGGCTTTTTCAGCGATGTACATCATGATTGCGCCGGATTCGAACAGCGTGATTGGCGCACCGCCACCGAGTGGTGCGTGATCCACCATCGCCGGCATTCTGTGGTTGGGATTGATCTTCAGGAATTCCGGCGTGAACTGATCACCACGACCGATGTTGCATGGCACGACGTGATACGGCAAACCGCACTCTTCAAGGAGAATGGTGACCTTTTTCCCATTTGGCGTGGGCCAGTAGTGCAGATCGATCATGGTGTGTTCCGTTGAACTGCCGTGAGTTGGGCGTTGCGGTTGAAGGATACAGACCAATCAGGACTTGTACCCTCGATATCTGTGCGGCCCCGCTATTGCGTACTGGATGAGCGCTCGACTTACGTCGGCTGTTGTTCGAGGAATTGCGGCAATGCGTCCGAGATGTCGAACCACGGCGCTTTCGAGCCGACAAAAATGTGATTGCGAGGCCGCGCGCCCGGGTCTGCATCGAGTGCGCCCATGGGGATCACCACAAAGCCGCGTGCCGTGTCGATGCGTGGCATCGGCGAGCCGCAGGTACGGCAGAAAACCTGGGCGAAAAACTGCGCGTGGGGCACCTTGTACGTTGTGAGGTGATCCTCTCCGCGGGTGAAGCAGAAGCCCGTGATGGGCGCCACAAGGTTGGATGCATGGGCAGCCGAGCGCGCCTTGCGACAACGTGTGCAGTGGCAGTGTCGGCAGATCGAAGGGTCGGAGGTTGCCTCGAACGCGACCGCGTTGCACAGGCATGAACCGTGGATCGGCGCGGCGATGCCCTCGTGAGGTTGATCCGGTGGATCCGGTGGGGGGAACCCGGGAGGGAAGGTTTCGAAGCGCGGCAACGTATCGGTAATCGTGAACCACGCCGGATTCGATCGAACAAACCAGTGCGCCTCGGAGCGGATGCCCGGATCGCTGTCGAAATTTCCTGCAGGCAGAAAGATGAGGGCGTTAAAAGACGCACCGGGTACGACGGATCCGCAGCGTCCGCAGAAGTTGCGAAAGAACTCCGGTGAAGAATCGAAGCGAACGATGTGCTCGTGGCCATGGATCTCGAGCGCATCGGCCGGTGCGGTGACATAGGTTGCGAACGCCGTGCCATGCGTCTTTCGGCAGATGGAGCAGTGACAGTCCGACATCGATTCAACGGGCGCGTTGATATCCCAGGTGACCGATCCACATAGACAGCTGGCGTGCATTAGAAATCCTCGCAGTTGCAGAGCCCCAGGACAATAGCGCTCAGACCAGCGCTCAGGCCAGCGCTCAAGGTAAACACCGGGCAGCATGGACGCAACTCGCCCGCACTATTCATGAATGACCTACTGCGGACGCCACGGGCGTAGCGATAGCAGCGAAAACACTGGGCGTGCTCCCTCCGCGCCACCTAGCCTTGATTCGACAATAATCGATACCGCTTCCGACGCACAACGCGTCTGACGCAGGGGGGGCGTCGGGCCGCCCTCCCCCTTGTCCGTTGTAGAAGGAGCGGTCTCCCGACCGCGATGCCGGGTGGAAAATCGCGATCAGGAGATCGCTCCCATAGGCATTGGGTATCGCGACTTTGTGGTCTCTTGTGGGAGATGTCCCCTGACCGCGATTGTTGGGATCATCGAAGATCGCGATCAGGAGATCGCTTCCAAAGTCACGGAACCAACGGTTCGCGATCGGGAGATCGCTCCCACAGGGCGCATTTACTCGACGTCTCATGACTGGATCTGCCAACTTCATGG
>JAYSTS010000103.1:0-20052 GCA_043719475.1 Gammaproteobacteria bacterium | reverse complement strand
ACGTAACCCAGTGCCGTGCCGCTGCCACGCAGTGCGCCACCAAGCAAAACTCCGAAGCCAACCATGCTGGCCAGAACCACTTCGAAGGACCAGAGGTTGTGCGAAGTCGTGTCGACGGTGACGTCGACATTCACGCGCAACAGGATTACACATTGCGTAGCGAGAGCAGGTACCGCGAACGAGCGTCGAAAGGAAACCCGATGCCCGATAGAAGGCTCGAACCACCCCGGCTGCGAAAAATAGAGCGAGAAGTCCAAGGTTGACGCTGGAATCTGGCAGAGCGACCTGGGCGTCGGAAGTCTGCCACCAAGGAACACCAATGGAGAAAAAACGTCATGGCAAACGCGATGACAGGCGCGAGCTTGTTAGCGCGGTGCATGGTGCACCGGAAAATTGTGGTGCTTGAGAAATCGCCTGGATTTTCCCTTCAAGTGCGATGTATCTCTCCCTACTTCGTTCCAAGTGCCACAGTGGGTATGGAGTCGGGATTCGTGATCATGCTGCGCTGTGGCAGGTAATGAAGCAGTTGATCGGTTTCCTGCTTGACCACCTTGTAACATTCGCAACTGAGCATCTCGAGTTTCGGCCGATCAAGTACCTTGATCAATCCTCGCGCGTACGAAATCACGCCTGCCTGCTGCAATTTCACCGCAGCCTGGGTGACACCTTCACGGCGAACACCGAGCATGTTGCCAATGAACTCCTGCGTCATCGTCAGATGATTGTGTGACAAGCGATCCATGGACAGCAGCAGCCAGCGACAAAGCTGCTGGTCGATCGAGTGGTGCCGGTTGCAAACCGCAGTCTGAGAGACTTGGGTAATCAGGGCCTGTGTGTAGCGCAGCATCAACATCAGCAACTGGCCGTGGCGGTTGAACTCCTCTTTCACCCGTTGTCTGGGGAGTCGATAGGCGTAACCTGCGCTCTGTACCAGCGATCTGCTCGGCGTGCTCTCACCACCCATGAACAAGGTGATGCCCAACAATCCTTCGTTGCCCACCACGAGGATCGCGGTCGATGCCCCGTTTTCCATCACGTATTGCAGCGAGACTATGGAGTCGGTGGGAAAGTAAACGTGACGCATTGGGCGTCCGGATTCATACAGAAGCGCGCGCAACGGCAGTGGCACCAGTTCCAGATACGGAAACAAGCGGCCTTGAACGTCGGGCGACAGAGCTGCCAGAAGATGGTTCTGCAGGGGTTCGGGCTGAGGTTTGGTAGACATTTTTGTACTCTTGGCTCTGAATGGTGGGAGGTTACTTGATCCATGGCGATCGCGCGCAACAACGAGCAGTTCAGGTCTGCTCATACAAGGTGTTGAAGCCAAGCCTCCAGGGCAATGGACGCGGTGCCCACGCAAGCGCTGTCTTGGCTTTCTGGTTTGAGGTCCCTGACTGTTCGTTGTAGATATAGACCATCATGTCGCCGAGTTTTTCTCGCGCCAGCGCCTTCATCGTTGCCGTGGCTGCATCTTGTGCGTGAATGAAAGAGTAGATGTCGGCGCCTGTTCCCACGATCGGCATCCTGCCATTTCGGATTGCGCGAGGGATGGTGTCCGCCGGATCGTAGTTGGTGCCCGGACCATAGAACCATCCGTAGCGCAGAACGATACCCTCCATGCCATTGCCCACGAGGGTCCGTTGTTCCAGTTCGGACACTGCAAGTGCAAGCGGTCGAATGGTTTCCGGGGCATCCAGACAGAGCGGCGAATCTTCGTTCGTCAATCCGCTGGCGATAGGAGGTGATAGGTCCGCAGATGAAGGAAATACTCTGCGTGATGAACTTGCCAGCCCCGGCCTTCTGCGTCGCAGCCACCAGATTGCGATTACATTGCCAACCCGGCGAGTCGAACCTCGTCAAACACGTCGCCAATGATGGGTGGCGCCCATCGCCTGGATTTGTGCGGCGCCGACGGGAGTGCGTGTCATCGCCACGACGTGATGCCCGTCGCGGATGAGCATCGGTACCAGCTGGGGTCCGATTGCGCTGGAACCTCCGGCGATGAAGATGTTCAACGTAGACCTCCTTGTTTGGAATTGGCCGTGATCAATCGAGATCTAACGTTTGAAGGCCAACATAGCCGTTCACCAATTGCCAGAATCCGGCGCGGTTTTTGTGCCGGCCTGACATGAGATCAGGCAACCTCGATCCATTGCGCTTCTAGCGCCCTGAGATGATTCCCGTGTGAAGGTGTGAACTCAGGAAAATTGGGTGTACCTGGATTCACTTTCAGCAGTTGCGCTCTCAGATGTTCAACGATCTCGGAGCCAATGAGGTTCTGCCCATCGACCCACCACTGCTGCCCCCCCTGACGTACTCAACAACGCAAGCGCACCACCTTCTATCCCCGCCCATGTACCATCGCTGAAAAAGCCGTCCTTGCGCATGTTGAGTGCAACCTCGGCGATGAAAACGAACTCGGACAGCTGTTTGTCGATTTCCATCTGAGTCAGCGAGTCTGATTTTTCGTAGTCAGTCAGCCCATCACAAACCTGTCGAACGCTTCCCGACTGCCCCGATTCAACTCGATTTCCTCATGACGATTAATGTTCGGAGTCTGGCTCATCCACGGTCGATCTGGTGTGCGACTGCAAACGTCCATTGGTCCTCAAACGCCGGATTCAGTTTCACATCAGGAATCGATCTGTTTTTTTGCTTGAGCAATCACAAAATAAAACGTCGCAATCGCGCCTGACAGAACCAGCGCCGCCCTCAGCAACACCGTGACATCAGGGTGCACCAAACTTGACGCCTCGACGTGGCAGTTCATCGATATAACCGGCGAGATCCCGAACCACATACACCCATCTCCCCTTCTGCCACGATGATGAGTTATCGCCAAGCGTGGCCAGTGTCCGGCTTCTGGATTTCGTAGGTGTAGCCGATGACTTGCGCAACATCGTCGGGGTTGAGCGACCGATACAGCGCATTGGCCGCATGGTTGTCCGATTCAGTGCCAAGCCAGACTTCATCACTTTCAGATTCTATGGCAATGTCGATGAACTTCTTCATGATGGCTTTGCCAGCGCCCTTCTGGCGTTGATCAGAACAAACGTCGACTTCATCAACGTAGAGCCATCGTTCCCTGCCATAGGGTTTGACTTCCAGCCTCGCCGAGCCCAAGCCCAAGAGGGTGCTGTGATCGCCGATCGTGTCATGGCACACCACAAAGACCGTGCCCTGATGATCGAGGTAATCCGACAATGCCTCTGCATCATACGTGGACATCCCATTTGCATCGTCCCACGAGGCTGAATTGATCTCGTTCACGAGTTGCTGGAGGTCGTCGTCCCTGGCTAGAACCTTGACACTGATCACTTTGTTATCGCTCTCTCGGTTGCGGCCGGAAGTCGATTGTTAGTCTGCAACTGCGACAAATTCGAGCACAAGCCCGCCAGCCCTTGTACCACTCAGGCGCTCAGCCCAGATCTGCCGCTTCGTAGAATGGACGTATCTCGATCTCGCTTGGTCCTGGCATTGGATTGGGGCAGCGCTTCACCCAGGCCACCGCCTCGTCCATGTCCTTGACTTCCCAAAGCCAGAAGCCGGCGACCAGTTCGTGGACTTCAGCGAAAGGTCCGTTGATGACTGAACGGTTGGGACCGTCGAATGCAATACGCTTGCCGTGCGAAGATGGCTTGAGGCCATCGGCGGCGCGCAGGATGCCGGCGTCGATCAGCTCCTGATTGAATCTGCCCATCGCCTCGAAAGCCTCAGTTGAAGGGAAAATGCCTTTTTCACTGTCTTGCGTCGCCTTCACAAGCACCATCACACGCAACGTCTGTCTCCGTGGTAGAACAAGGTTAATCGGTCTTGATCTGTTATCGGCTGCTCCCCTCAACAGCAGGAACGCACGATCTCTCCGTCAAAGCGCCTCCAGAAATCTCAGATTCTTCTGCAGATCAAATTCGTCAGCCAATACGGCTATGCCCCGACTGTTGTCAGTTCGCAGATGGATGATCTCCTGGTACTGGGGCGAGTGGTACCAGGCATTGGCCGCCTCCTTTGAAGCAAACTTGATCACCACAGTTACCGATCCGGGTTCACCTTCCTTTGCCTCGGATTCGTAGTCAGCGACCAGTATCTCAGCCCCATGTGTTTGCAGCGTTGGCAGAACCGCAGGCACGTAGGCTTTGTAGCCATCGGGGTTTGTCAGCTTGAAACTTGCAACCAGATACGCAGCCATTTTTTCGCACTCCTCCTTGTTTTCATTCATTTTTCGGATGGGTCACCGTACGCGCGATTCCCCCGCCATCGCAGAACAGAGGCTACTGGCGCATATTGCGTTCGACGCCCGACTGTTCGGCCATCATTGCTAAACGTCCGTGGAGTTCCGCCGGGAAAGTCGACGTAGGAATCCATGACACTCGAGTACTCAGCTCACGTCTTCGGGCTGGCCGCACTCTCTCAGATCTTCTTCAGCTGATGCCCACCCTCGACATACTGCTGCATCATCTCCAGGCAGCGTGTGTCCTGGGCGATCAGGTTGGCAAACAGGTCGCCTTCTTCGTCCACACCTTCCGCCGTCGGCCGGCCGTGGCTTCCGCGCATCACTTGCTTGATGTAGGCGAGCGCGACCGGCGGCTTGTCGAGAAACTCGCAAGCCATTTCCCGCGCGGCGGCCAGCACGTCACCTTCGACGTAGTGATTGACGAGGCCCTCACGCGCCGCTTCCTGCGGACTGAAGGTGCGACCTCGCAACACCCATTCGAGCGCCTTGGCGGTACCGACTGTGCGTGCCAATCGAGTGGTACCACCGGCACCTGGAAGGAGCCCGACCAGAATCTCCATTTGACCGATCGTGTAATCGCCGGGCCCTGCCAGACGGATGTCACAACATAGCGTCAGCTCACAACCGCCGCCCCCGCAATAACCGTTGATCGCCGCAATGGTTGGCTTCTGACAATTGTCCACCTGCTCCCAGACACGCCGCAGCGCCGTGCGCGCAAAACGTGGCTCGGGCAATCCTTGTGCACGATTGTCCTGGAGCAAACCCGCCATACCGATGATCTCCTCCACTGAGAAATGTCGGATGAAAACATCGGGCAAGCCACCGGTGAAGATGATGACGCGCACCGCGGGATCGTTTTCCAGTGCTGTCATGATCTCGCCCAATTGCGCCACCATATCGCTGGTGAAAAAGCCCTTGGGTGGATTGGTGAACGTAACGGTAGCGATGCGATCTTCGATGACGTGATGAACTGTACCCATGAGCTGTTTCCCCTTGAGAGATGTACCAACATGTTGTGGAGACTATCGCGGCGCGTGGCGGACCGCGCGCCTTATTGACACCCCATGATACTGATGCGGCCAAATCACGGAAGCAGTCATTGGTCGCTGGTCGTTCGAAGACTTTTTCGCTTCTCGCAGCGCAGCGACTCCGAGTTCTTCTTCAGGTTCAACTGAACTCGCTGGAAGCTGAATTCCAGCATCCGGGTGTTGAAGCACCAACAAATCATGTACACCAGGCGACCCGGTCGCAGTAGGGGTGGAATTTGCTCAGACGTTTACGGCGCAAAACGGGTCAAGATCAAACGGAGGTGACAGCAGCAATGCACTAGAATCCGCGATAACCCTTCCACAACCAGGAGTCCTCTTCGATGCTGACCGTCCACCACCTCGGTATTTCACAATCCGAACGCATCGTCTGGCTGTGCGAAGAGCTGGGACTCGACTACCAGCTGAAACGATATGAGCGCCGCGCAGACAACCGGCTCGCGCCGGACGAATACAAGGCATTGCACCCGATGGGCATCGCGCCGGTGATCACGGACGGTGATCTGGTGATCGCGGAGAGCGGCGCGATCTGCGACTACGTCTGCGCGCGCCACGGTGGTGGACGTCTCGTACCGAAACCGGATGATCCGGACTTCCCGGATCACCTTTTCTGGTTTCATTGGTCCAACGGCACGTTCATGACCACGCTGATGATGCAGCTGGTCCAGTCGATGTCCGGCGGGCAGAGCAACGCCACTCCGTTCGTTCAGGATCGGAGCGATCGCGGCTGGTCGATGATCGAAACGCGTTTGGGACAGACACCTTTTTTCGGTGGCACAAATCTCACCACTGCGGACATCATGATGGGCTACTGCCTGACCACGAGCCGCGTGTATCGAGGCACATCGATCGATGCGTTTCCGAATCTCAAGGCGTATCTGCGCCGCATTGGCGAGCGTCCCGCCTACCAGCGCGCAATGGCGAAGGCCGAACCGGGCATGAGCCCGATGTTGAGCTGACAGGAGTAGAGGCAACAGCAGGGACGGTGCTGCGTGGAGGTGAATCGAATGGAGAGAACGGAACTTGGATAACAAACTCACGCCAACGTTGACCGGAGGCTGTCTCTGCCGACAGGTACGCTACACCCTGTACACCGGCCCGATTTCGACACGTGTGTGCTGGTGTCGAGACTGCCAGTACTTCGCTGCAGGCAGCAGCACCGTGAATGCAGGGTTCAATATTGACGCCCTGACGTTTGTCGGAGAATTGGCAGACTACGTGAGCACCGCGGACAGCGGCAATGTGATGCATCGCCGTTTCTGTCCACGCTGCGGCACACATCTGTTCAGCGCTGCCGAAGCCCGTCCGCATCTCGTGTTCGTTCGGGTGGGTTCCCTCGATGATCCAGGTGCCGTCAGTCCGCAGTCGAGCATCTGGACAGAATCAGCACCGCACTGGGCCAGCATTGATCGATCATTACCCTGCATCGCTGGTCAGCCACCGCAGATCGGCTAGATGCATCAGTCAGACGCCCCCTCGCTGTGCTACCAGATCCGGAGCGGTCGTCGTACCGTACGAAGACACATCTCGCGTTCTGTACGAAGACACACCTCGCGAATTTGGCCGTCGAGTTCGTGCAATGTGCCATGAAGATCTGCTGTCAACGACAGGCGTTGTTGAATGGCACAGACTCCGGGTTGTCGGTACCGCGAGATGGGTCACTACTCGGCCGTCTGTTTGAAGCGCTGGTCACCTTGTCAGTACGGGTGTTGGCGCAGGCGGCAGAAGCGAAAGTGAGGCATCTGCGAACGAAGGGTGGTGAACGGGAAATCGATCTGATCGTTGAACGTGCGGACGGGCGTGTACTTGCTATCGAGGTCAAGCTCGGGGCGAACGTAGGCGATTCTGAGACAAAGAATCTTCGCTGGCTGCGTGAGCAGATTGGCGAAGATCTGCTCGACGCCGTGGTAGTGAACTCGGGACACAGAGCCTACCGTCGCAGTGATGGCATCGCTGTGGTTCCCGCTGCATTGCTCGGTGCGTAAACAGTCCTGCGAATCACGCGCGCGGATTGAACCCTCCGGCAGGGGGGGGCAGCAGCGTGTTGAGAAAGTTAGCGGAGAGCCTCGATCAGGCACGGTGAATCTCTGGCTGGACGTCTGGCTGATTGCAACTAATCTCCCTCCGCTTCGGAGACCTGGTACGCCTCAATATCTACCTCATCTTGATTCGCTTCCAGCAACAGACGCGCCTTTTCAAACAACGCCATGTCTTCTTCTTTCGGCACGGGAAACTCAAGCGGCAGCAAGTCCAGCGTGTGCGCGATGATGCTCGCAACAATCGCCTGCATGGTCTGCTTGTCATCGGCAGGCACAACGTACCAAGGCGCTTGTTCGGTATCGGTTTTGGCGATGGCGTCCTGAAAGGCCGCTTGGTAGTCGTCCCAGTGTTCGCGCTCGTCGACATCCCGTGGGTTGAATTTCCAGAGTTTGCCGGTGTCATTGAGGCGTGCGATCAGTCGAAGTCGCTGCTCCTCCTTTGATACGTTCAGGAAAAACTTGACGAGGACAACACCGTTGGCGACGAGGTGCTCTTCCATGCTGCGGAAATCCTTGAAGCGTTGCTCCCAGAAGGCATCGTTGGTGTTCTTGTTAGCGAGTTGCTGACCCTGAATGATCTCCGGATGCACCCGAACCACCAGTACTTCCTCATAGTACGAACGATTGAAAATGCCGATGTGACCACGCGCCGGCATGGCCTGCCAGTGGCGCCAGAGAAAGTTGTGATCATTGTGTTCGTAGGTTGGTGCCTTGAAGGTGCGCGTTTCAAAGCCTGCCGGATTGACGCCCGTCAGTACTTTTTTGATGGTGCTGTCCTTGCCCGCTGCATCCATGCCCTGGAAAATCAGCAGCAGGGTGAAACGATCATCGGCGAACAACTTTTCCTGCAGCTTGGAAATGCGTTTGACGGCTTTCTGAAGTTGCTCTTTTGGGTCTTCGAGGCTTTTCCAGCGGGTTTTGGCCTCAGTGATGAGAGTGCCGGGCTGGTAGCGGAATCGTTCGGTGATTTCCTGGTTTTTCATGCACATGCCCGATTGAGATGGTTTTGAACGGCTATTTTCCAGGCCGAGGCGTTTTCGTACTGTGGGTTGTGTCCTGCACCGGCTATGGTTGTGAGATGTGCGCCAGGCAACACCTTGACGATCTCTGCCGACGGTTCGATGAACCGGGTATCGTCAGCGCCGACCAGCACTGCAGTGGGAATCCGGATCTCGCTCAGGCTTCCGGTCACAGGCTCATGCGACCACAACTCGCTACCGAGATCCCGAAATGCCCGCCAGTCCATGTGTTCGAGCTTCCACTCGATGCGTCGCCAGTGTTCGGCTTCGCCGAGGAAGTCGATGCCACGTTGCTGCGCTGGTGTGCGCGCCAGGCTGCGCATACCTCTGGCGAGAATTCCCGTACCTTTGTCCCGAGCCTGCTCCGCAAGTTCGACCCGCATCTGTGGCGGAATCGGCGATACCGGGCGGGATGAGGTGTCCATCAGAATCAGCGAACAGAAACGTTCTGGCGCGGCGAGCACGGCGCGCATCGCTATCATTCCGCCCAGCGAATGGCCGAGCAAATGTACCGGTCCAATAACGAGTGTGTCGAGAAAACCCAGCAGATCAGTGACCAGCTGGTTAAACGAGTAGGGCATCGCGTGGTTCGTTTCGCCATGGCCACGCTGATCCGGTGCGAAAACTTGGAATCGATCGGCGAACCAGGGCATCTGATTGAGGAAATCCAGCTTGCCGCCGGTGAACCCATGCAGCAACACCAGTGGCTCACCGCTACCACACTGATGAAACGCCATCGACAGGTCGCCGACGATGACGTGTTCGGTGGGCAGGCTCGACATCAGAATTCCATGATCGCGCGGCCGTTGATCTTGCCGCTCTGGAGTGCGTCACATGCGGCATTGATGTCATCGAGCTTGAATCTTTCGGTGACCATGGCGTTGAGATCTAGTGTGCCCTTTTCAAACCAGTCGAGAAACGTCGGGAAATCGCGATCCGGTGCGCATGACCCACCGATGCTGCCGATGTAGTGTTTTTCGTTGAGCAACATGTCCATGGCATTCAGCTCGACAGTGGTTGAAGGCACGCCAACCAGAACGGCTGTGCCACCGCTGCAGACGCCGAAATGTCCGGAGCGGCAGGCTGGCAGAATCTGCTCCATCGTCTGCTTGATGCCGATGCAGTCGAAGGCGTAATCCACACCGCTGACGTTGGCATTGAGGATCGTGAACTTACCCGTTGTGCCGGTCAGCGCATGGATGGCGGCAATCGGATCTTCCCGACCGGCGTTGATTCCATGCGTTGCACCAAAGCGTTTGGCAAACGCAAGTTTTTCATCGGACAGGTCCACCGCAATGATCGGATTGGCGCCGGCCATCTTCGCGCCGACCACGGCTGACAAGCCAACACCACCAACACCGAAAATCGCCACGCTTTGACCCGGCTGGACGTTCGCAGTGTTGATCACCGCCCCCGCTCCCGTCATCACCGCACAGCCGATGATCGAGGTGACATCGCGTTTGATGTTGGCTGACACTTTGACGACGTACTGTTCGTCGGCAATGGTATGGTCAGCCCAGGTAAAAACGTTTTCGGAAATGGCCGTGCCATCGCTGACCTTGAGTTCGGCGCGAACCGGTCGTCGATTGGCGGCGGCTGCGTCCCGCGGTACCCAGGTCACCATTACGGTGTCACCCTCGCGCACATGGGTGACGGCAGAACCGACTTTCAGGACCACGCCCGTCGACTCGTGACCGAGTACCACGGGGTTAGCACGTGGTCGGTGCATTTGGTGCAGCTGCGAATGGCAGATGCCTGATGCGTACTGTTTGACCACAACCTGGGTCGGACCCGGGTCTGGCAGGGTGATCTCTTCGATGCGAAGCTGTGAAGTGGTTTGCGGTAGAACTACTACACGTGCGGGTGTACCCATGGTCGGTCTCCAAGTATGCTCAGTGATGTCGCTGGATTATTCAGGGCTTTCGCAGCAGAAGGAAGGGGAAACCCGTTCTCGGAGCTGACGAGCCGAAACCCAGACTGGGCGCGAAACGCGAATGTAACGAGCCGATGCGGGGATATGCGTGACTGATACCTACCGATTGGTATTCCGTGGTGAAGTGATCGAGGGGCAGCACCCTGCTGTGGTTCGCAAACGTCTGGCCATGGCGTTGAAGCTCGATGATGAGCGGGTGCAGTCGCTGTTCACGGGCAATCCCGTGGTAATTCGAAAGAGTGTGGACCAAGAGACGGCGGCAAAATTTCAGGCGGTATTCAAGAAGGCCGGAGCGAGGCTGCGAGTGCAGCCTGTTATTGCTGCTGATGCCGCTTCATCGGATGCGATAGCAGCCTCGACAACAAGCGCTTCAACTGACGACGCTGCATCTGGTGGTGGTCCGGAAGAGTGGATTGTTCTGCCAGCCGGCAGTTATGTCCTTGAACCGGATGAGCGTGAGCCCTTTGTCCCGCGTGTGATCGATACGTCGCACTTCGCGCTGGTCAAAATGAAGGCTTTTGCGGCTGCCGAAGTGGAACGCGAAAAGCAGGAGATCAAAGCACCTGAATTTGAAGTGCTGCCGATAGGCGCCCGTATAAGTGATGAACGCGCCGCCTCTCCGGCGTTGACGCCGGTTGTTGAATTCGGACTGGCCGAAGTCGGTGCCTTCCTCGGTTCGGAGATCGAGGAGATGGAAGTGATGCTGCCGGCAAACCCCGACTTTGATCTGGCGGAGCCCGGCGTGTTGATTCTGGATGCACCACGAAGGCCGACGCCAAAGGCGCCAGACACCTCCCACCTGTCCGTCATGGACAATCAATAAACCAGGATTTCCAGTGAAGCTGTACGAAGCCCCGTCACCCAATGCACGTCGTGTGCACATTTTCATGGCCGAAAAAGGCATCGATTGCGAACGCGTTGGCATCGACATTCGTGGTGCTCAGAATCGCACCGAGGAGTATCTCGCAAAAAATCCTGCCGGTCGGGTGCCGGTACTCGAACTGGACGATGGTTCGTATCTCGGTGAATCCGTAGCCATCTGTCGATACCTGGACTACATCAGTCCGGAACCGATCTTGTTTGGCACGCCTGGCCTTGAAGCTGCTCGTGTCGAGATGTGGAATCGACGGGCAGAGCTCAATTTCATGGCCAACGTAGCGGCTGCGTTTCGCAACATCACAGGCTTCTTCAAGGATCGTGAAACCTGTGTGAAAGAATGGGGTGAAGTCTCGGCCCGTGTGGCGGTGGACTTTGTGCCGATGTTCGATCGGCAACTCGAGAACAATCAGTATCTGGCCGGCGATCGATTCAGCATCGCCGACATTACCTTTGTGATCGCCTGGGATTTTGCGAGGCAGGTCAAGGTTGTTCCGCTTCCCGATTCGCCAAACATCGCGCGCTGGCACAAGCTTGTTGCGGCCAGACCCAGTTATTCAGCGGCTTGAATCGACACCGCAAAAGCAGCAAAACCATCGTCGACCAATGCACGGACGACGTCATCCTGACCAGCCTGATCCGCCGTTACGGCAACAATTGCGCCGCCGCCACCACCACCCGTGAGTTTTGCACCGGTGGCACCTGCGTGTCGCGCGGTGTGCACCAGCATCTCAAGCTCCGGAGTGGATAGCCCCAGTGCGTTCAACAGACCATGACCAATGTTCATGGCTTCACCGAGCCTGACCAGGTCTCCAGCCTTGGCGGCCAGTACCGCCGCATCGGTCAGAGTACCGATCTCGGCAAACAGCCGATCATAACGAGCGACATCGCGCTCTCGACGCATGCGTACACCCGCAACGGTGGTGGCGGTACTGCCGGACTGACTGCTGAGGCCTATGACGAGCGGGAGCGTGACCGGCAGATCGATAAACGTCATGGCAGGATCAAGGCCGCGCTGGAACCGCAGGGGACGTCCATAGGTTGCGACGGTGTTGTCCACACCTGAAGGTGATCCATGTGCGGCCACTTCACAATCGTACGCCAAGGCGTTGATTGTCTTGTCATCGAGCCCCAAGGCGTAAGCGGCATCAATGGCGCGAATGGCTGCCACAGCAAGAGCAGCCGAACTGCCCAGACCCATGCCTGGTGGTACGTGCGGAAACAGACTGACTTCGGTAGGTCGCAGCTCAAGCCCCAGCTTGATCAACACGTCATACAGCGCGCCAGCAAATCCCTTGGCGGAAGCGCCGAGCGGAATCTGATACTTCCATGCCTCGATGATCAGCCGATGGCTGCCAGAGCCGGCGGTCGCGGACGATTCGATAGCCAGCGGCAAGGGAACGGCGAACGCGGGTTGTCCATAAACAACGGCATGTTCACCCAACAGGATGACCTTGCCACATGCTGATGAACGCTCGCCTGCCGTGGCGACAACGGCGTTGAGGCGCTTGACGATTTCTTCGGCCTTCCAGACCTTGATTTCGCCACTGTCGACCAGTGCATCCACCACTTTGTCAAACAGTGGTGCTGGAACTCCGGCGGTGCTGGCGACACTTCGGGCATGCAGGCGCATGTGATTGTGCTGGATACCGCGTGTGCTCAACGAACGGAGCGCCGCGAAATTCTGTGCCAGACCCACCACGCCCATGACACCGGCCAGCTCAGCCGCGTTCGGTGACCCCAGCAGCCGATGATTGAGTCGAACCGCCGGGTTGGTTTCAAGCGAACCACCCACTGTGCCAACCTTGATCGGAATTTCAATTTCACCCACCAGATCCTGGTTGACGTCGGCGTACCACCGGGTGAGTGCGCGGTACTGTCCATCCCGAGCAGCATATGCATGGGCAGCCGATTCGATGGCGCGCCAGTCGTTGCCGGTAGCCAGAGCCAAGGCGTCCACACCATTCATGATGCCTTTGTTGTGTGTGGTCGCGCGATACGGGTCGACGCGCGCAAGGTCATTCGCCAGGATGATGCCGTCCCGAACAGCCGCGCCGCTGAAATCTCCCGTTGGCAAGGTGGCCAACGGAAAGCGTACACGAGCCTTGACGATGGAGCGGTCACTCAGATTCGAGAGAATGCGCAGGTGGACTCGACCACCGGTAATCGACTCCACCAAAGGCGCCACACCTTCACACATGGTGTTGACGAGATTGGCCCCCATGGCTTCACGCGTGTCGACATGGATGTGCAGTACCACCATGGTCTGGCCACTTTCTGGTCCCACATGCACGTGTGCATCCATGTCACGCGCGCCACCGCCGCGAGCCACCATGTTCGGATGGAGCGCGTTGGCTTCTTTGAGTATTCGCGTCCGCGCAGCTTCAAGTAACCGACAGGCAAGGTCGGCATCGGCGAGGTCGACGATCTGCACCTGTCCGGTCAGGATCGGCTCGGGGGCGTTGCAGGTAAATCCACCACCTTCTCGCGCCATGCGTGCGGCGCCAGACAAGCCGGCTACGATGGAGGGTTCTTCAACGACGAGCGGAACGATGTAGTCTCGATCGTTGATCAGGAAGTTGAGTGCGATGCCCCAAGGCAGGCCGAACACGCCAAGGACGTTTTCGATCATCTTGTCGGCGGTGGGCGACTTCAAGGTGCCCTGGCCTGCACGCAGTCGTTGCCCGTCGTCGGCGCTGATCAAGCCGCGCTCAACCAATGCGGTTATTCGCTCGGCGATCGACAGCCGGAAAAAGTTCGGGATGCGCGAGCTGTTATTGCTCGACGTGGAGTCCATGAGGCGTTCCTGTCAGATCCAGTGGCATGAAGTCTTTGGCAGTGCACAGTGTGGTGAATTGTCTCAGCAAGGTGTGGTCGTCAGAATCAAAACCGACCGCCATCCCGACGTCGCCACCGCCGGCACCGCAAGGCTTGTACACCAACCCCAACGATTCGGAAAGCTGAGCCAATTGCCGATGTGTGTCGCTGTAGATACCGAGCCGGGCGGCGTTGTCAAGTTGCTGCAGCGCTTCAACATAGATTTCCCAACAGCGCTTGTTTGCGACAGAGTCGAACAGGCTGGTGGCTGCATCGGCCAGAACCTGCAAAGGCCGTGGGTTTCCGCCTTGCCGCCACAGGGAAAAACTGCCGAGCTGTTTACCCGTGTTAATCCCTTTGCCGGAAAACACAAAGGCAAAACGAATGTTGTCCGGCAATTCGAGAGGTTGCGCCAGTCCAGACTGAAAGCGAATGACGCCGCCGGTCATGGCGGCTGCCACATCAAGTCCACTGCCACTGCCCTGGAAGGCACGGTGTGCGGCGATAGCCCGATCGACACTGGCGTCCTCACCAGTCAGCGCACACATGGCGCCATAACAAGCGACCAGAGCGGCTGCACTGGAGCCGATACCCAGCTTCTCCTCCTGGCGATGAAAGTCCTTGGTGTCGAGCGTGATGTCGAGACCATCCGGCAGCGGCCGACGCAGCGCGCTGGCCGCGTGCGCAAACAAGGCTGCCGATGCCGGCACATGGTCGATTTGCAGCGTTGCAACTTCAGCGGCCGGTGACGTAAAGCCCGTAGTGCGGAGGTAAAAACCTGACTTGCGTGGGACGATGGTACAAACCGCTCGACGATTGATCGTTAGCACCGCCGCAGGCGCATCAGCCAGCACCGCGTATTCCCCCCACAGAACCACCTTGCCCGGCGCCGAGGCTCGCACGACTTCAGGCATCGATCACCCGCGCAGCCGGCCCGAGCCCGGTTGTGGTGACACCAAGAATGCCGGGTGTTTCGCGCAAGGCACGTTCCACCCGTTCCGCCGCATCGGGCTGGCATACCGCCTTGATCTGGGGGCCTGCGTCAATCGTAAAAAACACGGGTACGTCCTGTTCACGCAAGCTTGATAAACACCGCATCGCGGCCATGGTTCCGGCATTCCAGTACACGAGCGGCGGCTGGCTGCTCAACATGACGGCATGCATGTTGAGCGCACTGGCCTCTGCGATGGTGGCCAACGTATTGAAGTCGTGAGCCAATACCGCCCGTCGTGCGTTTTCATAGGCCAGGTGGGTTGATGCCAGCCACGCCTCATAGAAGGGCGAGGTCAGGCGGGACCGTTCCATGCCAGCTGTTGAACTCACCGATTTACGAGAGGCATCGGTGATGGCGATGACCACGCGTAGAGGCCAGGCGGCTGCGTCGAGCAAAACCTGCGCGTGCCAGTGTGGCTGCGTCAGTGTAGAAAACCCGCCGCAGAGTGATCGGGCTGCAGAGCCTGAGCCACGCCTTGCCCATGTGCTGCAGTCTTCGCCACTGAGACCGAGCTGACAGTGTGCATTGACCGCGGTGATCAGAGCGGCAAATCCCGATGCGGAAGAAGCCAGGCCTGCACCAGTTGGAAAATTGTTGTCGGTGTCGATGGTGAGCGGCGGGATGCTGTGATCCTGGCGAAGTCTTGCGAGGAATTTCGTGATCTTCGGGTCGGCCACTGGTTTGCCGTTGATGACGATTAGATCTGCGCCACTCGTTTCAATTTTCGTGTGCGTACGCAGTGTATCGAGCGTGATCGCGAGTGACGGCGAAGCCGGAATGTTGTCGGCTTCGGGTACCTTGCCCCAATATTTCACCAGCGCAATGTTTGGATGCGCAACAGCCGTGGTCACCTGTGACATCAGCCCACGTACGCGGGTGGTGGCGTAAACCTGAATCCATCCTCGTCTTCGAGTGCCTGGGCGACACCGATGGTCACGAAGTCTCCATATTCCGGGCCGATGATCTGGATACCGATGGGCAGCCCGTTGGTATCGAGTCCGGTGGGAATAACCGTTGAAGGCAGGAAAGATACGCCACTCAGTCCAGCCCAGAAAACCTGCTGGAAGTAGGGAATTTCCTGGTTGTCGACGGTGATCGTGCGTTCGGAGAACTTACGTTGATCCTGTGGAAACGCAGAGGTTGGTGTAACCGGTGCAATGAGCACGTCGTAATCCTGGAAGAATTCATGCCAGCGCCAGCGCAGTTGTTGGCGTGCTTCGTTGGCGGTCGACCACTCGCGAAACCGCGCAGTCTGGTTGCGAAACACTTCGGCGGCAGCACTGTGATCATCGGGTGCGTAGCTGGACGCCTGTGCGACCATCCTGTCGTAGTCTTCCTGGGGAGTGCGCGATGCCATGGTGGCTTGCAGTAATCGTTGGTAAGTTTCGTGGCTTGATGCGGAGGAGAATGCCGGTCGAGCAGAGTCGTTCACGTACGCGCCTTTGTTACGCAGCGCAGCTGCAACTTTCTCCACCCGCGAGCGCACCTCACGGCTGACCGGGCACAGCTCGTCATCACCCCACACCGCAACGCGCAAATCGGACAGTTTGCGTTGCCCCAGAGTTGGCAGATTCAGGGTGATGCCGCGTGCGGTGATCGGATCTGGCGCGGCCAGAACGCGCATTGCGCTCGCCAGATCGTGGGCCGAACGCGCCATCGGCCCGATGACGGAAATGTCAGGGGTCGTTCGCAGATCACCAGGCGCACTGTGACCGCGCATCCACAGCAGGTTCCAGGTCGGCTTGTGGCCAAACACGCCGCAGAAGTGCGCGGGATTGCGTATAGACCCACCGATGTCGGAGCCCGCTTCGATACCGGTCAAACCTGCAGCTAGCGCTACTGCAGAACCGCCGGATGATCCACCGGGTGTCCGATCATGCCGCCACGGATTGTTGGTGGCGCCATAGACTTCGTTGTAACTCTGGAAATCGGCGAGGGCGATGGGCACGTTGGTTTTCCCGAACAGTGACACCCCAGCAGCCTTCATCTTCTTGACAGCTTCTGCGTCCTCGACAGGAACATTGTTTTTCCACGCCGGATTGCCCCACGTGGTGGGTGTACCGGCAACGTTGTACGACTCCTTGATGGTCATCGGCACACCGTGAAAGGCACCCCGCGAATAACCGCGAGCGGTTTCTTCGTCCATTTGTGCGGCGTCCTTTCGCGCCTGCTCACGGATGTCGACGACGATCGCGTTGAGCCCAGGGTTGTATCGATCCACCCGGGCGAGATAGAGCTCCAGCAGTTCCCGGCTGGAAATCTTGCGAGACTGGATCATTGCAGCGAGTTCAGTTGCGGACGCAAAGGCTGGATTCATGATGGCACTCTCCGGAAGTGGTGCCATGGTAAAGAAGAAGAGAACCGGTGTTAACCTGCCGGGCTCGAATGAACAACGAATGTGAGGAATACGCAGTGAACACAAATCGCCAATGGGTGCTCCGCAAACGCCCGCATGGCATGGTTACCCGTGACAATTTCGAGTATGCCGAGGCTCCGATCCCACAACCTGGCCCAGGCGAAGTGCTGGTGCGGACACTTTATCTCTCCTTCGACCCTACCCAGCGTGGCTGGATGGAAGATCGCGAGAGTTATGTGCCACCGGTGCAGATTGGTGAGGTGATGCGCGCCGGCTCCATCGGCCAGGTGGTTGAATCGAACCACCCAGGGTTTGCCCGTGGAGATGTGGTGCAGAGCACCGGCGGTTGGCAGGATTTTCAGGTGACGCGTCCAGACCAGGGCCTGATGGGGCTGAGTAAACTGCCGGCTGGTTTGACGCCCGAGCTTGCGATGTCGGTATTCGGTGTCACCGGATTGACCGCGTACTTCGGCATGCTGGACTTGGGACAGCCCAAGGCCGGTGAGACCGTGCTGGTCTCCGGAGCCGCAGGGGCGACGGGCTCAATCGCCGGACAGATTGCTCGCATCAAGGGGTGCCGCGTGATCGGCATCGCCGGTGGCGCCGAAAAGTGCGCATGGCTTACGGACGTTGCGCGATTTGACGATGTGATCGACTACAAGCACGACAACGTCAATCAACGTATCGGCGAGTTGTGCCCGAAGAAAGTGGATGTGTTTTTCGACAACGTTGGTGGCGACATTCTCGAAGCTGCCCTCAACCACATCAACATGAAGGCTCGAGTCGTTTTGTGTGGCGGTATCTCGGCCTATAACGCAACCGAACCGACACCAGGCCCTGTCAATCTGATGAACCTGGTGATCATGCGTGCGCGCATGGAAGGATTCATCGTCATCGACTATCTGCCGCGTGCAGCGGAGGCGATTGCCGATATGGCTCAGTGGATCCAGTCAGGGCAGCTGAAGTATCAGGTTGATGTGCAGGAAGGCTTCGACAAGATCCCCGACACGCTCAACCGTCTGTTCACAGGCAAAAACCTTGGCAAGCAGTTGTTGAAACTCGCGGACCCTTTTTAATCCGGGTTTAGTCCGAGCTGGAATCTCTCAACACGAACGGCACTGTTTGCGCGGTGCCGTCTTCGAATTGAAAGGTTATGGAAATAGCCTCTGACGTCTGTAGACCGAAGATCATGAGGTGCATTCCACCTGGTTCGAAGTGAATTGTCTCGCCGGCTGGAATAGAAATCGTTTTCAATCGACGCATTCGCATCATGTCGTCGTTAACCGTCGTGGTATGCATTTCGATGGCGCGAATCTGTTCGCTGGTGGCGCCGACCAATGTTTTGTCGTTGCCGCCGCGATTGATCAGCTGGAAGTAGCCGGCAGTCTTGTCGAGGCCTGCTGGTGGTGCGCGCAGCCAGGCGTTTTCGATGGTAATTGGACTGCGGTTGACATCATTGCCTTCACCGCACGCAGATAGCAGCAGCGCGCACATCAGTGCAGCCAGCCCGACTATTCGCACGCTTCACCTCTGCGCAGGCTCAGCACGGTGCGCTGCATTCGATCCCACTGGGCAAACAGAAACTCCTTCTGCCCATCCGGGCCAGGAATGTCTGCAAATGGTACGCGCCAATAGTGAACTCGAATCTCCGTACCAAGCCACTCGCCGGACAACAGGCTTTCAAGTTCTCCTGCCAATTCGAATCCGGCGTGTGCGATGAACAACAGGTCGAGGCCAGGATTTGCATTCAGCATGGCCAGCGAGCCGCCTAAACGCGGGGGCAGAAGATCGGGCCAGCGCTCTGCCAATTTCACCAGATCGGGCTTGTTGGACTTTATTAATCTGTTGTGCTTCGCCGCCGAAAAACGAGTGCCTTCTGGAAACATGGCGATGCCCTCGTTGACGCCAATGCCAGCAGTCAACTCTCGAATTGCGCGCGTGGCACCTTCACTGTCGTGACCGCTACGGTCAACAAAATGGTTGGGAATTCGATTGCCGCCGATATCGAGTGCGGGGTCCCACAACAACTCGCGCTTTAGCACATACCTGAGTTTGAGTTTCAGTGGACTCCCATAAAGGACGATGGGCAAAACCGTGTCGGCAAGACTTGCGTGCCTTGGAAACACCATGCAAGGCGGACCAGTCAGCGCATCAATGCCAGTCGCTGTGAACTTGAGCTTGAAGCACGTAAAAACCCAGTCGCGCAGGGCATTTGCCCACCAGTATTGGACGGCCTGATTGCGGGCGATGAAATCTGCCCTTCGGGCACCAGATATCCAGACCCATGTCATGCGGGTTATGCCGATGAGTTGGCACACAAGATAACCGCCAGTGAAGAGGAGTGTGGCGGTAGCCCCGCGTACAGACGTCAAGCGAGCGGCGAGTACGGCCGTAACAAACAAAAAAGGGAACGCGAATGCGAACAAAACGCTGGTCACCAGCAGCGCGGGGATGGTGATGAGTCTACGCAGCAGCAAGGGAAGGTATCCTGGTTCGCAACCAGAAGTAGCCTACCGCACCCATGATGAGATTACTGGCGAGCGTCGCGACGAAGATGCCGTGATAGCCGAAGAAATAATTGAGCGACCAGGCCAATGGTAGAAACAGGAAAAACATCCGGGTGAAGGACATGATGGTACTGGGCAGGGGCTTGCCGAGCGCGTTGAATGATGCTGACGCCATCATCAGGACCCCCCACATGCCATAACCCCAGGGAACCACAGCGAGGTACCAGCCAGCGG
>JAYSTS010000102.1:0-20130 GCA_043719475.1 Gammaproteobacteria bacterium | reverse complement strand
TGCGCTTTTTGTTCCCTGGCAGGCAAACGCAGTGACGACGACAGTTAAAGGCCGCGGCGCGGTATCAAATGTGGGCAGTCGATACATCGCGCGGCAGTCCGGGGCCATCGATGATGGCTGGGGAGTTGATCCCGAAGTGGATTCACCCGCGCTTGTCACCACTGTCTTGCCGGACCGGACCAGGACATTGATTACCCGCAACGTCTCCCCGGATTTACCGTTTGATCGCTCCATCAATCCTTATAAGGGCTGCGAACACGGCTGCATCTATTGTTTTGCCCGCCCGACACATGCCTACCTCGATCTTTCGCCAGGTCTGGATTTCGAGACGAAGCTTTTCTACAAAACCGATGTCCGCGCCCATCTTGAAGAAGAGTTGTGCAAGCGCACCTACAAGGTCGCGCCAATAGCACTCGGTACCAACACGGATCCCTATCAACCCGTTGAACGGGAACGTCGTGTCACGCGCGAGATTCTCGAAGTGCTGCTTGAGTGTCGCCATCCGGTGAGTCTGGTCACCAAGAGCCAGGGTGTGCTGCGGGATCTGGATCTGTGGTCGGCGCTTGGACAGCAGGGGCTGGCCAAGGTGTATGTCTCCATCACGACCCTGCGGCGCGAGCTGAAAACGAAGCTTGAACCACGAACGGCGTCAGGCGAAGCCAGGCTGCGCGTGGTAAAGGCCCTATCGGAGGCAGGTGTACCGACAGGTGTGATGGTCGCGCCAGTGATTCCATTTGTGAATGACAGCGAAATAGAAGACATCGTCGCGGCGGCAGCGCAGGCGGGCGCAGTCAGTGCAGGCTATATCCTGTTGCGGCTGCCGCTCGAAGTAAAAGTGTTGTTCAGCGAGTGGCTCGATGCTCACTATCCGGATCTGAAAGATCGCGTCCTGAATGCGATTCGCAACACGCGTGGCGGAGAGTTGTACAAGTCAGGCTTTGGTGAGCGTATGCGAGGTGAAGGTCCGATCGCGGAGCTGCTGCTCAAACGATTCGAGATCGCGGTTCGCAAACATGGTCTCGATGAAAGCCGGCTCACGCCCTTGAGGACCGATCTGTTCCGACCACCCTTCCGGCAGGCCTTGCTTTTCTGATTGGGCTGTTCTGATTGAGCTGTTTCGGTCAGGACTTTCGCAGGTAGAAAATCACGCCGATCGCGGTCCATGTCAGGATGACGCCCCACTCATAGGGCCACAGCAGTGCAGATGGGCTGCCTGGCAGGAACGCGAGCAGTAATAACGTGGACATCACCACTGCGCCCCAACCGACGAGCCGCGGATGGCTGACACAAAACGGTCGTGGCATGTCCGGTTCGTTGCGCCGCAGCGTTACAAAGGAGATCGCGACAAACAAGAAGGCCAACATCACGCCGAAGCTGCTGGCATTGATGAGCCAGACCAGCACGGTGCGGCCGAACAGTAGCGCAATCATGGAGAGTACGCCGATCACAATGACCCCAACGTACGGCGTCCGGTAATGTGGATGCAGACGGGCGAAGATGGCGGGCACCTGTCCAGATTCAGCGAGTGCGAAGAGCACACGACTGCCACCGACGATGAAGGCGTTCCAGCTGGTGACGATGCCACAGATGCCCCCCAGGATCAGTAACGTGCCGGCCCACGGATGACCCCACACGGTTGTGGCGGCATCGGCAGTGGCCATTTTTGCCCCTACCAGTGCGGCATCATCCAGTGCCATCGCGACAGCAAATGAGATCAGCACGTACCAAAGCACAGCGGCCAGCACGGAAATCACCAGCAATTTTCCAATCAGTGCGGGAGGTAGATCAATCTCTTCTGCGGATTGCGGGATCACATCAAAGCCGACCAGCATGGCCGGCACCATGATCAGCACGGTGAGGATTCCCGTGGCCGGCACCGCAATCCAGGGCTGTGCATTTTCGATGTGTCCGAATGCAAAGCTGCCGGTGACCAGAACCAGACCGGAGATGATGATGATTGCGGTCGCGGTTGTCTGAAACAAGGCAACGGTGCGGATGCCACGGACGTTGATCCACGTCATGAGAGCCGCGGATACCGCGCCGATGATCACGAAGCCCAGATCGACGTCAGCGCCCAGAATATTCCAGAGCGTATGAATGCGAATCTGCGGCAGTACGTATTCCAGCGCGGTTGGCAAAGCGACGGCTTCGAACAGGCAGACGATCACGTAGGCCCCGAGTAAGGCCCAGGTACAGACAAAAGACCATGATCGACCCAGTGCACGCTCCGTATACACATGCTCCCCGCCGGCCTGTGGCATCGCTGCAGCGAGTTCACTGTAGGTGAGACCCACCAGAGCGATGGCCAGACCACCGACTGCAAAGGCGACAAGCGTGCCCACCGAGCCTGCGTTTTGTATCCAGACTGCGGTCATCAGCACCCAGCTCCAGCCAATCATCGCGCCGAACGAGAGAGTCAGTACCTCTCGGCGTTTGAGTACCTTCGAGAAGGTGACATCGCGTGCTGAATCGTGCATGGGATAGTAGAGTCCGGCTGGTGGTCCATAGGGGACGATATCAGTACAAGGACACAAGGCCCAAACCATGCGGATTCAATCGCCCATGCGAGGTGTCGAACTCAAACATCGGCACAAGACCTTTCACCTCTTCATAAGACCATCCGGTGCGTTCGAACTGCACGTGGATAACTGTCTGCGCAAGCGCCGCGAGTCCGGTCCGCGCGAACCTCAGTACGTCTGGACCAACATTGAACTGGAGTGGGAAGAGCACCACTACATCGAAGCCAGATACTGGGCGGGTTCCGGTGCGCTGGTGGTGACCGTCAATGGCGATCCTTTCTACCAGGGCGAGGTAGCCGAATACGCCGGCGATACCCGCTGGCTGAGGGTAGATGAAGCGTTTGAATAGCAGACGCTGACTTCCGCAAGTCAGGCAGGATTCCGGAGGCGATCTACGCTTGGATTGAATCAACTCATCAGCACCAGCGAATGATCGCGAACTCAGTCCTGCTAAGACGGCTTGTCCTGCCGTTGTTGGCACTCGGCACCTTGCTGGGTGCCATCGTGTTCTGGGCGTTGTCATCCCAGCAATCGTCCTCACTACAGCGCGAACTCGGTTCGCGAGCAGCCTTCATTGCCAGTGAATTGGAGTTTTTTGCCAGTACACATCCAGTGGCCGAGGACGTACTCCAGCACATAGCGGATCTTGATCGGCAGGTTCTTGGTGTCCGACGCGTTGATCTGGTGGATATCGGTAAGCAGAAAGTCCTTGCGACGTCCGGATTGTCGACGGCCGGTTCGATCCTCGACCCAACAGAAAAGCTTCTGCCCGCTGTGTCGAGACGAATGTCAGGTACTGACAGCGACCATAATGTTTTCCGCATTGTGGAGCTGGTTTCTTTTGAAGGGACCGGTTTGCGTGACGTTTTCGGAAACGAACTGCGCCTCGTGATCGAGCTGGATGGAACATTCCTGGTCGAACAGTACGAAAATCAACTTGCTGTGCTCATGGCCATTTCTGTGGCAGCGGCCACCGTGCTGCTCGGGGGCGTGTTTGTTTTGTTCAGGCGACTCGTGATGTTGCCTCTCGCCAGCATTCGTCGGGAGCTGACACAGAACAGAGGCGATACCAACTGGCACTTCAAAAACCTGGCCGATGATGAATTGGGGGAACTCGGCAACGAGCTGGAATCCGCCTTGAAAAGACTGTCGACCCACGAAAGATTCATCACGTCCATCTTCGAAAGTCTGGCCGGTTGTGCCTACAGCGTGGATGCGCAGACGGGTGCCGTGAAGATGTTCAGCGGAAACATTGGCCGCTTGCTCGATGACGATTCTCTCTGGCACCCGCTGCAGATGATGCCGCAGGCACGCAAGGAACTGGAAGCAGCCCTGCAGAAACGTGAGCCATGGGATGTGGAATACCAGGCCACCTTGCCAGACGGTCACGTCCGTTGGTTCAACAATCGAGGTCGACTGGTCAGGGACCAACTTGATCGCGCGAAGACCTATGACGGCCTGGTACTCGATGTTACTGATCATCGCCAGAAAGATGATCAGCTGCGATTGCTGAGCGAAGCCATGCGCAAGAGCAGCAACGAGTTTTTTGTGGTGGACATGAATTCGCAGAAGATTCGTGCTGCAAATGCAGCCGCGCTTGCCAACGTGGGTTACACATTGCAAGAAATTGTTGGCATGCCTGTGGCGTCAGTCGCTACGGACATGAGGCAACCAGCCATTCTCCTGGAGATGACGCAACAACTCGAAGCACGTGGAGAAATCCACATGCAGTACACCCACACTCGCAAGAATGGTACGACGTACCCCTTCGAGTTTTCCGCCATCGCCGTGGAGCAGGGTGACAATACCCAGTTCATGGTGATTGGCTCGGACATTTCAGAGCGGCTCGCGCGAGAAGCCATCATCAAGACCAGCGAAGAGCGCTTGAAGCTGGCCTTGGAGGGCTCGACGTACGGCATGTTCGACTTCGATGCGCGTACGGGACGCAGCTATGTCTCGGAGACGATAGAACAGTGGGCTCGAGTCGAAGTCACGGGTGTTGGTGATGTACATAAGCTATTGGCGCGAATTACGGCCGCTTCGTCTGCAGAATTGCAGGCACAGCTTCGGTCGACTGGCTCGACCGAGCGCGAATTCAACGTGGAGGTTTGTACCCTGGACGATGGCCGATGGCTACATCTGCGTGGCAAAGCTTACTACGATGACTTAGGTTCGAAGCTGCAGCGACTCACGGGTTTTGCTTCGGATGTAACTCGACGACGAATTGCCGAAGAAGAATTGCACCGAGCGCTGGAGGATGCCCAGGCGGCGACCCGCGCCAAGAGCGAGTTTCTCGCCACCATGAGTCACGAAATTCGCACGCCGATGAACGGTGTGCTGGGCATGACTCAACTGCTGCTCGACATGGATCTGGACGAGGCACAACAAGAAACGGCATCACTCATCCTGCGTTCGGGTGAGGGGCTGCTAGCGATCATCAACGACGTGCTCGACTTCTCGAAGATCGAAGCTGGCAAGCTTGATCTGGAGTCGATTCCCTTTGATCTCGAACATTGCGTACGTGAGGTGATGGACCTGATGTCGAGCAACGCGCGCCCGAAGGCGCTTGATCTCTACGTTGATTTCGACGTCTCGCTGGCTACGCAATACATGGGCGATGAAAGGCGAATCAGGCAGGTGCTGCTGAACCTGGTCGGTAATGCCGTGAAGTTCACGGATTCCGGTCATGTGTTGGTAAGTGTCATGCCTGCGTTTGCAGGCGGCGTTCGTCTGACCATTCGCGATACCGGTCCGGGACTCGACGTTGATGTACAGAGCCGACTGTTCGACTCGTTTACTCAGGGGGATGCGTCAACAACCCGCAAGTTCGGTGGTACAGGACTCGGGCTTGCGATCTGCAAGAAGCTCATTCAGATGATGAGTGGATCAATTGGTGTGGACAGCCGCCCGGGACAGGGCGCCTGCTTCTGGTTCTCGTTGCCATTGAACGCTTTGCCTGAAGGCATGGATGTGGAGGACCCCACATTGTTCGATCACTCGCTCGCGGCGATGCGTGTGCTGGTTGTCGATGACAACCCGGTTGGCCGGGACATCATGCTCTCCATTCTGTTGTCGTTAGGCGCGGATGCTGAAGCGGCTTCCAGTGCCAAAGAAGGCCTCGGCATCCTGTCGGAGCGATTGCCTGATCTTGTGATTCTCGACTATCACATGCCGGATATGGATGGTCTGGCGATGCTGGCCCAGCTGCGCAGTGAACCGCGCACATCAAGCCTGAAGGTGTTGATGCTGACCAGTTCGGATCTCACCAAAGAAGACCAGACAAAGTATGGCTTCGATGGATGGGGCACCAAGCCGGTGATGAAACGAGGGCTGTTGCGACTGTGCAAAAACGTACTCCGGGCGACACCACAGCCTGCGACAGTGGCAGGCGTAGATCAGGTTGTCGCGATAGGTCCGCGCTCAAACGAACCGGTTCAGAACCAGCACCGCATACTGCTGGCCGAAGACAATCTGGTGAATCAGAAAGTTGCGGTTCGCATGCTGGAAAAACTGGGATATGAAGTTGACGTTGCGGTGAATGGTCAGGAAGCGGTTGATATGTGGAAGCAGTACCCTTACGCAATGATCTTCATGGATTGTCAGATGCCGCAGGTTGATGGGCTCACCGCCACCCAGATTATTCGTGCTACAGAACGCACAGGTCAGCACATCCCCATCGTTGCCATGACGGCCAATGCCCTGGATCAGGATCGAGAAGCGTGTCTGGCTGCCGGGATGGACGACTATGCAAGCAAGCCCGTCAAACTCGATCTGCTGGGCAAGATGGTGGCGCGATATGCAGGCTTAAACGCTGTTGACCGGGACGCGAACAGGTCCGCATCCGTCTAACCTCAATTGGACAAAAAATACGCCTCCGAAAATGCTGCGCAGGGGTATTTAGGAGCTTCGGAACGATTGACTGGAGCGGGATTGCAGCGGAAATGAATCGTCGAGTAACAGGAGCGATCTCCCGATCGCGATCTTCGATGATCCCAACAATCGCGGTCAGGAGACCGCTCCCACAAGAGGCCACAAAGTCACGATACCCAATGTCTCCCACAAGAGACCACAAAGTCACGATACCCAATGTCTCCCACAGGAGACCACAAAGTCACGATACCCAATGTCTGTGGGAGCGATCTCCTGATCGCGATTTCTAACGGTCCATGTCGAAAATCGGCACAGGATGAATCGTTGGGGCGGCGCTTACGTTGCGCGTCGGAAGCGTTACCGATTATTGTCGAATCAAGGCTAATACCAGACTACCGCCACGCCTCAACCATGACCTTGGCGTGTTGATTCGGTGTTTTCAGCGCCTCGAAGGTTCCGGCCACCTCGTCCAGCCCGATCTGGTGGGTGACAAGCCGACCCACGTCAAAGCGACCATCGGCGATTCGATGCAGGCTTTCGACAAACTCCGCCATGGAATAACCGAGCACAAACTGCAGGCTGAGTTCCTTGTTGATACCAATCAGCGGTCGCAGCTGATCCTGCTGCAGACAAACCCCGGCGACGATGATGCGTGCGTTCTGTGGCGCATTAAGAAAAATCTGGTCCAGCATGCCGGGTACACCTACACACTCAAAGATCACCACGTGATCGGGGCGGCGCAGGGCTGGATTTTTCCAGGCTTCTTCGATGGCGGGATCGAGCACGATGTCGGCGCCCTGCTGGATCGCGAGTTGTCGTCGTGCCGGTGAAAAATCTGTCGCGATGATGGGTCGTATGCCTTCTGAACGCAGCGCAGTGATGATGGCAAGGCCGACGGGTCCACAGCCAATGACCAGGCAGGCATCATCTGCTTCCAGCCGCGCCTTGCGTACGGCGTGGTAACCCACAGCCATGGGTTCGGTCAGGGCAGCTGCCGTGACCGGTGTTCCATCGGGCACCGGCACCAGCAGTGATTCCGACAGCACCATGTATTCGCCGAAACCACCCGGGATGACCTCGCTGTAACCGACCGACAGCATCGGTGTACGGGTGAGTGCGGGCACTGAGCAGACGCGTGTCCCGACAGAGAGTTTGTGATCTGTCGCTGGCCCATGGTCGACCACCTCTGCGCAGAATTCGTGACCGAGCACCACAGGCTCGAACGTGGTGAGTTTGAATGCACCGCCCGCCTCAAGACTGGTCTTCACGAACGCTTCGGTGTGCTGGGTGGCATGCAGATCCGAACCACAGATGCCACAGGCCAGTGATTTCACCAGAACCTCCCCTGGTCCAGGTACTGGCACGTCAATGTTGTCCACCCAGATCCTGCCTCGTTGCATCAGTGCTGCACGCATGCTCGCCTCCGGTATAGTGCAGGTGAGTGTACGCAAGGAGATCACCATGCACCAAGCCGCAGACATGACCCGTCAGTCCATGCAATCAACCCTCGATCAGATGAAATCCGCTTATCTCAGTGAAGGCGGGGTGACAGAAGCCGTCCGGCGAGATCGACTGGAGCGGGCGATCTCGCTGCTGCTGGACCACAAGGATCGTCTGGTTGATGCGATGTGCGAGGATTTTGGCCATCGCAGCAAGGCGCAGTCCCTCTTCACGGACGTCGCCGCCTCGGTCGGCCCGTTGCGTCATGCGCAGAAACTTCTGTCGACTTGGATGAAACCAGAGAAGCGCAAGGTCGGCCCCTTCCCGCTCAACCTCCTGGGCGCCAAGGCGCGCATCGAGTACCAGCCACTTGGAGTGGTCGGCGTGATTTCGCCGTGGAACTTCCCGGTCAATCTGACCTTTACGCCGCTGGCGGGCATTCTGGCCGCTGGCAACCGGGTGATGATCAAGCCGAGTGAATACACCCCGGCCACCTCCGCCCTGATGGCCGAGATCTTTGCCAGTCGGTTCGACGCGATGGAAATCACCGTTTGTCTTGGTGGACCTCAAACTGGAGCCGACTTTGCTTCACTGCCGTTCGATCATCTGTTGTTCACCGGTGCAACTTCCGTTGCCCGGCACGTCATGCGCGCCGCAGCGGATCATCTGGTCCCCTTGACGCTCGAACTGGGTGGCAAGTCCCCGGTGGTAATTGGTCGATCCACCGACATTGGCAAGGCAGCCGACGCGATCGTTGCCGGCAAGATGCTCAATGCCGGGCAGATTTGTCTGGCACCGGACTATGTCTTTGTGCCGGATGAACGTGTCGATGAATTTGTTGATGCCACGCAGCGTTCGGTTGCAAAGATGTTCCCGACGCTCCTCGACAATGACGACTACACGTCAGTGATCAACGAGCGGCACTACCAGCGTCTGCTGGGTTATATCGATGAGGCCAGAACCCGTGGTACGCGTGTGGTCGAGATCAACCCGGCCAACGAAGACTTCCGGCAGCAACCACATCACAAGATTCCACCGACGCTGATCGTCGACCCTGCGGATGATCTGTCTGTCATGCAGGATGAGATCTTTGGTCCGGTGCTGCCGATCAAGCGTTATGGCAAGGTGCAGGAGACCATCGACTACATCAACGCTCGGCCTCGTCCGCTCGGCCTGTATTATTTTGGCCAGGATGCCGCGGAAGAGCGGACCGTACTCACCCGCACGACGTCAGGCGGCGTCACCGTGAACGATGTAGTCATGCATGTGGCGCAGGAAGATCTGCCGTTCGGCGGAGTTGGCCCGTCAGGCATGGGTTCGTACCACGGAATCGACGGCTTTCGCCGATTCAGTCACGCCAAGTCAGTGTTCACCCAAAGCCGAATCAATGTCGCCGAGATGGCCGGGCTCAGACCACCGTATGGGCCGAAGATGCTGAAGGTGATAGCGATGCAGATGAAGTAGGCGCCGAGGACAGAGGTGACGAGGGCAGAGTCTACAAAGAGAAATTCTGATTGATCAGATTTTCTCTTGCGGTACCGGGGCGGCACTGCGGTAACCACGGCCCAGTGCTCGCGCGATGTCATCACCGATCACATAGAGGGTCGGCACCAGGATGAGCGTGATGACGGTCGAGAACAGGATACCGAAGGCCAGTGAGGCGGCCATCGGCTGGACGATCTGAGCATGCACGCTGGTGAGTGCCAGCATCGGCACCAGACCAAAAAAGGTCGTCAGCGAAGTCAGCAGAATCGCGCGAAACCGTTGCGCGCCAGAGTCGATGGCAGCCTCCGATGCCGGTTTGCCCTCATCGACTGCGGTATTCACGAAGTCGATCATGAGCAGACTGTCGTTCACCACCACGCCGGATAACGCGATGATCCCGAATAGCGAAATTGCGCTGATGGCCATGTCCATGGCCCAGTGACCGACGATGGCGCCGACGATGCCAAACGGAATCACCCCCATGATGATCAGCGGCTGAACATATGACTTGAGGGGAATCGCCAGCAGGGCATAGATACCAAACATGGAGATCGCAAAGCCGATCAGAATCAGGCGAAAGGCAACCTGTTCTTCATGACCTGACCCCGTGAGCGAAATCGCTACGCTGGGATAACGGGTCTTCAGATCGACGGCAAATTCTTCCAGCACCTTGCGGGTAACCATGGCAGGCGCCGCGACCTGTGCATCCGAGCGAGCGGTGATGCTGACGGCGCGCTGATTGTCGATGCGTTGAATGGCGGTGAATCCACGATCCATCGTGTAAGTGGCCACTGCGCTGAATGGCAGTTCACGACCATCAGGCATGCGGATCCACATGGATTCCAGATTGCCGATGCTGATCCGCTCTGAACGTGGATAACGCACCATTACTTTGACTTCGTCATCACCACGCTGAATACGCTGGGCCTCAGCCCCATAGAAAGCGGTACGCACCTGGCGGGCAAGATCCTGCAGCGTAATACCCAGCGCTTCGGCTTCCGGCAGAATCGTAAGCTTGATCTCCGACGGTCCCTGATCGGCCGATGATTCGACTTCGAAAACACCTTTTGTTCGGCGCAGATAGGCTGCGAGTTCACTGGCGGCGTCATCGATACTCTTGTAATCCGGTCCGGAAACCTTGAAGGCGATCGGTGGCCCACCACCTGTATGTCGTGATGATTCAAACCGTATGAACTTCGTGTCCGGTACCACACCAACCGCATCTCGCCAGGCGTTTTCGATTTCGACCGGCGTCGTGCTGCGGTTTTCACTCCGGGTCAGTTCCACCTGGAAGCGGCCACTGCGACCGTCCTGCACATAGGCGAACACGTGGTGTATCACGTCTTCACTGCCTTCCGCTTTGCTCATCTGCTGATTGACCACATCGAGTGATGCAGTCATGTGATCAACGATCTCGATCACTCTGGATTCGGATACCCCTTCAGTCATGTCTACCGTGGCGCTGATGTAGTCGCTGCCCATTTCCGGGAAGAACACATAACGCACGAGACCGCCAGCCACTACACCTACTGCGAGAATCAGCGCGGCGACAAAAATTGCCACGGTGGAATAACGATGCCGGATGGCTTTGGCCAGAAACGGACGGTACACGTTGGCGATGAAGCGCTTGAGCCAGTCGTCCTTGCGGACCACGGACACTGCGCCCTGACGAGCCGACATAGTCATCGCCAGATGCGAAGGCAGCATCAGTTTGGATTCGATCAGTGAAAAGCTGAGGCAGAGAATGACCACCCAGCCGATTGACCCGGCCATCGCCTGAACCGGACCGGTAACAAACAGCATGGGCAGAAACGCCATAATGGTGGTCAGCACACCAAACGTTACCGGTGCAGCCACCCGTTTGGCAGCGATGATGACGTTGTCCAGTGAATAGCCGTTTTTCTCGGTTTCCGTATGGACCGCCTCTGCGACCACGATGGCATCGTCGACGACGATGCCGAGCACGAGGATGAAACCAAACAGGCTCAGGATGTTGATGCTGATTTCAATGCCCGGCAGTGACAGCAGCATGAATGCGCCGAGAAACGAGATCGGCAAGCCAAACATGACCCAACCTGCGATCTTCCAGTGCAGGAATATCGCCAGTGTGATGAAGACCAGCAAAGCGCCCTGCGCCATGTTGGAGAGGAACATTCCGAGCGAACCCTTGAGGTAGTAGGTGCTATCTGCCCAGGTGGAAATTTTAATGCCGGGTGGCAGGGAGGCCGAACGTTCGTCGACCAGTTTGTGCACCGCTTCGGAGACCTTGATCTCATTGTCCCGATCGGTACTGAACACCATGACGCCGATGCTGGGCTGACCGTCGAAGAACGCATGGCTTTCCGTTTCCACAAAACCATCCCGAATCACTGCCACGTCGGAGAGCCGCAGACGGGTGCCGTCAGGACGGGTCAATAACACGATGCTGGCAAACTCATCGCCGTTGTATGCCTGGCCCTTGGTCCGCAACCGAATGTCCCCACCTTCAGTACGAATGTTGCCGCCGGGCAGATCCACCGACCAGGTGCGAATGACCTGCGCAACCCGTTCCAGTGTCAGACCGTATTGCTTGAGGGTCTGTTCGTTGACTTCAATGGCGATTTCATACGGTCGCCCACCCCACACTTCGGCCGTGGTCACTTCTGGCAGCGCGACGATTGCATCACGCAGGTCATCGGCCACTGATTTGAGTGTCGCTTCGTCAACGCCACCATAAACCTGCACGGCGATGGCCGATCTCTGGAACTTCCATTTGCCGATGATGGGTCGCTCGGTCTCCCCCGGAAACGTGGCGATGCCATCGACCGCGATCTTGATCTCGTCCATGGCCGCAGCGAGGTCGTAACCGTCTGCAATTTCGACCATCACCCGACCGAACCCTTCTGCTGCGGTGCTGGTGACTTCCTGCACGCCTTCAACGTTCTTGATGGCTTCTTCAACCTTTATCACGACCGCTTCTTCGACTTCTTCGGGCGCTGCGCCGAGATAAGGTACGGTGACAATCACCTGGTCGAACTGCACGTTCGGCATGGTTTCGACGCGAGTCGTCGAGAGGCCGAAAGCACCCAGGAATATGATGCTGAGCATCAGAAGGTTGGCCGCAACGTGATTGCGCGCGAACCAGGCGACGATGCCGCCGTACGGAGAAATGGCTCTGGAGGGTTCAGACATCCCGCACCCGAACCTGCATGCCCGCAGTTGCAGACGGCAGTGGGGTCAGGCAGATGCGATCTCCATCGTGTAGTCCATCGTTGATATAGAGGCGATCATCCAGACGGCGGACAATGCTGACCTGAGCGGCTTGCAGACGATCCTCCTTGTCGATCAGCCACAGTCGATCGGCACCTGACAAGGCAACACGTGGCACGATAAACAGCAGACCACCGTCCCGCCCCGTGACCTGGGCCGTGACAAACGTCCCGATCCTGAGGGGCTCGCGGTCTGCGGTTTGATTCAGCGCGTACGGATCCAGAACCCGCGCCACGCCATACAGCACGCGGGTTGAAGCATCGAATACACCTTCGGTGCGTACCAGCTCTGCAGACCAGGACTGTCGGGTTTGGCCGATGGTAACCGACAATGTCACTTCCGAAGACAGCGATTCCCTGCCTGGTTCGGGTACGTCGATGAAGTTGAGATCGTGCTGAGTCAGTGGCAGTCGAACTTCGGCATAGTCCACCGCGAAGATTTCAGCCAGTGGTGCCCCCATGCCCACAAACTGACCAACGTCGGCCCGCTTGTTGCGGACCATGCCGGCATAGGGTGCCCTGATGGTGGCGCGTGCCAGATCATCTTCGGCCTTTTTCAGATCCGCTTCGGATGATTCAAGTTCGGCGATGGCCTGTGCAAGTTGTGGTCTGCGCAGGGTGAGATCAGACGCGGTCTTGGCAGTGGCGCGCAGGACACGAAGGCGTTCCCAGTCTTCCACCGCATAACCGGCCAGCGCGTTTTCCGTTGCAATCTGCGTGCGCGCCCTGGCGACGTTGGCATGCGCCCGCTTGACCTGCGTTTCATAGTTGCGCGGATCGATGCGCAGCAGCACGTCACCGGCCTTGAAATAACCGCCTGACACAAACGCTGGTGACACCGCTTGAATCTGGCCGCTCACTTCCGACATCAGTGTGGTTTCAGTGCGCGGCTTGACCTCGCCCTGGGAATCAACCATAAACGTCACTGCCTCGCGTTTGGCGATGATGGAGCTGACCAGCAGGGGAGCAGGCGCGGTTGATTCCTGGGCGACTTCTGGCCGGTTGGTGATCAACACGCCGGTTATGGCAGCCGCGCCGAGCACCAGCAGTAACGGCAGGAGAATCTTGCTGAACATCTACTACGGCAGTTGACGAGTACGAGAGCAGTCTAGCAGTTAGGCGTTCAGATCCAGATCAGGAAATCCTCCGACTCTGTTACTGCACATTGCGGTGGTCGTTATACTTGCTGCGCACCGAGGCAGTACCGGCGATGGAGTTCGTGATGAGTCAGGTTGTGGAACTCGACAGGCGCCAGGACGATTTTGCCAGCGCGGGGTTCGTAGTCCGAAAAGGGTTTTGTCCGCTCACCGTGTGCGCCTCGGTACTGGCCGAAGTTCGTGCACAACTTGACCCGGTGCTGGCCCCGGCCGAATTCGAGGCGGATGTCGGTTACCCCGGGGCACCGATCTCGCGCGCTGTGGCAGGCGGCCGAACGCCGCGCCGCCTGTTGTCTGCCGCTTCCCGGTTCCCGACATTGAAGGCCTTTGCGACCAGTCACCAGGTCAAAACCGAGATCCAGTCACTGCTGGGCGCCGCCAACGTCAACCTCTCGCAGGCGCATCACAACTGCGTCATGACCAAGTCACCCGATCACTCCAGTGCCACGCTCTGGCACCAGGACGTTCGTTACTGGAGTTTTGATCGGCCGGAACTCGTCTCCATGTGGGTTGCCCTGGGTGAGGAAAATGTCCACAACGGCAGTCTGCGGTTGATTCCGGGCAGTCATCTTCTTGATCTGGATCGCGGTCGTTTTGACCACGCGCTGTTTCTGCGGCCTGAAGTAACCGAGAACAAACCACTGCTGCGCACCGCGAAGCTAATCGAACTGGACCCCGGCGACGTGCTGTTTTTTCATGGCCGCCTGTTTCATGCTGCCGGACCGAATCGAACACAACAGGTGAAACTCTCGGCGGTATTCACCTATCACGCCACCGATAACAAGCCGATTCCCGGCACCCGTTCGGCACAGTTCGAGAGTGTTGAGCTGCTCTGATGGACGACGAAGACCTGTTCCGCGAAGCCATGCAAGACGTCAAGCCACTCTCGGCGGCGAAACCCGTGCTGGACAAGCCCCGTTTGGAGAAAGGCGGGGTGGCCAAACCAACGGAAGCGCAACTACGGGCGCGACTCGCCGCACTCGGCGTCAAGAAAGCTGAAGCGCCGGACTACATGACCCTTGGCGAAGTACCACCGGTTGAACCACGGGATTTTCTGACCTGGCGACGCGAGGGCGTACAGGAACTTGTTGCTGACCGATTACGCAAGGGCAGTTACGTGCCCAAGGATTCGCTCGACCTGCATGGCGAACGGGTGAAGAAGTCGCGCGATATGGTTCACGAGTTTCTTGTTGAGTGTCAAACCAAGGGCCATCGCTGTGTTCGCATCGTTCATGGCAGAGGCGAAAAAGGCGAGGTCAAGGCGCGACTGAAAAGCTATGTGAATGCCTGGTTGACGGGTCATCCGCTGGTGAATGCGTTTGTCAGTGCGACGCGAGAACATGGCGGTACTGGCGCTGTATTCGTGTTGCTCAAAAAATCCAAGGAAGCGCGCGACCTCACCCGCGAGCAACACGGCGGAAAAGCAGAAGAGTAGCCTCTTGAATCAAACTTGGAGTTATTGGAACTTCCTACAGTCTTCCCTTGCCCAGTTCCAGATCACCCCGTACCAGATTCAGTCGAAGCACATCACTGGCGCCTTCGGCCAGTCGAAGTGCGCGGATCTGGCGATACAACGATTCCAGCGGATGTCCCGTCACCAGCGCCTGCCCACCAACCAGTTGAATGGCGATGTCCACAACGTCCGTGACGGCTTCGGTTGCAAACACCTTGCAGGAGATCGCCTCGTTGACGACGTTCTCACCACGCTCGGCGAGCCGTGCCGTTCGATATAGCATGCTGCGGGCGGCAAAGGTCTTGAGCCGCATATCGGCATAACGCATTCGCACACCTTCCTTCGCCGAGCGCTTTTCACCCGAGCGATCCTTCTCCTCGATGTGCGCACGGACCAGATTGGTGGCGTAGATCATCCAGCCGGTGACGTTTGCAGCGATCAGCAGCCGTGTGTCCCCGATCTGCTGCAGGGCTCTGGGTAGCCCCTCGCCTGGCTTGCCGATGACGTGGCTGACAGGCACACGCACGTTGGCGAAGGAAAACGCTGCGTGATGGCTGCCGTCGAGTGATGAAAATCGGCGGGTCAATACAACGCCAGGCGCATCGGTATCGATGACAATCAACGCGGGACCTTTGCCCTGAATCGTCACCAGCGTATTGATGAAATCGGCGTCCCCGCCCCCGGTGACGTAGGACTTCTGGCCGTTGACGATGTAGTGATCGCCCTCAATCGTGGCCGACGTCGGCGCAGGGGCATCATCCGGTTCTGTGAACCCAAAGCCGCCACGCTTGCGACCTGCCAGCACAGGCTGCAGGTACTCGCTGCGCAGGGGTTCGCCAGCAGTTGCCAGTACACCCGGACCAGGACCGAAAACCGAGCCCATGAACGGCGCGTTCCAGGAGGCAAGCGTTTCCCGCACCACCGTCAATGCCAGTGGCCCAGCTTCGGAACCGGCATGACTGCGTGGCTGGGACATGGTGTACAGGCCGATTCGCTTTGATTCGGCGATAACATCGGCGTGGGTCAGCCCTTCCTTCGCGCACAGGAAATCACGCGCTAGTGTGGCCGTGCGATCCCGCAATTCGATCAGTTCATTCGACAGTGATTCAGGCATGTTTTTCCTGGCAATTATCTATGGCGGTGGTCGTCACGACAGAGCGATCTACGCCAAGGCTGGGCCAGCCAGGATCAGCGCGATAACGAACAATAACAGCAGCATGACGCCGCCCACATAGAGCAGCATCGACTCGCGGCGAGCGAGACTTTTCAGCATCGCTTCAACCTGTTCAGGCGTACGACCAGCCAGTTGTGCGGTCAGTCGATAACGTGTCAGCCCGTCGGGCCTTTTGGGTAAGCGGATGAAAACTTCCGGCGTATCTTCAAGCCGCCGAGAGGCTTCTGCCAGCGACATGTTGGCCATGCGTGCAACTTCCATCGGATGCATCGCGGAGCCGCTTTTGTCCATGAAGCTGAGGTAGATGTCGAAGATCCGGCGTACCTTGCCGCGAAAGCGGAACCGGAAGAAGGGCAGTGAGGTCATGTAAGTGAAGTTAAACCCTGTGCGGGGCGGCAGCAAGTCGGTGATCTGCCGCATCCGCCCTGCGACATCGCGCGAGGCGGTAGTTGGACTGTCAGCAGCCGACTAACTGCTAATCACCCCCAGCTGCCTTCACCTTCCTGCAATCAGATAACTGACGGCAAAAGTGAGTACGGTGATGCCGATGCCCGACAGGAAAACCGTGTAGCAGGTTCGCAGTTGTGAGTACTTGCGCCCCAGCGATTGGCCGAGAAAGAACAGATCACGCAGGATGGCGCTGTCCAGGCGGTTTTCATCGGCGACGATGAACTGCATACCACGTTGATACTCATCGAACGACATCTTGAAAAAGTTGCCGAAAAAAAACAGGTTGGCCTGCCCCTGCTGAATGGCTTCTTCGGAGGTGAGCCCGGTCATTTTCGTGGGGCGCGTGGCCATGGTGGCGAACGACATGGCCACCAGACAGGTACTCAGCAAGACAGCCATGGGTGCCAGCAGATACGGATTGGCCGTGACATAGGTGGCCGCCAGCGGCATGGCGATGGTGATGATGATGGCGTTGATACTGAGCATGATGTTGGCTTTGTTGTCGGCCAGATTGCTGAGGTCGATGTGATTGCGCAGTGAAGTCTTGAACATCATCTGGGCGCTGCGGGTGGCAGTGATGTGCTCATCCTCGCTGGTTTCGACACCTGCCCTGGCCAATTTTTTCAGTGCCTTCTGATTGGCGTTCTTTTTTTTATCCCACAGATCGCGAGCCACATCAGTGCAGTAACTGTGTTCCTTGAAGAATTTGTGGTTCAGCGCGTTCCACTCGTTATCGGTGTGAGTCTGCCCTCGCAAGAGGCCCCACTCCTCCCGGAGCGCAGCCGCCGAGAGGAAGTAATCATCGGCTGCCAGGTGTGCCTGGTCGGCATCGCGCATGAGCAATTCCAGCTGGCTTTCCGGCTTGACGTCGAGGCTGGTGGCAGCAATACAGGCCAGCACCTGACTGAGTCTCTCGGCGGGGTAGCTCTGTTGCGACAGCAGTTCACGTGCAATGCGACAGCTGATCTCTTCATGCCCCTCGTATCGTTCGGTAAAGCCTGCATCGTGCAGCAGGCCAGCCAGCTCCAGCACCTCACGGTCTGCGTCGGCCAGTGCGGCCTTGTCGGCCAATAACAGGCACGCATCTCTAACCGTCAACGTGTGCTTCAGATTGTGATAAACGTACCGCTCGTCGAGCTTTCCGCTCAACAATTCGGCAACGCGTGCCTCTATGGCGTTTATGACCTGTGGACGATTCATGTTCATACGAGTAGAGCGATCCCGGATTCCGGCGGGTAAAAAATTATGCCTCGCAAGCAGCCAGTCTGTCTTTGGAGGTCCGTCAGGATAACGCGGCTTTGCCTTGGTTGGGAGCGGTAAACGCGCTGGTGACCAGGAGCGCATTTCGGGAGTGACCGATGCTCGGAAGCCCACGTTCTTCAGGCGCGGTCGCGTCGACATGATTTTGCATCGGCCGCACGCGTGCTCTCGGCAAAGGACCATCGTCTGCGCGGAGCACTGATAACGGAACAAAAAAGGTGCGGCGTGAACACGGTGTAGGTCGTCGGTCGGGTGGCCGAAGCGGGTACCGGCAAGAGCCGCCTGGGTTTCGAGTTCCTCGAGTCCTGCCGTTCTCGCGGCATCCGGGTACTGACCCCTCGTCGAGGGAGACACTGGCGTTTACCGAGTTGGCTCGCCCATTCGTTCTTTCATGCGTCCGGAAACAGTCCCGGCATCCAGCGTCCTGCGAGCCTGGCCGGGAATACAATTCGCAGTGGCGCACGCGTGCTTGCCGATTGCAGAACACCTGCGCCCTGCAGAGCGGCGATCACTCTTCGTGCCTGGCGATCTCCGGTGCCGACGATGTTGGCCACGTCCCCACGCGGTAATTCGCCCCGATAGAGCACCGCTTCCAGCACGTGAACTGCCTGCGTCGGCAAGGTGCCCATTCGCACTTCCTCGTAAGCCCAGAGCCGAACACGTTCGCGTAGCCTGGCAGGCTGCACAAGTTGTTCCATGAAGGCCACCTGGTCAATGCACGTCTGCAGGAAATACCGGGTGAAATCCACCAGCGCAGCCTCGCTGCGACTGCCGCGCCCATCAAGGTCGCCTCGCCGTGGCTGGTCGCACGATGCAAGATGATTCTTGTATTGGGCTTCGTGTCTGGCCAGTCCGCGTGCAATCGACCAGAGACCGCCGGTATCCAGCGCATCCTTCAGCATGGCGTAAGACATCAGTCGTGCGACTCTGCCATTGCCGTCCAGAAACGGGTGAATCCAGAGCAGGCGATGGTGTGCAGCGGGTGCGCTCAAGATGGTTTCTGCTGTCCCGAGATGACCGTACACCTGTTCGAAACGATCCAGAAAGCGAGGTAGTGCTCCAGCGCTGATTGCAACATGTTGACCAACGACAACATCTCGTTTCCGAATCACGCCCGGTTCAATCCCCGTTCGCTCGCCGGTATCCGGATTCTCCACCCATAGAAGTTCGTCAGGCAGCTGTGCTTCGAAACGCCGGTGGATTTCGCAGATGCCCTGGCGGGTGGTCGCGGCGCCCGTCAACCCACCTTCATCAATCCAATGCTGTACCGTGACGTGCGCGCGAGCCTCAAGTTGCAGATTCCGTTTGCGCGGCTCGTCGCTGTAGTCATTCGACAGCGCACGCTCAATGTCGACGGGATGGGTGTTGTGGCCTTCGATCAGGTTTGAGTAGTAACAGTTCATCGCGCGGACAAGGTCGGCGAGAGCAGTCACTACACCTTCTGGCAGACTCCGCCGGAATCCTGCGGACCTGGCCGTAAGCTCCACCACCAGATCAATCAGTTCCGCTCGGTAGAGGGAGGCCTCACTGATTTGGAGGGGTTCCATTAAATGAGTCTCTTCGCCCCTATCATCGGCGATTAAGGTGACCGATTCCATGTCCGGTTTATTTCTTGCCATATGTATATAAATAACACGGATAAAGGATGAAATTAAGTCAAATATTTGTCCTTGTAATGTCCGCTTGAGTGTCCGCTTAAAACTGGCCGGCTTTGTGTCACGATCGTGCACCAATCCAGGCGATCAGGGTGAGTGCTTCCCCTGCTCGGTGGTGCGCAGGGTTATAGTCCGGCGGCGGTCACAAGGAACGGCGGAGCTCCAACCCACGTTGTAGATTCGATGGACCACATCGTCAACAAAATGCGCGGAAAGCAGGAACGCCCATGAAGTTCATCCACACTGCCGACATTCATCTCGACAGCCCCCTGACGGGTTTAAGCGCGTATCCGGACGCACCGGTCGAGCTGCTCCGCACTGCGACGCGCGATGCGTTTGCGAATCTGGTCAACGAAGCGATCGAACAACAGGTCGACTTCATGGTGATTGCCGGTGATCTCTACGATGGTACCTGGAAG
>JAYSTS010000101.1:0-6747 GCA_043719475.1 Gammaproteobacteria bacterium | reverse complement strand
GAGCACGCCGATTTCCGTACTCCATTTTCTTTCGTCACCAGGGCAATCAGCTTGTAGTGCTCGCAGTCTTTCACGCGCGTCGCGATCCGGCAGTATGGCTAGGCCGCGCATAAAAATGCGGTGCATCGGACCCGCTGGGTGTTCACGCCTTTTGCCGGAGGCAAAAGCCGCGCCCATCCATCGGTCCGCTGACCACAGGCGTTGGCCGGCCGTTGATATCGCAAACAACTTGATGGCTTTGTGAACCGGGTCTTACATCCCTCCACAACACCGACGCATCGCCGATACGCTGCATCTGATTCAATGCTCTGCATTCACTGGACAGGAATGAAAGACATGCGTGTCGAAGACCCCCGCGAAAGCAACAAGCGCTATTTTCGTGCCGGTAAGCGCGTGTTCAGTCTGAATGGTGCCTGGTACTTCACGACGCGCGAAGGCGAACGAGGGCCGTATCCCTCCCCCGGAGAAGCCGATCTGCAATTGCGACGATACAAAGAAGAGATGTGCGAGTTGCAGTCGTTTCAAAAAAGCCGCTCCGTGAAGAAGGAATTGCAGGGCGCAAGCCTTGTGCAAGCCCGGGAATTGATTGCGAAATTGCGCAGCACTCTCCCCAAACAGACCACCCCGACAAAACTTCAGCAAGTTTTCGTCTAACACCCACTCGGCTACTCTTGCTCCTTCCAGATTACTGGGGGAGCCTCCATGACCAAAGTCCGCCTCGATCCGCAGGACGAATGCATGCACCCGCTGGAAGCCGCGGTGAATTTCAACGAAAGCATGTACTTCAATGTCTTTGACAGTCAGCACAATCTGGGTGGCTGGTTTCGCCTGGCCAATCGACCGAACGAAGGTCGCGGCGAAATGACCTGCTGTATCTACTTGCCCGATGGACGCGTCGGCTTCATGTTCAAACGGCCCGAGCGCAGGGACAACCACGCCTTCGAAGGTGGCGGGATGACGTTCTCTGTCGTCGAGCCATTCAAAGGCCTCACGCTGCGTTACCGCGGGAAGCTCTGCATCCTCACCAACCCTCAGGATATGGCCGACCCGTCGACCGCCTTCCGGAACAATCCCGTCGTCGAAGCCTCCATCGATCTGCGCTTCACCGGCATCTCACCGATGTTTGGTGGCGAGCCCGTCAATGATGACGGCACCCCTATCGCCCAGAAGGCCGATGAGGGTTTTGCTCGCGGACATTACGAACAACACATGCGCGGTGAGGGCAAGATCCAGATTGGCACCGAGACCTTTCCCATCCAAGGGCTTGGTTTGCGGGACCACTCCTGGGGACCTCGTTTCTGGCAGAGCATTTACTGGTACCGCTGGCTGCCCATGGCGTTCGATGAGGACTTTGCCATGATGGTGTCCATCGTCTGCCGCAAGGCCGGAGAACTGCACGCGGGTGGCATGGTGCTGCGCAATGGTGAGTACATCATGATTCGAGATGCGCGGATTTCTGCACAGTACGACGCCAACCAAAACCAGACGACACTGGATGTGTGGGCCAAGACCGATGAGCGGGAGTACAACGTCAAGGGACGTGTGAAGTCGCTCATACCGCTGCGCAATCGACGTCACTCCCCTGATGGTGAGGAACTCGTCACCCGCATCACCGAAGGCATGACCGAATATGTGTGCGATGGCAAAATGGGTTATGGACTGTCTGAGTTCCTTGATCAGATTGTGGATGACAAGCCTGTCGGCATGGAATCCTGAGTCAAGTTTTGAAAGTGCGGCAACACCTGGAGCCATCGCATGAGTTCTAAGCTGTTTGATCTGACTGGCAAGGTGGCGTTGATTACCGGCTCGAGCAAGGGTATTGGTCGCGCGATCGCCGAAGAACTCGCCCGCCATGGCGCGCAAGTGGTGATCTCCAGCCGAAAGGCGGATGCCTGCCAGGAGGTTACTGATTCAATCAACAAAGAGCTGCACGGCAAATCCGGCGGCGCAGTCTCGATACCCGCCAACATCAGTCGCAAGCAGGAACTCCAGCAACTGGTGGACAAGACACTCAGCCAACTCGGCAAAATCGACATCCTCATCTGTAACGCCGCCGTCAATCCCTACTTCGGACCGATGTCGGGTTTGCCCGACAGTGCTTTCGACAAGATTCTGGATGTGAACATCAAGTCGAATCACTGGCTGATACAGATGGTGGTACCGGCCATGGCAGCCCGACGAGACGGCGTGATCATCATCGTGTCGTCGGTTGGTGGTTTACGTGGCAGCAAGGATCTGGGCGCATACTGCATCGCGAAGGCTGCCGACGTACAACTGGTTCGTAATCTGGCCGTTGAACTGGGGCCGGATAACATCCGCGTCAACGCTATTTCACCGGGGCTGATTCGTACTGATTTTGCACGTGCACTCTGGGAGAATCCGGACATCCTCGCGAAGCGCACCGAGGGTGATCCGCTGCGCAGAATCGGTGAGCCACACGAAGTGGCTGGCGCGGCCGTATTTCTTGCATCCCCGGCAGGTGGCTTCACCACCGGGCAGAACTTTGTCATTGATGGCGGATCCACCATCACCTGACAATCAGCAACACACCAGGATCTCAACAGGGGGGAAAATATGAGCGGACAAAAGTGGTGGGCGAAAGCCATTCTGGTTGGCGCGGTGATCGGTCTTGTTTGTCTGGTGGTAGGCGCACTGGGCACCAAGGTCGGTATCTGGAGCTTCACCGCTGGCCTCGGTCTATTCGCGCTTGGCGGCGCACTCGGCGCACTCGCGTTGGTCCTTGGCCTGATCGCCTTGATCGTCTCCATCGTCAAAAGTTTGAGTTCAGAGCGCTCGACAATAGCGGTGGGTGTTGTCATCGCCGCAGTGATTGTCGGCGTGTTTGGCTCACAGTTCCTTGCTGCGCGAGGCGTGCCGCCGATTCACAACATCTCGACAGACACGATTGACCCGCCAGCGTTCGACAAGGTCATCGCACTTCGAGGCGAAGGCAGCAATCCCCACACCTACGACGCCACCAAACTCGCCGACGTACAGCAGAAGGCGTATCCGGATGTGCAACCACTGGTCAGCGACGTTGCACCAGGTGAGATGTTCAATCGTGCCAAGGCGGTGTTAGAGAAGTTGGAGCTGGAAATCGTCAACGCCGACAGTGACAACGGCATACTGGAAGCAACCGCCACGACATTCTGGTTTGGCTTCAAGGACGACGTCGTCGTGCGCGTTCGGCCGCAAGACAGCGGTTCGATCGTGGACATTCGCAGTGTTTCGCGAGTCGGCCAGAGCGATGTTGGTCTGAATGCAAAGCGGATTCGCGCCATCCTTGAGGGATTGCGAGGGTAGCGCGAGTTTTGTGGGAGAGGTCTCCTGACCGCGATTGTTGGGATCATCGAAGATCGCTGTAAGGAGATCGCTCCCACACACGCGGTGCTTCGGCTGCATTGTTGGAGCGGTCTCTGGCCGCGAGACGGGAATCTCTTGTAGGAGGGGTCTCCTGACCCCGATCTCTTGTTCGCGATCAGGAGGTCTACAACGCCTGCGTGCTTCGCCTGCATTGTGGGAGATGACCGCGAAAGGTATCGCGATCAGGAGATCGCTCCCACACACTCATGTGCTTCGGCTGCATTGTTGGCGGTCTCTGGCCGCGAGACGGGAATCTCTTGTAGGAGGGGTCTCCTGACCCCGATCTCTTGTTCGCGATCAGGAGATCTACAACGCCTGCGTGCTTCGCCTGCATCGTGGGAGATGACCGCGAAAGGTATCGCGATCAGGAGATCGCTCCCACACACGCGTGTGCTTCGGCTGCTTTGTTGGAGCGGTCTCTGGCCGCGAGACGGGAATCTCTTGTAGGAGGGGTCTCCTGACCCCGATCTCTTGTTCGCGATCAGGAGATCGCTACAGTCGGTAACGCGCGTGGGACCCACGTGGTGACGCAGGGAGAAGAGACTTCGTTCGAAATTGGTGGGTCGTCTGGGACTTGAACCCAGGACCTACAGGTTAAAAGCCCGGTGCTCTACCAGCTGAGCTAACGACCCCAAAAAGAGCGGCGATTGTAGACGTCGGGTGCAGGGCAAACAACCCTGATCTTCCGCTGATTTGCGGAAAGAGTCGGTTATCGCTGATTCCTGTACCGAGTTGGATCAATTAAGCCAGCTTGGTGGAAACCCTCCGCTCGCAAACGACAACTCTCACAGCGTCCACAGGCAAGCCCTTCGTCAGTCGCCTGATAACACGAGACAGTGAGCCCGTAGTCAACTCCAAGTGTCGTTCCTGTGCGGATGATCTCCGCCTTCGTCATGCGCAGTAATGGCGCTCGAATGTTCATCCTGCCACCTTCGACACCCACTTTGGTTGCCACATTGGCCAAGCTTTCGAACGCGGCTATGAACTCCGGTCGGCAATCAGGGTAGCCAGAATAGTCGACCGCGTTGACACCAATGAAGATGTCCTCGGCATTGCGCACTTCAGCGAATGCCAGTCCAAGCGAAAGAAAGACAGTGTTACGCGCAGGCACATAGGTAATGGGAATTCCTGTGGTCGGTGCCTCAGGTACGGCGATAGCCGCATCAGTCAACGCTGAACCGCCGAATACACCCAGATCGACTCTCACAATCCGAGGCACCGGAACATCGAGATGTCGGCAAACCGCAAACGCTGCGTTCATCTCGGCCTGATGGCGTTGTCCGTAATCGAAGGTTAGCGGGTGGCACTGATAACCTTCTGCCTTCGCCATGGCGAGAACGGTTGCCGAATCGAGGCCACCGGAGACGAGGACGACTGCGCGCTTGCTTGAACTCATCGGCCGGGCTCGTTGCCCCAGAGCATTTTGTGCATCTGCATCTGCATCCGAACGTGTAGACGATCATCAAGGATCCATCGCGCCAGATCCGTCGCCGGGAGCTGAGAGAAACTCGGTGAAAACAGAACCTGTCCAGCACGTGCAATGAGTGAATACTCATCCAGCTTGAACACCGCCCAGTCATAATCCGCGCGATCACAGAGTACGAATTTGATTTCGTCATGCTGGGTGAGTGCGGCAACGTTTGACCACATGTTACGGTGCATTTCCCCTGATCCCGGCGTCTTGAAATCGAGTATCTTTTTGACGCGTGGGTCGACATTCGAGACATCGAGCGCTCCACTCGTCTCAAGCGATACCACGTACCCGGAATCACACAGGTTGGTCATCAAGCGGTGAACGCCAGGTTGTGCCAGCGGTTCGCCGCCAGTCACACAGACATGCCGCGCTCCGAACGACCGGGTCTTCTGCTCAATGGCTTCGAGTGAAATTCGCTCACCACCGTGGAATGAATAGGTGGTGTCGCAGTACTGGCATCGCAGCGGGCATCCGGTCAGCCGAATGAATACCGTCGGCAAACCCATCAGACTGGTTTCACCCTGCAACGAATGGAATATTTCGGTGATGCGAAGGGAGGTGTCCCCGCTCACGATCTTACGTCCTGGCCGTCAGTTCAGCGCAGTTCGCCGGCGTAGGTCTTAGCCAACCCCGCTGCGGCACTGGTCGGAAACTCACGCTGTACACGATCCAGAAATTCCAGAGCCTTCTGGTTATCTCCCTGGCGATGGTGGACTACGCCCAGTTTGTAGAGTGCGTCGGGCGCCTTGTTGTGGGTAGGATACAGATCGATGACTTGCGCAAACGACTGCCGTGACTGCTCCATATTCGCCTTGGCGAGGTACAACTCACCCAGCCAATAGTAGGAACCAGGTGTCATCTCTCCGTTGGGATAGTCCTGAATCAGGCGGCTGAACTGTTCGATCGATTTGTCGAACTGGCGGGTCTTCATGGCATCGAAGGCTGCTGCATAGACCGCTTTTTCTCCTACAGCACCAGCACCACTGGCCGATGAGGCAGGGGTACCGTTGTTGCTCACACCCGGCTGATCACCTCTCGATGTGCCTGTGCTCGCCGGTCTCCTTGTTCCTGCACTCGCAGGCGTACCTGCACCGGCACTCGCAGGCGTACCTGCACCGGTACCCGGTGACATCTTCTGTGCGACACGTCCATCAAGATCGCGGTACTGCTCCTGCTGAGTTGCCTCGAGCTTGCGGATCTTGTGGTTCTGCTCCTCGACGGTGCTGCGCAACTCCTGAACTTCACTACGCAGGGTTTGCAGTTCAGAAAACAACTGCGCAAGGCCGGAGGGCGCTTGTTCAACACCTTCGGGTGCTTGACTCCGTGGCGCCTGCGCATCGCTTCCGCCGGGTTCGACCACCACAGGTGTGGGGCGTAACTGAGGACGCGAAGAAGAAGACGAGGACGAGGACGAGTTGCTTCGATCCTCAACCGGGACGGCTGCAAAGACCTGAGCCGTGAATAGAAAAAAGCCAAGCCCGAGAAGTTGTCTGGTCCATCGAAGTGGGCTGTTCATGGAACAACCCCCATTCGAGCCAGAACCCGACGGACAGGAAATCTTCTGCGTTGTTCGGCTTGTCGACATGTGCAGCGTGTTAAGCCCTACGTTCGGGAAGTGGACGATGCGTCACTCATGACGCGCAACGCATCGCCTGGACTTCGAACTATCGGTACGTAACTTATCGGTACGTAACTTATCGGTACGTAAGTTACCGGTACGTATCTTATCGGTACGTAACAATAGCGCGGCGGTTACGGCCATACGCGCTTTCGTCGTGGCCCGGATCTTCCGCACGTTCTTCACCGTAGCTGACGCTCTCGACTTGCGAAGCGGCAACACCAGCGGAGGTCAGGAAGCTCTTGACCGCATTGGCACGACGCTCACCCAAAGCGAGGTTGTATTCGCGGGT
>JAYSTS010000011.1:0-8397 GCA_043719475.1 Gammaproteobacteria bacterium | reverse complement strand
GCCGCCATGGATTCCGACTGGGTCAGCGGCGAAATGACGTCGCTTTCGTCGTGGATCAGCAGAATCGCTGACTGCACATCGATAAAGACTGGGTGAGGTGGTTGCTTCAAGCAAAGCAGAATAACCACCATCACCAGTCCCGACGTTGCTGACTTTGTCTTTGTCAATCAGACCAGCCTTGGCGAGTGCCTTCGCTGCATCCTGGATGTCATCATCATCTGCCGATCACTGCTGACCATCACCCGGTTGGGCCGAGACCAGCAGGGGCTCGGTCGGAGAGAAGCGGCGATAGAGCGGCGGTCGCGAAGGGAGGCGCCAAGCCTGGCTTGCCTTAAAGACCAAAACTGATTATTTCTTGATCAAGACGATGAAGGATGTCGATATGGTCACCGAGACGAGAGTTTTAACTGCTCATGTGCCGCTCAGCCTTGTCGAGAAAGTGGAAGCTATGGCTTCCCGCCTTAAACGCTCGCGTGGCTGGGTGATGAAGCAGGCGCTCGCTGCCTGGGTCGATCAGGAAGAGGAGCGTCACCGCATGACGCTTCAAGGCTTGGACGACGTGGATGCAGGCCGCGTGATCGACCATCAAGCGATCCAGGCATGGGCCGACAGCCTCTCCACCGATAAGCCGCTGCCGCCGCCGACCGCGTGAGGACCAAGTGGACCTGCAAGGTGTCGTCGGATTTGGGGCGGCTGCATGAGCATCTACGGCCGGTCGCGTCTGATGCGGCGGCGCGCGTCGTTGCGCAGCTCGCCTGCGCGACTACCTGCGGATCGGCGAGAAGCTGCAAGCCTACGAGCCGTGCTAAGACCGGCGGATCATCGTCGGCAGTTACGAGCTGCGCTACGAGATCGCGGATGCAACGATCTTCATTTTGCGTCTTTGGTATTCGCGCGAAAACCGCAGCTTCGAGTCGGAGAAGTAAGCGGATGAAGAGGCTGAACCGTATCACCGACGGCTCCATTGTCGTGACCGACGACTGGCCTGACCGCGTCCCGATCACCGACGCCGAATTGCGCGTCATCGAAGGCCGTTTGCGCGGCGAGTTGGTCAGGTCGTTCGGTCCGCTGCCGTAGTGCGAGGAGCAATCGTTATGACCAGCGTCGCCCGCGTACGGCAGGATGAGGTGCCTGTCGCACTGGATTGTCCATGACTTCTCATCCTGATTGTCGCGCTACAAGTAGTTTTATGAGGCGATCGAGAATGGCGTGATCGACATGCGGGTGCTCGCGACGGCGGTGCGAAGGAAGCTCCGCAACGGCGACCGCTCATTCGCCCGTGATCACGTCCGTGCCGTTGCCTAGCGAGTTGAAGTCGTCAGCAAAACGGAGGTCCGCATCCGCAGCCTGCGGGGCGAGTTGCTCCGAACCCTCACCGCCGGCTCTGGCTTAGAGGTGGCTTAGAGATGGCGGTGCCAGGCGTTCGTGCCTTTGAATCAAAATGGCGCGCCCGGCGCGATTCGAACGCGCGACCCTTGGCTTCGGAGGCCAATACTCTATCCATCTGAGCTACGGGCGCGGGGGTGACGGAGTCTACTTACGACACGGCCGCTGGACTAGGTCTACTTCAAAAATCGATGGCTGTCCTTCGGACGGAGTACGTTTCGAGTACACACACTTTTGTGGAATATATTCATCGTGTTTCAATCTGCTCACAGACGCAATCTTATTCTCCTGGCGACCTGTTCGATGTGTTGCCCAGACGCTTTACCCCGTATCAGAACCTCGTACACGTGTTCGCAGAACTTCCCAAAGCAAAAACCGTCCAGGCTTTCCTGGCACTACGGCTTGACAGGATCAAGTACGGGGGCTGAGTGGCGCTTCCAGATCACCTGGACCGAACGGACGTTGTGTAGCTTTGTTACTTGATGATGTTCTCAATCCGAAAATACCTGCATCGCAGTTTCCATGTTTGCTGTCCGTGTTTTTTCTTCGGTACGTTCTTTGAGGTTGACCGCCACGTCTGCGGATTACCCAACCATCAATTCGATGTCCGACTCGAAGTTATCCGTGCTTTCAACTCGCAAGTCGAAAACAGGTGATCGGAGAATTCATCCCCTCACCAGAAGTCACTCCTTCGTCTTCAATGTCTTTTCGTTCGCCTCAATAAACGCCCGGATGCCATCGGACATATCAAGGAGCTTTAGCCACTGTTCCTTGTACAAGGTGATCGGGAAGCGCCCCATGCCATACACAGAGAGGCCGCCTTTCTCACTGACCTTCATCGTGATTCCTGTGGCAGCCCCTTTTTTAAGTGCAGCGTTTTCGTTGCGAAGTCGCTCCAGCTCTCTTTTCATTTCGTCGTCAGTCATTGTGACTCCATTGCATTTTGAAATGGCCGCGATACCGCGCTAAAACCTGCTATGTGACTGCCAGGAGTTCTGCAAGCGTTGTGGCTACATGGTACTCGGCAGGTGTCTCGCCAACCGCGAGCGCCTGGAAGTGTGCCTTTCCGCACTCGATCTTCTTGCTTTCCTTGTCCCGTAAATCGTCAGTGAAAAGACTGCTCTTTGTTTCGACTACAAGATACAGCCGTTCGGCTCCGTCTTTCTCCACCAGCACGGCCCAGTCCGGGTTGTAAGCACCGAGGGGTGTCGAAACTTTGAACCAGCCCGGGAGCTTGGCGTACAGCTTGATCGCCTCGTTCATCTCCAGATGCTCGGCAAAGGTCCGTTCTGTGTCCATCTGGTAGATCACCTGCTCGTGGACGGACTTGTTGGCGTCGATCATCGACTTGAGATAGCCGGACAACTCCTCCGTCTCAAAAAGTTGCTGGGCGTAGTACGCCTCCTCGCCGATGCGCTGGTACTTGATGCCATCCACCAGCGCCATTCGCTTGGCACGGTTGATGATCTCGGCGGCAAGTTCGATGAACTGTTGCGGGTTGCGTTTGAAGTCATCTAGCCGCCCACTGCCCACGAGGATGTGGTGGATGCTGCGACGTGTGAGCTGTGTCTTGTCCTGAAGGTCAGTAAGAATGTCCGGAAGTTCGATGTCGCCCTCGTCGAGGGTCACAGGGGCGGAGGTGGCAGTTTCCTTCGTCGCAACGCCGGCGCGGCCGATAGCAAGGTCTGCTTTGCGCCATTGCAGGCGGGTCCTGGCGATCGGTGGCGTGCCCGCCAGTGCGGTGACGCACGTCGCCAGCGACGCCTCGTTGTCGAACTGCACGCGGTAGGTAGTCTTGTATTTGATGCGATCCCATAGCGCCTTGAAGTCCGCGCCGTGCAACACGGCCTGGCGACTTTTTACCTGTCTGCGCTCGTCGGCGTTCTTGATCTCCAGGCGGCCGGCGAGCTTGCGAAGAATCTCCTGCACCTGAGGTAACTGTGAGGAAAACGGTGCTGGCAGAGTCAGTGTGCCGTCCTTGAGCGCCTTGCGCAGTGTGTCCTGCACCTTGCCCTGGGCGTTCACGAGACCTTCGTTTTTCAGATGCTGCCACAGCACCTTTGACTGGTCGAAGCCCAGCGGCGCGGGCTGGCCATCGGCTCCGGTGACGGTGACCCCGGCGAACTGGTGCGCCTCCACGATGCCGAAGCGGATACCGGTTTCGTCTTCAATCTCCTTCTGGAGTTGCTCGGCGAACTGTTCGTAACTCTCGGTCGCGATCACCGTGAGGGTATTTGTTTCAAAGCCGCGCACGCGCACAAAATCATTGCCTTCTGCTCGAACGCACAATCGCAAGCCGCGCCCGATGGTCTGGCGGCGCTGCTGCTCGGAAGCCATCTCGCGCAATGCACAGATCTGAAAGACGTTCGGGTTGTCCCAGCCTTCGCGCAGCGCGGAATGCGAGAAGATGAACTTGAGTGGTGTGTCGAGGCTCAGAAGCTTTTCTTTGTCCCGCATGATCAGGCTGTAGGTGTCGTCGTCCGCTGCCGTGGTGCCTTTGGTGTCTTTGAACACCTCGACCGATTTGCCCGCCAGCTTCTTCCTGTCGATGGAGAAGTAGCCGTTGTGCACCTCCTCGGCGGCAGTGGTCAGGTCCACTTCCTTGAAGAGACTCTGGTAATCGGGATGTTTGGCCAGGCGGCGGTATTCCTCTTCAAAGATACGGGCGTAGTCGCCCTTCACGGGATTGCCATCGACGTCGTACTGCCTGTATTTCTCCACGGCATCAATGAAGAACAGGCTCAGCACCTTGATGCCTTGCGGGCGTAGCCGCTTCTCCTTGTCCAGGTGTTCCTTGATAGTGCGGTGAATCATCTGCCGCTGCACCGCCAGCGCTTCCAGATCGCCGTGGGCTTCGCCGGGGCGGAGGTATCGCTCGCCACCCGGAAAGCGCAGTTCCATGAACTTGTCATCCCGGGCATCCCGGATGTCCTGCCCGATGATGTGGTCCCGGTATATCTCTCGCCTGGTGACTTCTTCGAGTTTGTCGAGCGGCGCCACGGTGACCGTTTGGCGCGCGACACCGCTTGCGGTGGCCACGTCCAGCTCCACCTTGGCACCCACCACACTCTTGCCACGGGATACCGGTGCGATGAAGCGCACATAAGCCTTGTTGTGTCCGCCTTGCACGGAGGCCGCTGCCACTTCGATCTGCTTCACCAGCTTGCGCTCGTAGGCGTCCACTGCATCGAGCTTGAAGACCATGTGGTGGGCATGTTTTGGCGTCGCCGAATAACGCAGATTGCACAGCGGGTTCATCCGCTCCATAGCCTTCTTGCCCTTGCCGTCGAGCCCGCCTTCCACGCTCTGCGGCTCATCCACGATGAGGATGGGGCGCGTCGCCCGGATCAGATCGATGGGCTTCTCGCCACCCGTTTTCTCGCTCGGGCGATACATCACGTTCTTTGATTTCTCGCGCCGGCCGGCGTCGTCTGCTTCGTCTGTCAATGCCTGCTGTTCGTCGCCGAACTTGTTGATGGCACCGACTGTCATCACCATGATCTGGATCAGCGGACTGGTGGCAAAGTTGCGCACCTGACCGAGCTTCGCCGAGTCATAGATGAATGAGTCGAAGGGCGCGCCGGCGTAGAGACCCTTGAGGTGCTCCGCCGCCGTCTCGATGGTGTGATAGACGCCTTCCTTGATCGCCACCGAAGGCACCACGATGACGAACTTGGTGAAGCCAAAACGTTTGTTCAGCTCGAAGACGGTGCGCAGATAGACGTAGGTCTTGCCGGTGCCTGTCTCCATCTCCACGGTGAAGTCGCCTGAGTCGAGCGATGCCGATGGCGCGAGACCGTGTCGGAGCTGGATGGTGTGCAGGTTCGCGAACAGCTCGTCGTCGAGCAGGGTCAGCCGGTTGCCGATGCCGAGTTCATTGTCGAACAGCGACATTTGCCCACTGGCGGTGTCCCGAGTGACGGTGAACTCCGTTCTGCACGTTTCCTGTCCGTGAAAAAGGCCGCAGACCGCCTCAATAGCCTGCAGCTGGTAATCGAGATCGGGCTCAAAGTGCAGCTTCATATCAGTTGGATCCGGATAGGTGTAAGTAAACTTATAAATCAGCTAGTTACGGTTTGGTCTTTGCTAAACCTTTGCTAGGGCCTTAGCTACTCACCTGTGTTAGCAATAGATGGTGTTTCTCCCAGCACCCAGACGGGCGTGCCCCTCGAACCCACGTTGAAAATTTGCCCCTCGCGCCGCAAGGATTGAATGAGGTTACGCACCTTGTGCTTTTTCTGGGCTGTATCCAGTACCTCAGGAAGCTTTGATAACAACAGCTCGTCCAGTTCAGACCGGCTGGCCTTGTTGTATTTCTGGAGATACTCAACCACCAAGCGGCAGTAGTAACTGTCATCCAGTCCTCGATTGCGGATGTAGCGCGCCTTCTGCCCGGTCCAGTCTGCCACTTTGGCCGAGATGAAGTATTTGGGCGCGCGGCCCTCGATCAGATTGTCGGCCTTGAGCTTGCGGGCTTCATCTTTAGTGATCGGAACCATCTTCTGCAGCCGGTCCAGCAAGATGACCTGCCGCAGATCAAGATCGGAACGGCGCATCAAGGCCTTTGTGTATTTGGCATCAAGAATCTTGCCAGCTATGGACACCTCGACGCGCGGCATCGCCCCCGCGCCGGGATCAATCACGTAGTCCGGCAACGGGAAAAACCGTTCGCGCTGAGTCTCGAACATTCTGCGAATACCACTGCCGATCTGATCAATCATGCGCAGCCGGACCATGCCATCGATCAGCCACTGGTTGCGGTAGTGCTCCGGCGGTGACTGGTTCTCCAGCATCCATTCCACACTCGGCGGGGTGAAGGCACCCAGGTTGGAAAATACGAGCTTGTCTGGATGCTCCACTACATTGATCTTGCCACCCAGCCGGTAGTCTTGATGCGCGATGCAGTTATGCAACGCCTCACGGATCACCCAGGCGTCGTATTGCGGTACCGGGGTGGGGAACAACGACCGGTCCGGCATGAATTCGATGGGCACATTACGAATGCGCTGGAACACCGCTTCCGATTGCAGCAGCAACGGCAGTCCGAAATGCTGCGAGCTGATCGACTTGTTGTCGGCATTTCGCAGAATCCAGCTTACCTTCACATCAGCGGGGGCAAGCAAGTGCGCTGCTTCATCGTTGCCCAGCAGTAACAGTGCGGATCGGGTGATCAGACCCTGCTTGGTTACCCGCGCCTTGTTCAGCAGCGTGGCCGTATCCCATTCGGCCGACTCCGCACGAATCTTGTCGTGACGTGCGGCATCCGGCTCACTCTTGAGCAGGTATTCGGTGAACTTGCTACGCGCGAACTCTACGGCAGCGGCGTCCAAATCCACCAGCGTGGCACCCTGCACAATCTCGCCGGTCCAGTCGCTCACGCCCTCGAGCGTTTTCCACAAACGAGCTTCCTTATCCGGTTGATCGGACAGCTTTGTCTTGTGACTGCCCACGCGGATGTAGCGCACGCCCATGAATGCCAGTGGAGTACTGTCGAGACGCTATTTTTGCGGATGCTATCAAGCGCTTAGAGTAGCTAGGAAGCGACCGCGAAACCAGATTGTTAGGCTTCGGAGGCCAATACTCTATCCATCTGAGCTACGGGCGCGGGGAGAGCCAACATACCAGCACAACCGTTGACTTTCATCCGTTCCAGCGAGCTGCCTGCGGTTCAACGCGCGGATCAGAGTCGTCGATGGGCCTGCGCGATCTGGCGTGCACGTTGTGTATCGACACCAGCGTAGTTTGAAAACTCCTGCCATCGATCGATCGCTTCCCTGACGGTTTCCACAACCTGTCTTGCGCGACCAGTCTTGATGCCGGCAGTGGTGGCAAAGCTGAGCAGGTCAGCGTCGATAAAGTCATCCCGTTTGCCGGCCAGACTCATCTGGTGTTTGCCAGTCCACTCGCCACCTGGATTCCACGCGTAAGAGATGTCGAAAGCTGGCGAAAGCTGCCATCGTCCCTGTTGATCCATGAGAAAGGCGATGTTCTTCACGTGATCGTCCTGGTTGCGCGCCAGGACATTGAAGATGGCGCGGCGAACTTGTTCTTCAACGGCGTCCATACCTAGTCCGAGCCTGCGAATCACAGCGATGGCTTGTTCGTAGCTCCACGCGCCGGCCTGATTGAAATCGTAGTGTGCCATCGCGCATAGGGAGAGCATGTGCAACTTGCGTCCCGTCGGGGTGCGGTCGAATCGCTGCGTCATGAAGTGCGCGCGACCACCTTCTTCGTGCAGTCGACAGTGCGACATGCGAATGCCTGCTGCCTGCGCCATCAGCGCATAGGCATACTCGATGCGACCGAACCCAGCGGGATCAGCGAGCTCGCGATCACGATTGTTGCTGACGCCATCGAACTTGAAGAGCCAGTACTGGAACCCTTCACTCGCTGGCAGCTGACCTGAACGAAACGCCCCGGTCTGCGGATTCCACGCAAGGATCGCCTTCGCTCTGGCACCGCCTGCAGAAGTGCCGACGCGCAGGATGTTATCCATCGCTTCGCGATCATCATCGCCATGTAGTTCACCCTGCAGTCCTTGACGGGCATTCAGAATTCGCTCTGACAAGTCGACCAATGCGGCGATATCAACTTCGTTTGCCTGGCTGGGTGGGCCGAGCAAGGCAGGTTCAAATTCGAGGGCTCCCATGCCACGTCTGCCGATGTAACACAGTCGTTCCACGGGATTGAAGGACTCGGCGGTGCGACCTTGTCGGGCCAGCCAGGCATCGATGATGGCGTTGCCCCACTTGTCAGGCAGTGAGTCTGCGAGCAATCCCGGCAGGCCTTTGTAAGTGTTGCGTGGCAGCGCCGGGAATTCGTAGGGAAACTCGCGCAGGGGCAGGGTGATCGGCGCGATCTCGATGCCGCTGCGCGCAAACTCCGGCGTGTACTGAAAAACGCCGAGTTCACGTTCCGGTAGCCACGACACCGCGCCGATTTCCCGTCCCCACATTCGCACATGTGCGTCAGTCATTCGCCGGTTCGTCCTCTGCCCAATGCCATGCAGTG
>JAYSTS010000002.1:0-8531 GCA_043719475.1 Gammaproteobacteria bacterium | reverse complement strand
AACGAGTCATCGAGCGCGTGTTTGTGCCTGCACAGCTGGCGTCGTGATAGTTACGCTTGAGTTGCAGAGGGGGTTGCCGAGCGGGCGGGAGAGTGGATTGAAGAGTGGGCGGGATAGTGGGCGGGATAGTGGGTCGCAGAGTGCGCTGCAGCGGAATCCGCTTGATTCCATCAGGCACCGATCTCTAACATCGTCGCCTCCCGAAGTCTTGATCCATCAGGAGAACGCGACGTGAAAGTCATGAAACTCGGTCTGCAACTCGGATACTGGGGTTCGAACCCTCCAGCCAATCTGGTACCGCTGGTGCAACAGGCTGAAAAACTGGGTTACGACTCCGTGTGGACCGCTGAAGCTTATGGCTCCGATGCGCTCACGCCTCTCGCCTGGATCGGCGCAAACACCAGCAAGATTCGCCTCGGCACTGGCGTCTGCCAGATGTCGGCACGCGCGCCGACGGCACTGGCTATGGCAGCGATGACACTGGACCACCTGACTCACGGTCGTCTCATTCTGGGCCTCGGCGTGTCTGGCCCGCAGGTTGTGGAAGGCTGGTACGGCGCACCTTTTTCCAAGCCACTGGCGCGCACGCGTGAATACGTCGACATCATCCGGCAGGTGCTCAAGCGCGAAGCACCAGTGTCCAACAAGGGCGAGCACTATCCACTGCCTTTCAACGGCGAAGGGTCCTGGGGTCTGGGCAAACCCCTGAAGTCGATACTCCATCCGTTGCGTGAGGATCTACCGATATTCCTCGGTGCTGAAGGTCCGAAAAACGTCGCCCTGACTGCGGAAATCGCTGACGGTTGGTTGCCACTCTACTACTCGCCATTCCGGCAAGAGGTCTACAAACCTTCGCTGTCCAATGCACGATCAGGTTTTGAAGTGTCGCAGGGCATCGTCGTGAATATCACCGATGATCGCGAGCGGGGTCTCGCTCCGGTCAAGAACATGCTGGCACTGTACATTGGCGGCATGGGCGCCAAGGATCGAAACTTCCACAAGGAGCTCGTCTCCCGCATGGGATTCGAGGCAGAAGCCCAGAAGATCCAGGATCTGTTCCTGGCTGGCAAAAAGGCCGAGGCCGTCGCTGCCGTGCCTGACAAGCTGGCGGACGAGATCTCGCTGGTCGGCACCAAGGACTACATCAGGGACCGGCTCTCAGCCTGGCGGGAAACGCCGGTCACTTCCATGCTGGTCTCGGCGCGCGGCAGTGCAGAACTCGAAACACTGGCGGAGTTGGTGCTGGGCGCTTGAGCAGCTTGCGCGCACTCACGACAGGCTGCTTGTTCAGAGCTTCCTTAACGGTTGTTCCGAAGTTCCTTGCGCAGAAACTTGTATTGCGACGCCGTCACTGACGACACACTGTCGACCACACAGCGCGCACTGGGAATCTGACTGACCCGATCGATTGCATTGATCCTGTCCAGTCGACACAGTCGACTGTCGCGGCCGTTCAACACCAGCAAGTCATCCCGATCCAGCCCTTGGCATGGACGCATGAGTCGGACGATGAAGTACTTGTCGCGAGTCGCTCGAAACGAGATGTGCTGGCGGTCCAGTATTTTGGTATCGGAAACACTTCTCAACGACAGACAACGTTTCGAGTTGTCGTAATCCTCGTCGGTGAGCGTCTCTGCCAGTATCTGTTCAACGGTGAGTGGGGGCGACTCGGCCGCCGGTACACTTTTTTCCGCGCCTTGTGCCGGTGAGATGGTGGCCGGTGAGATCATCACCGCCCACAGCAGCATGGGATATAGCACTTTCATGATTGTTCTCCTGTCCCGGTTCAACGCTCCACCCGATCACCACAAGTTTGTCACATTGCTGCGACACCTGCCCCAGTGCGATCTCCTGATCGCCGCCTCATAGAAGGAGCGATCTCCTGATCGCGATCTGCCAGAACTCAAGGTGCTGCCGACTGCAGGCATATTGGCCTGAGCGCCGCCGCAAGCGCCGGCAGGATCGCTTCACAACGCGCAGCGATCTTCTCTGACAGCAGATCGTCGGCCCGCGTTTTGCCATCGTTAATGGCCACCATCGGAATACCCCGTTGGTGTGCACGACGACAGAACCGGAAACTCGAAAACACCATGAGCGATGTACCAACAATCAACACGCCATCACCAGCGTCTACCATCGCGTAGGCTGCATCAACTACGGGTCGTGGAACACTGTCCCCGTAGAACACGACGTCGGGCTTGAGGAAACCACCACAGGTCTGACAAGCAGGGACACACACTTTGGAAATGACTTCCGGACTGATCAGCAGATCTGCATCACCGTCGGGTGCCGGTGTAAACACCGCGCTGTCAAGCCAGGCGTTTTCGAGTGCCAGACGGTCCTGCAGATCGGCTCGTGCGGTATAGCGCTCACAACTCATGCAGATCACCCGATCGAGTCGTCCGTGCAGATCGACCACGTTGTTCTGGCCAGCAGCTTGATGCAGACGGTCGACGTTCTGCGTAATCAATCCAGAGATCCGGCTTTGCAGAACCGGCGTGGCGAGTGCGTGATGCGCTGCATTGGGCTGCGCCTTCACGAACGACCGCCAACCGTGAAAGGACCTGGCCCAGTATCGCTTACGAACCGCTGCGGACTTTACGAACGCATCATGCTGAATCGGCGGCGCCCGCTTCCATTGACCCTGCGCATCCCGGTAATCACCAATCCCGGAAGATGTGCTGACCCCGGCACCGGTGATGACAACCAGTCGTTCATGGGTTTCGACAAACCGCTGCAGCGATTCAAGCAAGGCAATCAGCCGCTCGCATGGCGGCTGCAGCGAGGCGCGGCGTGCGGCTGTCACCACTCGGAGTACCGGTGCCACTGTTCACCGTCAGGGCCACGGCGAGTCGCCGCGAGGGATCACAAAATGCACCGCTACCACCATATCCATAATGACCAAACGCATGGGGCGCCCGCACACCGAATGCAAACGCGCGGTGATACCCAAGCCGGAAGTGCATCGGAATGAAGAGCACATTGTCACGGGTTCGGTTGCGAATAATACCCATGATTCTGGTGCGTTCCTCAGACAACAAACGAACACCATCCAGCTCGCCACCCTCCGCTATCATGGCGTACAAGCGCGCCAGGGATCGCGCCGTAAACTGACCGTTGGCAGCCGGAATACACGCTTGAACGGTCTGCGGGTCATTCCAGTCGAACGGGACGTCGAACGGCATCAATGCGGCGCGAAACTCGGCCGTATCCACACCCGCCAATTTCAAGCTTCGCCGCAGAACATCGAGCAGATCAGCCCGCCAGCCTGCCTCGGGCAGGCGCGGAGGCCGCATGAACCCGTTTGTCAGCACCGCACGACGCTCCATGGCTTCATGAGGTAAGCCAATGTACGCTCCGTCCAGTTTTAATGGCACCACCAGTTCACTGTTCAGAACTGTTGCAAGAGGCTGTTGTGTGACCGCTTCAATCAGACCGCCCAGCAGCCAACCATAGGTGACGGCGTGATAACCATGCTCAACACCCGGCTCATGCACTGGTCGGGCATTGATCATCGCCAACTTCATGGTATTCCAGTCAAGCATCGTCGCGGGATGACCGATCATCTCACCTAAACGGTACAGCCCCGCTTCGTGACACATCAGGTGGCGGACGGTGATGCGCTCCTTACCGTGTGTGGCAAATTCGGGCCAATGCCGGCACACCGGATCTTCGTAATCGACGCGACCTTGCTCGGCCAGTACGTGCAGCAACGTCGAGAGCACTCCCTTGGTGGTCGAGAACGAAGGGGCAAGCGTATCTTCCCGCCAGAGCTGCCCTTCCCGATCCCGGGTCCCGCCCCAGAGATCGACGACCTTGACCCCTCGATGGTAGACACAGGCGGCCGCACCACCCTCGCGGGCGCGCAAAAAAGAAGCGAGGGTCGCCGCCACGGGCGCGAAATCCGGATGCACGTAACCGTTCAACATGGGTCGATGCTACCGCGAGCGAGGCAGACGAACCACTGTGGATAACAAATGGCTAAACTCCGTAATGTAAAATCCCCGGCAGCCGGACATGCCATGCATAAACAACCTGTATTTCGCAGCCTGAGGCTCACGCTGACACCCGCTCGGCAGGAACATCTGCCATTGCTGCACGCCTGCTGGAATCATCCGGACGTGCGCCGCTATCTCTTCGACGACTATGAGGTCACCCAGCCGATGGCGCAGGGGCTGCTCGATCACTGCCTGTCGGCGCAGAACGACGGACTGGGTTTATGGGTGATCAGTCTGCGTGACGATGACACCTTTATCGGTTGCGCCGGCCTCTATCCGGTTGGCATCGCTGCTCACTACGAGCCGCGACTCGCCGGGCTACTGGAGCCACTGGTCGCTCTTGACCCGAAGCACTGGCATGGTGGTTACGCACGGGAGGCGCTGCGAGAACTGCTGGATTACGGCTTCATCACGCTGGATCACCCAACCATCGCCGCCGTGAACGATGCACCGAATCTCGCGTCCGAGCGGATGTTGCTGAAAGCCGGATTTACGTTGATGAGTCAGAAAGCCGGACCACGTCATATGCTCCACACCTACACCCAGAACACCAAGCACTGGATTCAGGTGCGCACCACGATTTGACGGCCTGTCACGTGAATCGTCCTGTCAGTGTGCACCGATCCGCAGGTCCTGTGGTGTGCGCCGGGACAACAGCACATAGATGACTACCGATGCACCAAGTGCGGGAAACAGTTCATGCAGTGTTCGACCAAAGCCGAGCAGCATCCACACAAGTAGCACTACGATACCGACGCCCATCGACGAAAGCACCGCCAGCCACGAGCCTCGCCGCCAATACAGACCAAGCAACACGGCCGGAAGGAAACAAACCGCATAGAGACTGCCGGAAAACAGCGTCATCGCCACAATACCGCCAGGGGGATTGAGCGCAAGCAGCGCCGATACCACCGCAAACCCCACCACCGCCGAGCGCGTAAACCGGATCGGTGGTGCGTCCTTCCAGCGCACCACCACGATGTCGCGGAACAAGACGCTGGCGGCCACAAGCAGCACGCTATCCATCGAAGACATGGCCGCAGCAATGATGGCCACCACCAGGAAGTCCGACACCGGACCTGGAAAGATCGAGGGATCGCTGATGAGGGTCGGCACAATGCGATCAGTGTCCGTCACACCGTCCATGAGGAAGTGGGCATAAACCCCAATCGGGAACAGACAAAACTGGATGATGGCGATCCCGATCACCGCAACCCAGATGCCGACCCGGATCTGCTCTTCATCGCGCAAGGCATAGAAGCGCGACAGTTGACGTGGATCGCCCATCAGCTTGAGTGCGCCGGACAGACTCATGCCAACGATGACTGCAACTGGAACCAGTGCGCCATACTCGAACAACGGCGCCGTGTCCGGATCAGCCTTGAGTTCAGGCAGTCGGGTTACCCCTCCCGCTGCATCGGTGACGAAGTAGAAATCGTCACCGCACCGATCAGCATCATGACGCCCTGCACCACATCGGTTCGCACCACGGATACAAATCCACCAAGCGCCGTATACGCCACCACGATCACCAGCGTGATCCCCACCGCCGTTGCGTAGGGCACGTCGAGAAATTCCTGAAAGACATTGCCGGCGCCCTTGAAAATGGCCACCAGATAGAGCACTGACGATAGCGTGATGACCAGGCCGGAGACGACTCGCAGATATTCGCGGCCGGTCGGATGCGGGAAGCGGATCGCCAGAAAGTCGGGTATCGTCAGCGCGTCGAACTCGCTGACAAACCGGCGAAGGCGCGAGGCAACGAATCGCCAACTGGCCCATGTAAAGAAGACAATCAGGACAGCGAGCGTGAGCCAGGGCAAACCATAGCTGTAACTCTGCCCGGCATGCCCGACATAACTGTTGGTACTGGCAAAGGTCGCAAAGTAGCTGAAGCCTATGGCCACACCACCCATGTTCCGACCGCCAACAAAGTAGCCATGCATGTCACTGCTGGTGGCGCTGCCGGCCGCAACATTGCGAAACAGTATCGCCGTATAAACCGGAAACAGTGTGAGCAGGAACCAGTGTCCCATCAGCCAGTCAATCAAACTGTCTCTCCCCAAATTCCCGCCGGGCGACTCCGACATTGAGCCCAAGCCGCTTTCGGTACACCATACCCGGATGCGACAATTCCTCTTCTTGCTGCCGGTGACCTTGATCCTCATCGGGGTGGTCATCGTCATGATGCGTCGGCGGACAAGCACCTACACCACTGAAGAAAATCAGGGTTACGGCCTGCTAGTGGTGCTCTTGATCATCGGCGCGGCGGTGGCAATCGCTGCATTCTGGTTCTTCCAGGCCGAACTTCACGTCGAATCATGACCATCCGGGTGTCGGCGGAGTCTGGCGGATTCGGCGCATGCGTGGAAGGCATCCAGCTCACCGACGTACTGACTCCGGTGGAAATTGCGCAGCTCCGTACCATCTGGCTCAAACACCAGGTGATCTACTTTCCGAATCAACCGCTCACCCACGAACAGCTGGAACGATTTTCCCGTTACTTCGGGCCTTTTGGTGATGACCCTTTTGTCGAACATCTGGACGAGCACTCACACGTGCTTGAAGTACGACGGGAACCTGGGGAACAGGCTTCACCTTTTGGCAGCACTTGGCACTCCGACTGGTCTTTCCAGAAATACCCGCCAATCGCAACAATGCTGCATTCGAAGATCATCCCGCCTGTGGGTGGGGCGACCTGTTTCGCAGACAGTCATCGTGCTTACGATGCTCTGCCTGAGGCGAAACGCAGAGCCCTGGAAGATCTGATTGCCATCCATTCGGCCAGACGCCCATACACGATGCAAGGTTTCCTGGCTGCCGGTGGGCATGCCCGCAGCATGAAGATCCATCCCAGCGACAAAGCCATGGACACACAGGAACACCCAGTGATTACCATGCATCCGGAGACCGGTCGCAAGTCGTTGTGGGTGAACTCCGCCTATACCATCGGCATCAAGGATTGGTGCCAGCAGCGCAGCGATGAACTGTTGCGCGCGCTGTGTGACCACGCCACACAAACCGAGTTTGTCTATGTGCACCAGTGGGAACCGGACATGTTGTGCATATGGGACAACCGCTGCACACAGCATTGTGCTCAGGGTGGATATGACGGGTTCAGACGAGTCATGCACAGGACTGTTGTCGGTGCTGCGCCGAACATACGATCGAGTACGAGTGGGCGTGAACCATCCCGTATTTGTATTGCCTCTGGAGTCCCGTCACTATCGACAAGCCGCTGAAACAGCCCATAGGGAGACCAGTTCTTGACCGAACCACTCACGGGAATCCGCGTCGTTGAGATGACCATTGCAGTGCAAGGTCCTGCGGCAGGACTCTATCTGCGCGACATGGGTGCCGAAGTCATCAAGGTAGAACCACCCATCGGTGATCCGAACCGCTATGGCCGCAACATCGACAATCCAACACCAGCCGGTACCCTCGGACCACAATTCGTGGCGGTCAATCGAGGCAAACGATCGGTGTGTCTGGACATGTCCACCGAACTCGGCCGACGTGCGCTGCATGGCCTGCTCGCTGACGCCGATGTGTTCCTGTCCAACTATCGCGAGGACGCTCTGGTACGCATGGGCCTGGGGTGGGATGCGTTGCACACGAAGTATCCCCGACTCATCCATGCAACGGTATCCGGTTTTGGTCCGAAGGGTCGCGACTCAGGCAAGGCCATGCTGGATGGTGCTGCCGTGGCGCGTGGTGGGCTTGCCTTCATGACTGGCGCATCCAACTCACCGCCCAACGTTCCTGGTGCCATCATCGGCGATACTGCGGGCGCCATGCAGCTGGCACTGGGAACGATGACAGCTCTATTCACTCGCGAGCGCACTGGTATCGCCCAACGTGTGCAGACCAGCGCACTCGGCACCCAGCTGTGGTTACAGCAATGGGAGCTGACCCATACCGCCATGACCGGTGCGATGCTGACACGCGCAGGTTCGCATCATCCCAATATCCGCGGTCCATATGGGGTGTACCAGACGAGCTGCGGCGGCGCCATTCTGTTGGCGCAGACCATGACGCAGGACGCCTGGGATGCCATCTGTGTCTTCGCCGACATCGCTGAATATGCCGTGGATGCTCGCTTCAATACACCCGGCAAACGACTGGGTGAAGGCATGAGTCATGACGTGTCTGAAGAAGTGCGCGAGGCCTTGCGCCGTGGATTTGTCTTGCACAGTGCCGCCCAGTGGGATGAATTTCTGCGCACCCAACCAGAGGCGATCTGGGAGCGCGTGCGGTCGTGGCACGAAGTGCTGGAAGATCAGCAGAGCCTGGACAACAACTACATCATCAACATCGACGTGCCTCAGTTCGGACCGACCCGTACCGTGGGCAATCTTGTGACACTCAGTGCGACACCAGGCAGCGCCAAAGGCGGACCACCGCTATTGGGCGAAGGTAATGCAGAGCTGTTGGGCCGAATCGGCATGAGTGCCAGTGAGATCGAATCGGTGACCGCACGGGCTACCGAAGTTCGGGACGCGGCGTTTGCCGCCTTGGCGGAAGCGGCGGTAG
>JAYSTS010000001.1:0-26803 GCA_043719475.1 Gammaproteobacteria bacterium | reverse complement strand
CTGCAGCACCGGGATCACCTGGGCTCGGTGGATGCGATCACGGACAGTGCGGGCACGCTGGTATCCGGTGCTGCGAATCGGTTGAGCTTTGATCCGTTTGGGGGTCGCCGGGCGAAGACCTGGAGCAGCGACATTTCAGTGGCAGATCTCAATGCGCTGCTGTTTGTCGACTATGAAGATGAGAACTCGCCGCGCGGGTTCACGGATCACGAGATGCTGAGCCGCACCGGGTTCATTCACATGAACGGGCGGGTGTATGACCCGAGGATCGGACGGTTTGTGTCGCCCGATCCGATCGTGCAGTCGCCGACGTTCTCGCAGAGTTATAACCGGTATGCGTATGTGTTCAACAATCCGTTGGCGTATACGGATCCGAGTGGGTTCATAACCTTCAACTACTCGATCATGCTCAATGAAGGTGGCATGGGAGCTCACTTCGCTCACTGGGACTTTTGGGAGCCCTTCAACTCTTACAGGACTGAAGAGAATCCGTGGGACGATAACGTATACATTCCGGATGTTGCGCAATTCAGTGCGGTTGACGAGGTGGTGGAACCAGATCCCCCGTACGATGTGTTTTCACCAAATCCCGACCTCATCGGATCGATAGTTGTAACAGGATGGGGAACGGAGAACGTTGCGATTTCCGCAATCCTCGAAGTGGGTCGGCATTCGTCGATTACTCCTTCGAACTTCGATGCTGTTCTGTCATCAATTTTGGGAGACTTTGGCCGAGTCGCGCGAAGTGAAGGAAAAACAACCATCACAATGATCACAAGCCTAGTGGGCGTCGAAACTGGGCCGGATGGTAATGGTGGGCACTTCGTCATCCGTGGCACGAGAGATGCAGATCGACGGAGTACGACCGAAGGTAGTGTCTATACGCATAACACTGGCATTCATCAAGAAGGAAACGCAACCGTCCCGAACGCTCGCGCAGATACTCCTCAGCACGAATTCATTCATATATTAGGTGGAAGTCACCAAAAGAATAGTTCGGGAAGTATCAGATCGTATTCCGGCCGTAGGCGAGTTACTTACGATGACTTATATCGTATTGCGGAGGCCTATAAGTGAAAACCAATGCTTTCCATAATAGGCGCATTTTACCAAATGCGTTTGCGATCGCGATGTTAGGGGGATGTACGACGCAGCTGGACCAGGATGTTTTGATTAAGCACCCAACAGTTGTAGCTGATTGGCAGGAGAGGGCTTGGCACGTTGAAGACATTGGGGTGGATCTCAGTTCGACTACAAATGCGCAAGGTATAGTCCCAGGCGTATTTGTGGTCAAACTTCCCATCGAGATTGCCGGAGGTTTGTGTATTACGCAAACTACAATCCTGATTGTCGATCCGAAAGGAGATCAACGGGAAGGTAGAGTTGCCGATTCGGATTACGAAAGAATGACCAGCAACTACATGTCGCTCCCGGAGAAACTAGATGAAAACTGCGTTGACCGGGAGTTCAAAACTCGATACGTACACCTTCCAAGTCTGATTGAGCCAGACATTGTCGGTGAAATACTCTCCTTTGTGACGAGTGAAATCTGTAAGCGAGAAAAGTGCTACGTTAGTGAAATTCGGGCCGAGTTCACCGAGTACGAAGGCACTCGATTCGCCTACATCGTTTCGATCAACAATCTAGAAACAAGACGTCCAACGAACTATTTGATTTTGTCAAGAAACGGGGGCGTGCTCCAACTTTTGAAGAGTGGACTGGCATATGATTGAGGAATCTCGAATTGACCTGGCGTCAATAAGAAACCTTAAACGTCGGACTGTCCTCAGGCCGGGTTTTTCTTCGGTCGTGGATTCGCGTCGTTGCGATGTTCGCATGCCCGAGCCACTCCTGAACTTTGGCAATATCTGATTCGTGATCAAGTGCGTTGGTTGCGGCAGTCGCGCGAAGCGCATGGACACCAATCTCGAATCCGCTGATCTGCGCGTACTTGCGTACCAGGTCATAGACCCCGTTTGCCGTGATGGCATCCGTCAGAGCTCCACCCATGTTGCTCTTGATCGGACGGAAGAGGGCGCCTGTTTGATCGTCGGAGTGCCCTGCTGCAAATAGATAGTCATTGATTCTATCCAGCGATCCCGGATGAAGTGGCACGTACCGGATCTTGCCACCCTTGCCATGGATACGCAGGTGCTTCACCCCACGGCGCTCGTGGATGTCTTTCACTTTCAATAAGCAAAGCTCCTCGCGGCGTAATCCGTGATAAAGCAGGGTGGACAGAATGGCCCGATCCCGTATCCCTTTGAGGGTGTCGGCTGGTGGGGCTTCAAGGAGTCTACGAGCCTGATGATTACCGAGCGCCGGCGTCTTGCCTTCGTAGCTATCGACCTTGGGTCGCTTCACACCCTTGACGGGATTGTGGACCACCGCGTTTTTCTCGCAGAGGTATTCGAACAGGGATGAGAGCGCAGAGAGTTTTCGACGGACGCTGGCCCCTGAGAGTTCCCGTACTTCGAGAGTCTTGCGCCAGGCGATGACGTGGCCGCGTGTGACGATCCGAAATTCTTCCGGGCGCCGGATACCGACGAAGGCCATGAACTCGGCCAGATCAATCTGATAAGCACGCCGGGTGCGCGGATTGTCGATGTTGGCGAACCACTCGATTTCGGCGGGAACTTGGGCGAGCTCTCGAAACTCGCTCGCTGTGAGCGCGCGTGGTCCGTGGGTGGTGGTCAGTGTCTGACTGGGGGCGTCTTTTTTACGTGAAGCCATGTCATTATTTTACTATTGATAAAATATATTATTAACCGTAAATCAAATGGATTGAGGAGCTTGTCTAGAACGGGTTTACTGAGGTAAACAACACAGAAAAACTCGAGTGTTGGGAATCTTCGATTGAGTATTTCTCGGCCTTGGTAGCGCCCATTGTCCAGGCAATTGCGTCAGCCGTTGCGATTTAAGCTGTCTTTTCGTCCGCACTCTGGCCGCACATCGTGGTTCAGCAACGTGCCGGCACACCTGGACTGGCAGGCGATGACCAATACCGTTCCGAGCTGCTGGCGGATTGATCGGGATCATGAAGAACTCAAGCAGGAGTTGGGGCTTGGTCACTATGGGAGTCTATGGGGGTCGTAACCGGCGTGGTTTCCATAATCGCGCGTGCGGGACTGTGTATTGCGGCCTACGGCTATCTGGTTCTCGCGCGGCTGCGGAGCGGTAAAAACAATCGCTGGTAGATTCACCGAACCTACAGTATCCGATGAATTCACGCCACGGGGTTCAAGGGCCAATCAAGCGGCATGATCCGACATCTTTCGCCAGTCATCCGGTGCGCCTTGTCCTGGTGTCCTTGTTGCGGGCAGCGATACAGACGGAATTGAAATTAATAACGTAGCAGGACTGGGAGTAAACTCTGATCAACCCTCCACGAATCAACTTTCAAGACGCTCGCAACCCAATCCGGAGATCCCGATGCGGAATCTGATCCTTGCCTCTTTCACCAGCCTGTTGCTGGCCGCCTGCGCCATGCAAGGCGCGTCACCGCAACCAGATGCTGCAGCCATCGCAGCCGCGATCGCTGATCCCGCACGTCCTGCTGAAGATGTCCAACGCGACGCCGATCGAAAGCCCGCTGACATGTTGGTCTTTGCAGGCGCCAAGGTAGGCGATCGTGTGGTCGACTTCATCCCCGGTGGCGGATATTTCACCCGCCTGTTTTCGAAGGTGGTCGGTGCAGACGGCAAGGTCTACGCCGCAGCCCCGAACAATCCCGATGGCAGCGCGCCGCCAGTGGCAGCGATTGCCTCTAACCCGGCGTATGCCAACGTCTCGCTGATCCCGCTCGCGCCCGGCACGTTTTCAACACCTGAACCGGTCGACATCATCTGGACCGCACAGAACTATCACGATCTGCATCTGGCGCGACTCAAGATCGATGTTCCGCTCGCGGTGAAAGGACTCTTCGATGCACTCAAGCCCGGTGGTGTGCTGATCATCGTCGATCACGTTGCTGCAGATGGTAGCGGTCTCGACGTACCGGACAAACTGCACCGCATCAACATGGACATCGTGAAGCAGGAAGTTACCGCGGCTGGCTTTGTGTATGAAGATGAGAGCCCGGTACTGCGTAACCCGGCAGACGATCACACCAAAGGTGTATTCGATCCGTCTCTGCGTGGTCACACGGATCAGTTCGTGTTCAGATTTCGCAAGCCAGGCTGACTGCTGACAGGAAAGAAGTTGAATTGTCATGAGTAAAGAAACTACGGTCTGGCCACGCAAAACGCGCGAGATGCACAGCCATCACTTTGACTCGACGATCTGGAACGATCTCAGGTTCAGGGATGATGACATCATCATCTCGACCTATGGCAAATCGGGTACCACCTGGACTCAGCAGATCGTCGCCCAGATGCTGTTCGGACCGGATCCGGATCTGAGCGTCGCCGAGATGTCGCCCTGGCTTGATCTGCGTGTTCCGCCGAAAGTGGTCAAGTTGCCGGAGATCGAAGCCCAGACCCATCGACGGATCATCAAGACCCATCTGCCCGTGGATGCGCTTGTTTTCTCTCCGAAGGCAAAGTACCTGTACATCGGACGCGACGCGCGCGACGTGGTGTGGAGCCTCTACAATCACTTCGCCAATGCCAACGACCTGTTGTATTCCGCACTGAACGACACGCCGGGGTTGGTCGGTCCGCGCATCGAACGGCCAGCGGCAGACCTGCACGCCTACTGGCAAACCTGGTTCGAACATGATGGTTTCCCGTTCTGGTCGTTCTGGGACAACGCGCGCTCCTGGTGGGCCATACGCGATCTGCCCAATGTCCTCTTCATCCACTTCAACGATCTGAAACAGGACATGCCTGCACAGATGCGTCGGATTGCGGAGTTCCTGGACATTGAGGTGCGCCCGGAGAACTGGCTACGCATCATCGAGTACTGCACGTTCGACTGGATGAAAAATAATGCCACGAAGAGCGTGCCGATGGGAGGCGCCTTCTGGGATGGTGGCGCCGAAGTGTTCATCAACAAGGGCGTGAACGGCCGTTGGCGCGATGTACTCACCGATGACGACTGCAGACGCTATGAAGCCAAGGCTGTTGCCGAACTCGGTGAGGCCTGTGCACGTTGGTTCAATACCGGAACATGACATGAACTGGGATGCCATCGGTGCCCTCGGCCAGATGCTGGGATCGATCGCCGTCTTCGTGACACTTGGCTACCTGGCGGGGCAGGTTCGTTACGCCAGAACCGAAACCAGGCGCGCACTCAGCCAGGGGCGAGCGGAAGCCGCGCGCGACATTCTGGCCAGACAGACGATTGATCGCATCAACACCGCGCACCTGAAGGCCGAGGCCGCGCTGGGTGGCGCCCACTCCCCGTTCATGGCCGTACTGATCGCGCGAGCCGGACTGACGGAGGAAGAGGCGAGCCTACTGCACTGGACGCAATATTCCTGGTGGATGTATCGCCTGCAGATCATTCCGCATGTGGACGAACTGACACCGATGGAACGGCGATCCTTTGACTCATCGCTGGCCGCAAATTACGGCCTGCCCGGAGTTCATCGGCTGTTCTACGAGACCCAGATCAAACCCTTCGCGCATCCTGATGCGATCCGATATGTGGAGAACGTTCTGGCAACCTCCGAAATTGCATCCTCCAACGCGCAGGTCGACCAGTGACCGGCTCGCACAGCACTGACGAGATCCTCAAGGCGCGGATCGCCGAGCTTGAGACCAGCGAGCGGGAGACCGGACTCCACCTCGCCCAGCGCGATCGCGAACTCGCGGCAGCAGTCGAGCGTGAAGCGGCGTTTACCACCATCTCACGCCGCATCAATGAACAGCCACTCGATGTCGACGGCACGCTGCAGGCCATCGCCGAAGCCGCCATGACGCTGACCGACAGCGACGGATCCCGCGTCTGGTTACGCGAGGACAACTCGACCATGCGGGGTGGGCCGGGTGCCACGCGGTTGGCTAACCCAGCACTTCTAGAAGCAAAGAGTCGCTACGACCGAACGCGAGTGTCGTGTGAACCTGAAGGGCGATTGGCCCGTATATTCACCACTGGCACTACGGAAGTTGTCGATGACCTGCTCCTGGAGGAAATAAGGTAGGACACACGTGAGTACACGGTCCGCACGCAGCAACGCTCGAACATCGTCGCACCACTAAAATACGGCGCTCGCATCACCGGCGTCCTTGCAGTCGTGCGCATGGACGTCCGTCCATACTCGCCAGGCGAAGTTGCGATCCTTGAAGCCTTCGCCGCGCAGGCGGCCACAGCCATCGAGACCGCGCAGGCACAGCTGGCGCTGGCCGAACGCTCCCGCGAAATCACCCTGGCACTGGAACGCCAGAAGGCGACTGCGGAAATCATGACGGTGGTCGGTGCATCCTCTGCGAATCCCCAACAGGTGTTCGATGCCATCGTCGCGCGTACGGGTGAGCTGTTTGGTGCGGATTCTGCAGGCATCCTGCTTCGTGATGGCGTCGAGGGCGAGTATGTCGCCGGTTACAGCAGGAACCACTCTGTCTACCTTGGGAAGATCCCCAGATTGTCTCCCGAGGGTCCGGCTGGTCGTACCATCCTGGATGCCAAGCCACTCATTTTTACCGTCACCATCGGCGACTTCGAAACCTCCTTCCCACCACTTGCCGGAACGTCGAGCGAAATCGAACAGGTATTTGGACCGGACGCCATGGTTGCCCGCGTCTATTTGCCACTGATGTGTCAAGGCGAAGCCGTTGGATTGTTACGGATTTCCCGCGCCGGAGCGCCAGGTACCGATATCGGGTTCGATAACAGCGCCATCGAACTGATGCAGACCTTCGCCGACCAGGCGGTCATCGCCATCGAAAACGCTCGTCTGTATCAGGAACAGCAGGACGCAGTACAACAACTCACCGCCAGTGCTGATGTCCTCAAGATCGTCGCGGACTACTCAGCCAACCTCGATGCCGTTCTCAATGCTGTCATTCAACACGCAAAACATCTGACGGAGGCCGACCGGGCGATCATCTTTCACGTCGAAGGAAACAATGTGGTTCCGGTGGCCTCGGTGGGCTCCGGAACGCCGGATCTCGAACATGTGCTCGATCGGGATCGCCTGGTCGATCGTGCCATCCTCGACTCGCGTACGGTGCACTTCTTCGGCACGAGGGATGACTTCACGCGCCAGTTTCCTGCCTCACCTCTCGGCACCGACGTCGATGGCACTTCACGGCTGGCCGTGCCGATACACGGACCGGGTGGCACCATTGGGTCGCTGGTCTTTATCCGTGATCGTATCGAAGCCTTCGACGCACGCGTGATTGCCCTGGTTGAAACCTTCGCGGACCAGGCCGCCATTGCCATTCAGAACGCGCGCCTGTTCGGCGAGATCGAGGACAAGACCCGCCAGCTTGAAGTTGCTTCGCGGCACAAGAGTAACTTTCTGGCCACTATGAGCCACGAACTGCGCACACCTCTGAACGCCATCATCGGGTACAGCGAACTGCTCGAGGAAGAGTGCGCGGATGTCGGCCATGTCAGCTATCTGCCGGATCTCGCGAGGATTCTCTCCTCGGCGAAACACCTGCTGGCACTCATCAACGACATCCTTGATCTATCGAAAGTGGAAGCTGGTCGGATGACCCTGTATGTCGAGACGATCGACATTCCGAGGCTGCTCGGCGACGTCCAGTCGATCGTTGCACCGCTGATCGAGAAAAACGGCAATACCCTTGAGGTGGTTCGTCCTGCTGGCGTGGGTCAAATAACCGCTGACGCGACCAAGGTGCGACAGGCGCTGTTCAACCTGCTCTCCAACGCCGCCAAGTTCACAACCGATGGCAACATCACATTGACCGTGCAGGCAACGCCTGAAGCCTGCTCTTTTGCGGTTCGAGATTCGGGAATCGGCATGACACAGGCACAGCTCGGCCGCCTCTTCGAGGCATTTACACAAGCCGAGTCGTCGAACAGTCACAAGTACGGCGGTACCGGACTGGGCCTCGCCATCAGCCGAAAGTTCTGTCGGTTGATGGGCGGCGACATTACCGTGACCAGCGAGTACGGCAAGGGTTCTACGTTCACGATCCTGTTACCCAGAACCGTCGTTACAGCCGATTGAAAATTCTCAGCATCCAAACCCGTCCCGACTAGGGATTTACCAGCCTGAACGAGGTGTTCCAATGACCGACGCACCCTCCACCATACCCGCCGCCATCATCATGGCCGCTGGCAGAGCATCGGCGCCGGTATCGCAAAGTACCTGAGCTCGGCGGGCTATCGGCTGGTGCTCGTATCAAACGATACCGGTCACGCGGCCATTGGCGATCTGCTCGCGCTATCGGATGATGAATGGCATGCAGGACTCGACCTGCTGCTGAACGTCATCCGCATGGCGTGCGCCGTGACACCGATCATGGAGCGGCAGGGTGGTGGCGCGATCGTGAATATCTCTTCGTACAACGTCGGCGAGCCGCCATTCCCCATGAGTTCAGTCTCCGGGTCGCTCCGCGAGGCGATGACTTGCTGGATGAAGACGTACTCCGATGCCTACGGGCCGAAGGGCATTCGCATGAACAACGTCCTGCCCGGGTGGATGGAAAACACCGCTGGCAAGCGTGGTGATGGTTTTCTCGACTCAATACCATTGCGTCGACTGGGCCGCATGGAAGAACTGGGTCAGGCAATCGCGTTCCTCGCATCGGGCGGCGGCACGTACATCACCGGTCAGAACCTGCGCGTGGATGGCGGGCTCGCACGTTCGTTCTGACCTGGACAAGCCGCAGAAACAACCTGTTCAGATCAGAACCGCCGATCCTTGTCATACCAGTAGTGTTCCACCGTCTTGTCCAGCGATCGGTTGCGCAGGATCCACAGTCCCATCGCAAACATGTGCCAGTCACCATGTCGATCAAACTTGCGCGTCGATACCACTGCAGGCGTTCGCACATTAAGCAGCGTCTTCAATCCCCAGCGATTACCGACACGCCGCATGTCGCGAAAGAACTGGACGTCCTCGGCAAATCGCCGGTTCTCGTTGTAACCACCGACCTCCCGAAAGACATCCGCGCGGCAGAACACGACCCCGGCATTGACACGGGCCAGCCAGGTCAGTGCACGCACGGTGGCAACGGTCGCGATCAATCCGGCCGATCGACGATCGAGGACCCAACCGGTTGCACCGCCGACGATCCGGCCAGACTTCATGTGATCGGCAATGACGGCGAGCGTGTCCGGATGAATCCGGAGGTCAGCATCCACGAAACACAATGTTCGGCCGCTTGCTACTGCTGCACCGCCATTGCGCGCCGCCGCGATGGCCCGCTTTTCCACGTCCACGACGACGCAGCCCCGAGAACGCGCGATGGCGGCGGTGTCATCCGTTGATCCATTGTTCGCGACGATCACTTCGATCGTGTCAGCGCCATCAACGAGCTTTCCGCGCGCGACATCGATCGAATCGAGAAGACGCGGCAGATAGGCCGCTTCATTGAAAGCAGGAATGACGATGGACAACGCGGTTGATTTCATAGCAGGTGGGCATCTCGGATCATACGGGTGTCATTGCAGGCATGTTCTGCGGCAACCTGATCGATTGCGGAGGAAATCATGGAACACGAGCTTTCTCGGCCCGACAGGGCAACGACTATTCTATCGACCATACATCATGGAGCCGCTCGATGATCGCCAATCTCTTGCTCGCCTGCACAATGGTGACCGCAACCGTCATCATCCACTTTGCCGGCTTGTTGGGCTTGCTTCGCCTCCTTGACTCCAGAGGACATGGTTTTCGTGCCCAGGAAAGCAAACTGGGGCAAGGCGCCCTGATCGTGTCAGTGGTGCTGGGGTTATTTGCGATCCACGCAGTCGAGATCTGGTTGTACGCGATGGTCTACGTCGCCATCGGCGCGGTGACCGGGTTCGAAACCGCCCTGTATTTCTCCACGACATCCTTCGCTTCCATCGGCTATGGCGACATCGTGCTCGATCACCGCTGGCGCCTGGTCGGCGCTTTCGAGGGCGTTAACGGCCTCATGCTCATCGGTTGGTCGACGGCATTCCTGCTGTCCCTGATGACTCGGCTGCGAAGCCTGGAACACGACTGGCTGGAGCGCGGACCCGCGAACAAGAAGCCGCGTTGAGCTGCCCGCTCGCGGATTCGCAGTCGGGCCGATCAACTCAAAACTGCGTCGACACCCCAAGTCGATGAGCGTCGTACAGTAGGCATGGCGCCATATGCTGGTGCGCCTCCCGTTGATGGGTTCCTTCTTGCTGCCTTGTGCCCGGTTGACCAGGACAATACCGCGCGTCGAGGCGTCGGGCGGCCCTCCCCGTAGTAGGTCTCCTAGCCGGGATGCCGGATAGAAAATCGCGATCAGGAGATCGCTCCCACAAAGTCACGGCACCAACGCGCGATCGGGAGATCTCCCACAGTATGCTTCTACTCGACGTCTCATGACTGGATCTGCCAACTTCATGGGTTGTAACCTTACGGTTTGATTTTCGCTGCAATACCGACCTTCTCTCCGGTCAATCGTTCCGCAGCTCTTAAATACCCTGCGCGGCATTTTCAGTGGCGTAATTTTTGTCCAATTGAGGCTAACTAATGGCAACGTTGCCAGTTTTCTGCAAACGCCATCTCCCCGAGCACGAACGTCCCCGAGCGCGATGCTGTTACGGATGTCCGCTCCCAAGCCAGCCCTGCGGGGGTATACACAAGCAGCAGGATCAGGGGTCTGCGCAGCAGCACTCGTAGAACGCAAGCCTTCGTGCTATTCATGACCATGATCAACTGGTTGAGGCACCGGATTCGGACGATGTTGCTCCAGCCCATGGCGTTCCGGTTACCCCTCCTCGCACAAATCACTTTTTCCGGAGAGACACCCGATGAAGACAATCCTGTTTGCACTGCTGTGCGCCGTCAGCCTCACCACGCAGGTTAGCGCCGCCGATCTGAAAGTTGGTGATGTAGCCCCGGACTTCGAACTGACCGCCTCGGATGGCAACATCTACCGACTGGCCGACTTCAAGGGCAAGCAGGCCGTGGTGCTCGCCTGGTTTCCGATGGCGTTTACTTCAGGCTGTACCATTGAGTGCAAGTCCCTCGCCGAGAACGGCGATCTCATCAAGGCCTACGACGTCACCTACTTTATGGCGAGTGTCGACAGCATTGAAGGCGAGAAAGGTAACGCTGCATTCGCCAAGGCGCACAACGCAGACTTCCCGATCCTCGGCGATCCCACCAAACAGGTTGCACAGAACTACGGCGTGCTGAGCGCGGCCGGTTATGCCAACCGCTGGACATTCTATATCGACAAACAAGGCAGCGTGTCCTTCATTGACAAAGACGTGAACGCCCACCTTGAAACCTCGGCACAGTTTATGGCACAGAAGCTCGGTGAACTGGCTGTCGCCAAACGACCAGCACAATAAGACCGATCCAGACGCATGCGTTCAGATCACACCCGGCACAGAGGCGAAACTCATGGCAGACCTTGACCTGGCAAATCTCTCGATCGCACGCGCAGCGCGTGCGCTCCAGGCGAAAGAAATCTCGCCGCTCGAACTGACGGACGCGTATCTGACGCGCATCGAGCAGTTGAATCCGCGTATCAATGCCTACCTCACCGTCACTGCCGAGCGCGCACGCGAAGATGCTCGGCGCGCGGGTGACGAACTGGCCCACGGCAAATCTCGAGGCCCATTGCACGGCATTCCGATCGCCCACAAGGATCTCTACGAGACCGCCGGAATCCGCACCACGGGCGGCGCAAAGATCCACGCCAATCACGTGCCTTCTGCGGATTGCACGGTGGTACGCAAACTCCTCGAGGCTGGCACAATCCTGCTCGGCAAACTCAATACCCACGAGTATGCCTACGGTGTCACCACCAACAATCCGCATTTTGGTCCAACCCGCAATCCCTGGGACCTCACGCGCATTCCGGCTGGATCCAGTGGTGGCTCTGGCGCAGCAATCGCTGCAGGGCTTGCCATCGCCACGACCGGCACCGACACGGGTGGCAGCATTCGCATGCCCGCCTCGGTATGCGGCGTAGTCGGTTTGAAGCCGACGTACGGACGAGTCAGCAAGGCTGGCGTGTTGCCACTCTCCTACCGCTTCGATCATGCCGGGCCGATCACACGCACCGTCGAGGATGCAGCGTTGATGCTCAATGTGATGGCGGGTTACGACCCTGCGGACCCGACCACCGTCCGATTGCCGGTCGGTGATGCAACGGCCGGCCTGCGTGCAGGCGTACGTGGTCTGCGCATCGGCGTTCCTCGTGGTTATTTCTTCGACCACCTGGAAGACGGAATCGCAGAAACAATCGAGGCGGCGCTGGCCGAGTTTCGACGACTCGGCGCCGAGGTCCGCGACGTCGAACTGCCGGGCATTGATGCGGGAGTCGGTGGTGTATTCGGCTATGTGCTGGCCGAAGCTCAGGAGATCCACGCGCGCGCCATGCGTACGCGCATGCAGGATTTTGGACCGGACCTGCAGGCACTACTCGGTAGCATGGCGCCGCCTACCGCAGCCCTCATGACTGGGCTACGTGCCTGCGATGCTCTCACTGCGGGGATGCGAAGCCTCCTGGAAACCGTTGATGTACTGGTTACTCCAACGACACCCATCGCAGCTGTTTTGATCGGTCAGGATTCGGTCCGTTACGGCGGCCTGGAAGAAGCAGTCTTGTCCGCTATGATCCGCTGCACCGCACCGTTCAACGCGACCCATCTACCGGCGCTCTCGCTGCCGTGTGGTTTCACGCGCAACGGTCTGCCAATCGGATTGCAGATCGCTGGTCGTCCCTTCGATGAAGCGATGGTATTGCGGGTCGGCCACGCTTATGAGCAGGCAACCGACTGGCATTTGCGCAAACCCTCGTTGTAGCCTGACGGTAAAAGGAAAGTTCATGGGACGCCACTACACCGAAGCAGAAGGCGCACTGGCCCTGCGCGGTGATTTCCTTGATCTGGAAATGCTGATGCAGGCAGACCCGACCACATTCTTCATCACTGATCATTACAACGACTAGCCGATGGTGCTCATCAACCTCGTGACCTTGCGCTGGTTGGCGCTGCCACAGCTTCTGGAAGCCGCATGGCGACTATCGGCACCGGTGCGGTTGATACAGGCTTTCGAGGGTGCGGTGGACCGACGATCAGGAACAAAACAAAACCATCGCTAATCCGCAACGGCGCTTTCAGCACCGCGTCGTGGTAAGGCCTCCGGCGTGACCTATCAGACAAAAACCTCGTCGAACAACTGACGCATCGCCGCCCAGGATCGCTGCTCGGTCAACGCGTCGTACGCAATGCCGGGCAAGTTGAAGTTCGCTGCTGCCGGATTGGTGAAGCTGTGCTGGATGCCGCCGTAGAGCACCAGCTGCCAATCGGCTTTCGCCGCTGACATCTCTGCGACGAAGGCATCACGCTGCGCCGGCGGAACGATCGGATCATCGGCACCGATCAACGCCAGGATTCTGGTCTTCATTCCTTCGCGTGCCGGCGCAATCGTGCCAAGCCCAGCGTGAAAACCGACCGCTGCCTGCAAGGGAACTCCAGCGCGGGCGAGTTGAAATGACATGGTTCCACCGAAACAGAAGCCGATGGACGCCACTCGATTGGCATCTGCCTCCGGTTGAGCCAGCAGAATGTCCAGACCAGCTTGGCCAATGGCGACGATGCGCTCGGGCGCTGCACTCAGTTCCATGATGCGTGCCATCATCTTGTTGCGATCAGTCTCCTGCCTGCCGCCGCCGACATAGTCCAATGCAAACGCAGCATAGCCTAGCTCCGCGAGTCGCCTGGCATAGTTGCGTGCGGTGTCGTCCTGGCCCGGGCCTTCATGGCATACCAGCACCGCGGGTCGTTTGTGCTGACCTTCACCCACGCACAAAGTCCCGACCATGTCGCGACCATCAACCTGGTAGTGAATGACTTCCGTTCGCATGTCCGCATGGTCCTTGGTTCGTTGTCAGCGAGATTGCGACGAGATGGTCGCAATAACAAGTTGATCCTCTCATGAACTCGCACTCAGGCAACAGATGACGTGAGTAATCCAGACCGCTATTCTGCTCAGTGTTTCCCGGGAAGACCTACGGCCACGCAAGCCAGCGGTTCGCCATCGGCTGTATCGGGTGATCGTAAGCGCGCTGCTGTCGGCCAACCCAGTCTTTTCATTGAGTCGAAAAGCCCATGGATCGCAGGTTGTCAGCAGTCGCAGGTGAAGGACCTCCAGTGGAGGCCAACACATCACCGCGAAGCCCGTTGCGACGCCTCTGGACTTATCACACGCGCTATCGGCTTTCGTTCTGGGGCGCTGTCGCCTTGCTATTGTCGGCGCGATCGCTCGACGCTCTGATTCCCTTGTTCCTGCGCGACAGCATCGACGCAATCCACTCCGCTCAACCGCGCATCACTGCAGGCGATCTACTGGTCAGTGATGCTCAAGCCATGCTGTTGTTACCCGCGTTGGGCATACTGGCGTGTGTTTTTGTCCGGCTGGTGGCGCTGGCCAACGCACGTCGCATCATTCGCCGGATCGCCGTCTACGTGGCCTATGACCTGCGCAAACGGGTGTACTCGCATCTGCAGTTGCAAGGACCAGGCTTTTTCGCTCGTTATCCCACTGGCGACCTCATGGCACGAGCCATCAACGATATCGCGCTGGTTCGCGAGTTTATCGGTTCCGGGCTACGGACCATGCTGGTGAACATCACCATCGCTGCAGTCGGAATCATCGCCATGGTCTCGCTGGCGCCGCTGTTGACCGCAGCTCTGCTACTGCCACTGCTACCCATTGGTTTTGTCGGCTGGTTGGCTGCCAGGCAGGTGTTTGCGCGTTCGATGCGGGTACAAGAGGGTTTTTCCGACCTGTCGGAACAGGTCCAAGGCAATCTGTACGGCATTCGCACCGTGCAGGCGCTGGTCCAGGAGCAGCACGAGATTCGTCGCTTCGATGCAGTCAGCGATGACTATAACGCCCGCTTTCACGCACTGGTTCGCCTGAATTCGTTTATCAGCGCCATCATGCCGTGGATGGCAGCGTTCTCGACCGTGATCATCCTGGGCTACGGCGGCAGCATGGTGCGCGATGGCACCATGAGCCTCGGCACGTTCACGGCCTTTTTTTCCTATGTCGGCATGGTGCTCTGGCCAGTGCGGGAAATCGGTCAGATGGTAACACTCTGGCAAAGGGGCGCATCCGGTACGCAGCGCCTGTTCCAGATTCTGGACTCTCTGCCTGAGGTTGTGGATAAACCGAAGTCAGATGCACCGGTGCAGATCAGCGGAGAACTGACTCTGAATAACCTCAGTTACCGCTATCCCGGAATCGAGCACGACGCGCTTTCCGGGATCAACCTGACGGTGAAAACCGGCGAGATCATCGCCATCATGGGGCGAGTTGGTGCAGGAAAGACCACGCTCCTCAATTGTTTCGTCAGACTGCTCGACCCGCCTGCCGGCGCATTGCAGGTTGATGGCACTGATATTCGGGACTATCCGCTGGAACAATTGCGACGTCAGATCGTGCTGGTACCTCAGGACCCCTTTCTTTTTGCAGAACTTTTACGGCACAACCTGAGTTACGACGATCCTGCACGGCCAGATGAAGAAATCTGGGAAGCCGTCGAAGATGCAGATCTGCTAACCACGGTCAGATCATTCGAAGAGGAACTTGATACCCTGGTTGGTGAGCGTGGCGTAACGTTGTCCGGTGGGCAGAAGCAGCGCAGCACGCTGGCCCGCGGTCTCATTCGCAATTCTCCCGTGCTCATCCTCGATGACTGCTTCAGTGCCGTGGATACACAGACTGAGGAGCAGATCCTCGAACGTCTGTTCGCGGCAAGACGCGGCAGGACCACGCTACTGGTGACCAATCGTGTTTCCACCGCACGACACGCCAATCGAATTCTGGTGCTCGACGACGGTCAAGTTGCCCAGCTTGGCAGTCACGAAGCGTTGATGGTGAGCGAAGGGTGGTACGCAGAACTCGATCGTATCCAGAAACTAAAGCTGCAGGCCGGACTGAATGAAGACCGCACCACAAACGGGCCGACCTCGAGTGCGTCTACATGAGTGTTGATGCAGGCATCAGTGCATCCAACACCGCAGCGAAACGTGACTACGGCGTCTTCGACGCGGAGATTGCCGGCAAAGCGCTCGACACCCAACTACTCAAACGCCTGTTCCGATGGGTAGGTCCTCATCGAAGAACGATGACCATCAGCATCGTGCTGGTGGTCATCGCATCGGTACTGGCCATCGTCATGCCCATCATCGTCTCCCGTGTGGTGATCGATGGACTGCTGGCTGGCGGCCAACCGGTAACCATGCCCGACTTTGGCATGAATACCTTGACCCATCAGTTGGCGGTGCTGACAGGACTCGATCTGATCGCTGCCGCTTGTCTTGCGTATCTGTTGGTGGTCAGTCTCTGGGCAATCACTGCTCACTATCATCGTGTCTATCTGACGACTGCAGTACTCGGCGCCCTGCGTGATCTGCGACATGATCTGTTCACACACCTGGAAACACGACCCGCATCGTTTTACGACCGGGTGGCGATCGGTCGCGTCATGACACGTGTCACCAACGACGTGGAACAACTGTTTCAGCTGTTGTCAGGCTTTGGTGTCCTGATCGGTGAATTCACGCCCTTCATCGTCGCGATTGTGCTCATGTTCACCATCAACGCTGAACTGACCGGCATGCTGTTGCTGGCCCTGCCGATCGTCGCTGTGGCCACCATCCTGTACCGGCGTGTCACCCGCATGGTGTATCGCAACATCCGGCAGAGTGTTTCGCAGCTCAATCAGAACCTGCAGGAGAACATCTCCGGGATGCCCGTCGTACAGTTGAACCGACGAGAGAGCCACAACCTCGCCCGTTACACGCAGATCAACCAGCTGAACCGCAACGAAGAAAATCACGCCATCCGGCTGGAAACCTGGTACGGCGCGTTCATGGACAACATCGGCGCCGCCGGCATGGGTGTGATCATCTGGATGGGAGGTGGCGATGCGCTGCAGGGCACCGTCACCCTTGGCAGCGTCATTCTGTTCACCCAGTTTGTCGATATGCTGGTGCGCCCCATCGTCGTCGTAGGTGAACAGTACAACGTCCTGTTCCGTTCCATGGCGAGTGCCGAGCGGATCTTTCAGGCTCTGGACTGGGACGAGTCCATTCACGAGCCGCGTCAGCCAGCAACACTGCCCGCCGATCTGCGCGGTGAAATTGAAATTCGGAATCTCAATTTCGGCTATACACAAGACAACCTGGTACTGCGCAATCTCTCACTCCACATTCGACCCGGCGAAAAACTCGCGGTGGTCGGACCAACCGGCTCCGGCAAGAGCACCATCATCCGACTGTTGGCACGTTTCTACGACTTTGCTCCAGGATCCATCTTTCTGGACGGAGTCGACCTGATGGACCTTCCATCCGCAGTGGTCCGCAAGCAGATTGGTATCGTGTTGCAGGATTTCCACGTGTTCGCAGGCACGGTGCACGACAACATCAGCATTGGAAATCCCGACATCTCGCGCGCTCAGATCGAGCAGGCCGCGAGACATGTGCATGCCCACGAGTTCATCGAGCGATTGCCCCAAGGATACGATACGCCGCTAGTCGAGCGGGGCCGTAATCTGTCACAAGGGCAACGGCAACTACTGGCGTTTGCGAGGGTACTGGCGGCAGATCCGGAAATCCTTGTGCTTGATGAAGCGACCGCGAGCATTGATACGGAAACAGAGCAGCTGATCCAGGACGCGCTGCAGGTGCTTACCTCAGGCCGCACTTCGATCATCATCGCGCATCGATTGCAAACCATCCAGGAGGCCGACCGGGTTGCAGTGCTTGCGCATGGGCAGCTGCTCGAACTGGGAACTCATGCGGAACTACTCGCGCTTGGTGGAACCTATGCTCGGCTGTATGCGTTGCAATTCCAGGCTTAACCTCATGCCAAGGACTACGGCTCCAACATGATCCCGGGACTGCTCACGGTCAACGCACTCTTCCTTACCGATCGCTTGGAGCACGCGACTACCCCTTCGTACATGCGTTGGGCATGGTGGTTTGCGCTGTGCAGTTCCGCTGTACTCCCTCTGATCTTTTCCGCAGCGATTGCGCCGCAAGTTGAAAGGGCTATTGCATACCCCGCAGCTGCTGCAGTCTCACTTGCCAGCGCTGCAGCCATCACATGCTGGCAGTCTCGGCCGTCAATCCAGTTGCAATTTGCAGCCAGTTGGCTCGCCGCCCTACCCATCTCATCGAGGCAGCTGACACTCTGGGAGGCGGCTCGAACCGCTCGTCTGCTGATCCCGATCGTACCTTTTCTGATTATCGCACTTGCTGAGCATCGCGATCAGCTTGCCCTCCTGTTGTCATCGCTTCTGGCTGGGAGCGCCACCGGATTTGGGTTGGCAGGACACTCTTCCCGTCACTCTTCTCGTGAGGGGCCTACGCCTTCCACGGATGGAATTCGACGGCTAATCGCCGGTCCTGGTCGCAAGGCGATCGCTAAAGTGCCGTTGGCGTGGAGTGCGGCACGGCTCTCCGGCAAACGCCTGTCGCCGTGGCTGACTGCCACACTGCTGTCCATCCCAGCGGGTATCGGTGGCGGTTCATCCATGCTGATGGTCGCGGTGACTGTGCTGATACTTGCACTGGTGTGGCTCATGGCAGGGGCGTGGTCTCACCTCTTTCTGCTGTCCGCCTGGCTAGCCACGACACCCATGTCGCCTGGCACCTTTGCTCGACTGACGCTGTCGCGTGTGTCGGCGTGGTTCTTTGGGATACTCACCATGTTGCTGGCCGTCCTCGCAGCTCTGCAGATGCCGATTCAGGGGATTGTTTTCATCTCCTCATGGGTACTCGGTTGCGTGGTTGCCTGTTTCAGTACAGCCTTTCGGCATCGATTCAACGCAGTCGTGGCGCGTCGTAGCGGTTTGCTGATCGTGACAGGCATGAGCGTATTCGTACTGTTTGCCCCAGGTCTGTGGCTTGCGCTGATCGCACCGATTGTCGCGGCTCTGATCGCCATATGGCAACTACGGCAGGTCAAGCCATGAACCCGGTGCTCGAAGTGGATGACATCACGGCGGGGTACGGTGCCACGAAGGCGCTGCAAGGTGTCTGCCTGACGGCAACCAAAGGCGAGTGGATCGGCTTGTTAGGCGCCAATGGCAGCGGCAAAAGCACGCTCCTGAAGTGCATCAGCCATCAACTGCCACTGCAGGCGGGCCGAATCACTGTTCAAGGCATCGATGTCACCAGGGACCCAACGTCCGCGCGCCGACACATGGGCGTGGCCGTGGCTCCCGAAATTCTGCCCACGGCCCTGACCCTGGCGCAGTGTCTGGATGTTCATGCGGTCGCCTGCGGCCTGACTGCACCATCCGACATCGCGCTTGAAATTCTGGAAGTACTTCAGTTGACCGCCCACTTGAACAAGCCCATTGGCTGGTTGACGCTGGGTCTGCGACAGCGATCCAGCGTGACTCTGGCGATGGTCCAGAACCCGTCGCTGTTGCTGCTGGACGAGTCTTTCAATGGCCTTGATGCCTACAGCGCCGCAAGGCTTGAATCGATCCTGGTTCGAGAAGTGACGTCCGGGCGTCTCGCGGTAGTTATGGCTACTCACGGGCTGTCGCTGGTTGAGCGTTGTTGCACAACTGCCGTGCTGCTGCATGACGGTAGACGTGTCCAGCTTTGGGACCTTAAGGCTGAGCACGGCGGACACGATCTGGAAGCGGCAATCGCCAACGCTCTCAATTCCATCGGCTGATCGATTCTGCGGCTCCGCCGTAGACACCCTGACCCTGCCGGCGAATCATTCCTTTCGCTCGATCGGTGGAGGATACTCAATCTTCGGCGGCGGAATCCTGGCAGTTTTCAGGCGATTGATGTCCAAGGATGTACACCCTGCCCCACCAGATCAATTCAGCGCGCGTACAACGTCAGGAGTACTCCATGTCAGAAACTCTGGAAAGAAAAGAGCTCGATACTTGGCCCCAACAGAAAACCAGAGGTCACACCATTCCAGGCCACCGCTTTACCTCCCGCGAGTTTTTCCATCAGGAATGGGAAAACATGTGGACCAGGGTATGGCTGTTGCTCGGACGTGAATCCCAGATTCCGAAACCCGGCGACTGGCAGCTCGAAGAACTGGGTCGTGAATCAATTCTCATGGTTCGCCAGACCAATGGCAGCGTCAAAGCGTTTTACAACGTGTGCCAGCATCGAGGCAATCCGCTGGTGACAGGCCCCACGGGCAGCGTGAAGCGCTTTGTCTGCAAGTATCACAGCTGGGCGTTCATGCCTGATGGCGAACTCAACTTTGCGCCGGACAAAGAAGATTTTCCGGACGGCAATCCATGCGGCAAGTTGCGTTTGCAGGAACTTGCCTGCGAGACCTTCGCCGGTTTTGTCTGGGTCAACATGGACCGCGATGGTGTCAGCCTGAAGGAATACCTGGGTCCTATCTGGGATGCCTGGAGCAATCTCGATCTTGGCGACTGGAAGCGCACCATGGCGCGTTCGGCGTGGTTACCGTGCAACTGGAAAGTGGTGCTCGACAACTTCAACGAGTCATACCACGTACCGACCGTACACATGGGCGCCACACCGGATACGGACCGCAAGAAGATCCGCGGCAACATCGATACCTACTACAAGGAAACACGATTCGATCTCTCGGACCAGGGTCACAACCGCATGGTCATGAAAGGCGGGTTCGGGGTCGGGTCGACTGACAAGGAAGGCAACATCATCGAGCCGCTGGCCGGCCAGCTGCGCGCCTGGGAAATCGACCCTGCCAACTTCAAGGGGCGACCGGAAGAAACCCGTGCCGCCTTGCAAGCGGCGAAACAGAAACTTGGCCCGGCGCGGGGTTATACCCATTACGCAAAAGTACCGGCTGAACAACTGACAGATGCCTTCCACTACACGTTGTTCCCAAACTTCGCGGTATCGGTGTGGTCCGACGGTTTCCACTTCCTGCGCGCTCGCCCACATCGTGATGATCCGGAGCAGTGTCTGTTCGACAACTGGTGGTATTCGAGCCCGGCATCCATCGAGGAAGGACAGACCAGCCGCGGCGGCACACTCGAAGACGGCGATCTCGTTGATGGCCAGGAAGCCGAAGTCACCATGATCAACTACCTCACCGAGTCCATCGGACCGGGAATCGAGGACGACATGTCGGTCTTCATTTCACAGCAGCGCGGTTTCCGTTCACGCGGATTCCTCGGTGCTTACCTGTCAGCCCAGGAGACGCGGATTCGTCGTTATCACGAGTTGATTGACGACTACATCGAAGGGCGGTTGCCAAAGAAGGGGGCAGGAACAAAAAGGTAAACGGATGACGTGCCAGCCGGGTACCGGTTCCGGCTGGTCACCGTTTCCCCTGTATGCTGGAGAGAATCATGACTGGCAGAATTGTGTTCGTCGCTTTGTTGGCCGGGTGTTTCTCCACGCCCATATGGGCTTGCAATCTGGATACAGACTGCGACATTGGCAACAAATGTATTCGTCAGCCCGCCGAGCAATACGGGGTCTGTGCCGGTGGCATCGACGGCGGCAACGACAGGAATCGAGGACCAGACAGACCGCGTCTCGACGTCGATGGCGTTGAGCCGAAGTCCTGCTCTTCTAACCAGGACTGCGGTGTCAGCGGTGTGTGTTATCAAGAACCCGAGAGTGTTGGTGGTGTTTGCGTGAAAAGACGTTAGGCCGCACCGTCAGGCAACAACGCCTTCTGCCCGCAGCGCGACAACACTGCTCTCGTCCAGACCAAGTTCTCGCAGCACTTCATAGGTATGTTCACCAAGATCGGGTGATGGACGGTGCAGTGTTGCCGGTGTCGACTGAAATTGTCCTGGTGGGCGGGGCTGTCTCACACGCCCGGCGCGCGGATGTTCGTACTCCACCAATGCGCCCATCGCGCGGATCTGCGGGTCATCCACCACTTGATCGCGCGTGTTGATGCGCGCCCAGGGCACATCCTGCGCTTCCAGACGCTCGCAGATCTCATCCGTCGTGAACGTCGCGTAGGCTTCCGACAACACCTGCTGAAACAATGCGGCATTGCTCAGGCGCGCCGCACCGGTAGAAAAACGTTCGTCCCGAAACAGGTTCGGCAGTCCCAGTGCACGAAACGCCCCCTCCCATTCACCAAGTTTGACAGGCATCACCGCAACGTGACCATCACGCGTTCGCCTGAGGAGCGCCGCATGCGAGACATACGGCGCCAGTTCAACACCTTCACCCACCAGACCATGCCGACTCATCGAGTCCGGCCACAGAAAAAACAGGCTGGCGTCGATCATTGAAATCGCGACTTGTTGGCCCAGTCCGGTTCGACTTGCGGAGAACAAGGCAGCCGTGATCGCCTGTGCGGCGGTCATTGCAGTCACCTTGTCGGCGACCAGCGTGTTGATCATGGTCGGTGCGCCGGTGTCCACCGATTGCAGGTCAGCAAGACCGGTAACCGCCTGGATCACCGCGTCATAGACACGCCGATTGGCGTAGGGACCAGTCGGTCCGACACCATTGATCGAAGCAACAACAATTCGGGGGTTGATGGCTGCCAGAGTTTCGTAGGCAAGTCCAAGACGCTCCATTACGCCAGGGCGGTAATTCTCGACGATGGCATCGGCACTGCGGACCAGATCGAGGAGAATGGACCGACCGGCAGGCTTCTGCAGATCGATGACGATCGATCGTTTGTTGCGGTTCATCACTGCGAAGCTGGCGGTAACACCGTTTCGTCTCGGAATGCCCTGCCGCATCGGGTCACCACCCGGTGCTTCAACTTTGATCACGTCGGCGCCTTGATCGCCGAGAATGGAGACACAGATCGGACCTGAGTAGATGTTGGTCAGATCGATGATCCTGACACCACATAGTGGCCCCGTTGGGTTCATCTGCATCCCTCTACACCTGTTTGGGCCTGTTTGGGCCTGTTTGGGCCTGTTTGGATGGAGCATAACCCCTAACCCCAGGCTGAAGAAGGAGCGTTATGGCGACGCAGGCCATCGCCGGCCGTAACTCAGCCAGCTTAGCCGTGGAATCGGCCTGACCTGGGTCTGACCCGGCCAGCTTCCTTGTATGGTCAAGGCAGCGCAAGGTGGTAACGGAGGCTGACTCGCCACGCGACCCGTGCTAGCGTGCACCTGTCGATCATTGCCTTGCGCCGTATCCGCGATGCACGATGATCCCATCCACAAGGCGTCACCATGCAGCTAACACAAGCAGAAACCCAGGCCCGGATTGCAGTGCTGGCCGATCTCGAACCGGAAGTGGACGAACTCATGGCTGAACACGAGGCCAAGCGGACGTTGTGGTTTCCCAGCGAAGTTTTGTCCGCTCCCCCTGATACCGACCCCGATATCCATCTACAGGAACTGCGCGACCGGGCCCGTGGTGTCAGCATCCCGAGCAAGGTTGCCCTGGCGCTGAACACGTTGACCGAAGAAGGATTGCCGCATTTTCATCGGCTGTTGGCCGTCCATCTTGGTGGCAACTCATTCTGGTCGCGATGGATCAACCTGTGGACGGCTGAAGAAGACCGGCACGGCGCAATCATGCACGATTATTTGCGTGACTCGCGGATTCTCAATACGGCTGAACTGGAACGCATGCAGTTCGAATACCTGAAGGCCGGCTTCGAACCCGAGTTCGAAAATGATCCGTATCGCATCTTTGTTTATACCTCGCTGCAGGAACGTGCCACACAGATCAGCCACGCCAACACCGGCAAGCTTGCGGGCCAGCACGAACCACTCATCGGCACAGTGCTCTCACATGTTGCAAAGGAGGAAGCGAGGCACTACATCTTCTATCGCACCGCTTTTGCCGCCATTCTGAAGCGCGATCCAGACGGCGCCATGCTTGCCGCCGCCACGATCATGCCCTCAATCGACATGCCTGGCCTCAACATGCCGCATTTCCGCGAAATTGCAGATGTCATCCGCAGGGCCGGTATATACGGGCCACGCGACTACCTGCGTATCGTCGAAGACCTGATCAAGTTCTGGGCCATAGACAAGATCGACGGACTTTCCGAGCTGGGTCGCAAGGCGCAGGAGAAAGTTCTCTCCGTACCCGCACGGCTGGTACGGGTCGCCGAAGTCATGGAAACCCGTAGTCGCGCCAAAACGTTCTCGTTTGCTGTGGCGCATGATCGCGAATTTGCGATGGATTGATGCGAAACGCGGAATTTCGAATGCGCCGTCCTGTCAGCGCCAGTACCACTCTTCGAATCTCAATGTCGAACTAAGTCGCGCCACACTGCGCTGATTGGCCGGGAACCAGGCAAGTTCTCTGCGAGCGCCGTCCGGCGATTGTGCCGAGCGAGCACGAATCCCCCTCAGTCCAGCAGCCTTTGCACCAGCACCGATCGGCTGGCAACGTGCATGTGGTACGTGCTGTCTGCGTCGATCCAACGGGTAGGTCGCAGGCAGGCCCACGGCCAGCACGCCCTCGCGTGAATGGACATCGACGACCTGTTGCTGCCGCGGCAGATCAACACCGAGCAGGACAGGGCCACTATCACTCCTCAGATCCTCCGGCTCGTAGGGCCACTTGGCGATGAAGGCGCGCAGGTTCAAGCGCGCTGTCACCTGGTCTTCATTGAGGTAAAGCGTCGGGAAGCTGTTCGAGGGATTCCACCGTCCGCCTGAACGCATCGCATAACGAGGGTCCATCGGGTTTTCCCAGATTAGATCGGCAATACGCCACCACACGTGCGAATCTGGCAACAACTCAAGCTTGAAGTTCATGCTTGGTCCTGAACCTGCCCAAAACCAAACATCTCGCGGCAGGTGGCGAGCAATGCCTGGGTGTCCGCACGGACGAAGAGATCCATCAACGACACGCCATCCAATGCACCGATCGGACGCCTCACCACGGCAGGTATGCGGTCACGTTTGAGATAGTGAGTCAACAGATCCGTCGCCGCCGCGAGATCTGCAATCAACACCGCCCGATCAGGCGGCGCGCCTTGATCCAGCCACTTGCTGATCGCCTGCCGGCTCACACCAAACACACGTGCCGCTTCCGACTGACTCAAATCCCACACGGTGAGCACGTGTTGCAGTGAAACCGGAGCGCGTCGGCGATCCAGCGAATACGCAAATGCATCAAGCCATGCCTGTTCGTGCTCATGAGCGGTGAACAAGGCCTCAGCTGCCTGTTCAGGAGTGATCTGTGGTGTCGTCTGACTGCGTTTGGGGACTGCGCTCATAATATTTCCTGCATGCGCAGTGCAACCATATGTCAACTGCTACCATATGTCAATCAAACACCAGTTGTCTCCTGGATAGACAACGCTTTGAGCGGGTGCGGTGTTTTACCCCGTTGCAATCAGGTTATCTGCAGCGAAAACTTATGAGATAAAACGTGAATCTCGATCCGCACGACGCCATTATCTCGGGCCTGGCAACCACAGGCTACGATTGCGCGAAGTTGTCGCAGGCAACGCTCAATGAAATCGCCCATGGACAGGGTGGGGCCACCGAGCAGACCTATCTGCTCGGCACTTCTGGCTCTGCGAGAATTGACAGCCTCAGGCCGATTGCCGGCCTGGCGGCGTCGGTCAAAAACGAGCACCTCTTAGCTACAGGGTGATCCGGTCAGCCGCCTCGCGCTATCGTCGGCACACCCGCTTCGAGAGCCACCCAGTTCTGCTTGGTATCGCACCACACATGAAATTTTGGCTGGAAGCCTGAGGTGTCATCGAGCGTGCCGGTTTTCAGAAACAGGTTGTCGGGCTGGGATGGAACTGCCGAATAGATGGGCGAGCCGCAGTTTCCGCAGAAAAAGCGCTGCACCGTGTTGCCGCTGGAGGTATCGCTGTCGGCATACAGTTTGGGTGTGCCCGACTTGAACCGGAATTCTGTCTTCGGCACCACAGCCAGTGTCGAATACGCCGAACCTGCCTGCCGCTGACAGTTCTTGCAATGGCATACACCCGTCATTGCTGGCGCTTTGTCGAATTCGTACTTGATCTGCCCGCAGAGGCATTGACCGGTGATTGCCATGAATGTGTCTCCTTCTGTCACTTTGGTGTGTGTCTTTCTGGGTCGGGAATGGGGTTGGAATATCTGACTAGGTATGTGTGTCCTTCTGGGTGTCTTCTGGGTGTCTCTGGCTTCCTTCTGGCTGGACCAGGTATGTGTGTCCTTCTGGAAAGGCCAAAATTCACTGGCCAAAACAGCTGATCTCTCACACGCCGGGAAACGCACCTCGCGCCACCGCCATCATTGCTTCGCTGGCGACTTCGCCACTGATGCGCTCCAGTTCGTCGGCATCCAGCCAGATACCTCGGCAGGTCGGGCAGCGATCAATCACCAACATGTGCGCGATTTCCTTCGCCAGCTTCGCGCCATCGACCGGACAATGTCGTTTCGCTTCATTGGCCGCGATAATCATCAGCTGCATGGCTTCATGGCACGCCTGGCACACCGGCCGAAGATTGTGTCGTTCACGGGTACGCTCGCCGCACCGCACACACTTTTCCCCGAACAGACTCATCTCGCTCTCCCGTTTCCTCAGCCTCGTGCCATTTAGCGCAATCGCCTGCTCCAATGCAATTCTGCGGTTCCGTCGGCAAACTGGTCTCCAAGGTTATTCGTAGTCGCAGCCAACGATGGGCAGAATTGCAGCACGAACAGGAGAACGTGATGAACCGATACAAGGTACTGGTGCTCACCGAGCCAAGACCCGGCAAAGAAGCTGAATTCAACGACTACTACGAGAACCTGCATCTGGGTGAGGTGCTCGCCACCACCGGCTGGACCAGCGCTCAGCGGTTTCGACTCGCTGGCGAGGT